>JAJFIT010000100.1 GCA_021774775.1 Alphaproteobacteria bacterium | reverse complement strand
CTTGAGACAAGCAACTGAGTCTCACTCAACAAACAATCAGCCGATGGGTTCGCCCTGATATTCTGAAACGCGGCAATATTGATCAGCACTGATGCGTTTTATGCGCGTACACAGGGCATCCGCTTCCTGCTCACTAATCAGTGGACCCGCGACTAACCGCATGAAAGTTCCAATGCCCTCCTGGCTTTGCACATATAGCAGTGGTGTCAAGCCCTGAAGGTCACTGGAATAGGTTTGGGCGAGATTGCTCCAGCCGCTGTTGACCTGATCTTTACTGCGGAAAGACGCCAGATGGATCCCGAAAAAGGCTTCTTCGTTTCGTTTCACATTGCTAACCGGAGTTGCGTCTGCGGCGGTCGCTTTGTCAACGTCGGCAGCTGCCTCAGCACGACCGGTTGGTGCTTTTGCCTTGGCAACAAACGCCGGCTTGGTGGTCTCAGCCATTTCAACTGAAAACAATCTATTCTCAAGCTTCTTTAATTGGTCGCGGATAACAGAAACATCGTTGCGCACGCGGCCGACCGATGCCTGAACCTTGGGGTCCTTCTCTACATTAGCCACTTTCTTATTGATGCCAGCGAGAACCGCTTCTTGCGCACGCACGTGCTGAACAAGTTCCACGTAAAGTCGCTCGAGCGCGTTAAACCTGTCTCTAAGGGCGCGGTGGTCCTCTGAGACAAATCCAACATCCTGCTCCAAAGCTTGCTGCCGCGCCTCCACCAGAACCTCTTCGCCCTGCCACAAATTTTGGCTCGCGCATGCTGGTAAAATCAGTAAACACGCCGCAGCTACGCCTGCCTGTATTGTTTTTGCCGTATAGTGCCGTGAATAATCTGATATCTGTGCCATTTTTGCCGACCTTCCGACTTGGTATAAACCCTTGTTTCAAATGACTTAGAAATCCCGGTGGCTTTCAATGTCATCATTTCACGGTTTAATAAGCAAGTTGAGTGCCAAACATGGCCCGCTCGCGGAACTCACGCTTGAGCAAGCAGGTCACTGCTGCATAACAGGCCGAATGGGTCCGAAAATTTCAATTTGAATTTGGATGAGCAAAGCGGCTCAAGAGCGCCGTCCATCCTTTGCGGCATTTCTGCGCTTGTAGGCGAAAACCGAGAAAGGCAAGCTGGCAATATAAAGTACGCCGATGCCGACCATCACGGCCCATGTCCGCACAAACAAACCCGCTATTACTATACCTATAACCAGCATAATCGGAACAAAAGCAGACCGGTGAACCCTGAAAGCTTTGAGAGATAACGTAGGAATTGTCGATACAATTAACAAAGCAATTGCCACTGCATAAGCAGCCACAGCAAGTGGCAGGTCCCGAACGAGGCTTCCGTCGGTTGCCAAATCTATCATCATAGGCATCAGCAAAAGCCCTGCCCCCATCGGAGCAGGGACACCGGTAAGATAACCCAGCCGTTTACGAGGTTCTTCTTCATCTTCCATACGTGCATTAAAACGGGCCAAACGCAGGGCCATTGCAGTTGCATAGACAAGGGCTACCGCCCAGCCCAATCGATCAAGACTTTCCAGTGTCCACAGATATAGTACAACGGCGGGTGCCACGCCGAAGGAAACCACGTCGGAAAGGCTATCCAGTTCAGCGCCGAATTTACTGGTACTTTTCAGCAAGCGGGCAACGGTGCCATCAAGACCATCGAATATACCGGCCAGAGCAATTGACGCGACCGCCAGTTCCCATTTGCCTGCCAGAGCAAAGCGGATAGCTGTCACCCCGGCCATAAAGGCACACAACGTCACCACACTGGGTAAAATGGTCCTGATCGAAATTGCCCGCATCATAAGTGACTTTCCGGATTTAGCGATCTAATCGGCTGATTAGACACCACGTGCAATGATTGTTTCGCCGCCGATCATTGTTTGCCCAACATCTACCGTCGCCGCCATATCTTTGGGCAGATATATATCGGTCCGGCTACCAAACCGAATTAGCCCAAACCTATCACCGCGCGCAACTTCGTCGCCTTCTTTCAAATCACAAATAATGCGCCGCGCAACCAACCCGGCGACCTGAGAAAAGGCGACATCATGGCCGTCCTCGGTGGTCATGCGCACCAGCTGGCGCTCATTTTCCTCACCGGCATTTTCGTCGGCGGCGCTGAGAAATTTACCGTGAACATAAGCAAGGCTCGTGATTTTACCCGCCGCCGGAACCCGATTAACATGAACGTTAAAAACCGACAGGAAAATCGATATCCGCATCAAAGGATCATCACCCATTCCCAGTTCGGCGGGCGGGTCAACCTCCACAACAGCGCTTACAGTACCGTCTGCAGGGCTGACCAGCACACCTTTGGCGGCTGGCACAACCCTGTTGGGGTCGCGGAAAAAATAAATGCACCATGCGGTTATTAGCAAACCTACCCAACCTAATGTTGGCGCAATAAAATAAAACAACAGCAAAGACACCGCAAAAAAAACTGCGATAAACCTGTGGCCCTCTTTATGGATTGGGGTCAATACAGCGTCTGACGCTTTCATTAATCTACATCCTGTAATTTTGGCAAATCTCCGGCTTCAGCCATTCACCACATTGGTCCTACCGTATTCACTCCAACAATACGGAAATTTGCCACACACTGGCGATTTTCACCTCATACGTCAAGAAAACAGGTCAACGACGGTCATTCACAAAGATAAGCAAAAAATTCTGTAACGCACGTTAACGCTTGTTTAAGGGCAAAGAGCGATGCTTGGCAACGGGGTCGTCGTTTAGTTTTAAAATATAGCAGGTCAATATCTGATGAAACTTGAACAATCGATCAATCAGGCTGAACAGCATCTTGCGTCTCTCGACAACCAGCAGTTTGACCGTATTGCGTTTGATTGGGAGGGCATGCGCTTCAAGGCCTTGGCAGAGGAACGGCGCGACGGAACATACATCGTGCGACTGCAAGCTGTTTTGGGCCGGCTTTATTATACAATTGAAAATGCGGGCCACCGCGCACAGGCAATCGAGCGCCTTTATCTCAACAACCGAAAAATTGACGGTGCCTATTCCATTGACCACAAGGGCGATGTGCATTTTGACAGCTTGACAGTTACCGGGAAAAAACTGCTGGGAAATGACCTGCTGGTGGCGCTGACAACAATTTTAATGCACGCAGAATCGCACCTTCGCACCCTCAGGTCTCACCTGAAACCTTGCTAAAAGGTACCAACACCGGGTTTTGACACGAGTTTTGACAGCGGCGCGAAGCCCCAACCATATAACTGTCTACTACTGCTTAAGTGGCAGCTTGAACACCTGGCCAGGGTAAATAAGGTCAGGATCTGTAATTTGATCGCTGTTTTCACCGAATATCAATGTGTAGCGAACGCCGGAACCATATAGCTGACGAGCAATTTGCCACAGCGAATTACCAGGGCGCACGAAAACGCCGCCTTCAGCGAGACTTTGATCAATTGGCTGGCCAGTAACAAACGGCTGCTCGACCCGCAACTGAACCTGCCCGTCACCTACGGTTTGATCAACTCTGATCATGTGGTCACCATCCGTCAGCGACTGATCTGCAAGCGGAATGGTCCAACGGCCACTATCATCTGCCCGCACACTGTCTACAAACTGACCATCAAGATACAACCGTACCTCTACCCTGGGCAGCGATCGGCCGGTAACAATTGAGCCATTCCCAGCGCCATAATCCACTGTGTCGACACTCAGGCTGTCACCGACTTCAGCATATGCCGCAACGCCGGGTTTTTGCAGCACAGTGCTTGGCCCATTTCCTTGTTTGGGTGTCAACACCGCAACGACGCCGTTCTGTTGGCTTTCAATGAACCGATCCGTATCGCGTTCTGGTACTGAAACCACCACAACCTGCCTGGCTTCCGACGCACGTTTGGTTTTTCTGTCCACCGCCTTGAGATTCAGTTCAACCGATCCGGCTTTTAAAGGTTGATCAAGAATGATCACCCATTCACCGTCTTCGTTTGCAACCACCTCGGCTACTTTAACCCCGTTGGCATAGAGCGCTACATCCGCGCCAGCCGCCATGCGCCCTGCTATAACACCGGTTCCGCCGCGTGAAATTCTCACAAGATCAAATTCGGGCACAAATGCCACTTCTGCAGGCACAACAGCTTCAACTTCGAGCGGTTGCTGGCCAGCTTCCGGCGCTGTGTCAGGCTCACCGGAGAAAACATAATAAAGCGCCAAGCCAAGGCCAATGGCCATAGCAAGGAAGGCGAAAATATTATTTTTCCCAGAAGCGTTTGCCAGCAGGGCCATATTCTATCACTACTCACGAAGGGCGAGCGCTGTCGTTAGCTCTATTACCCGGTTTCATATACGTCTTAACAATCCGGACATTATTATTATAGATAATTTTAACATAAACGTGTCAAAAGTTTGTTCACGCAATAAAATCAAACCGTCAGGAGCACCCGCATGCAGAAGTCAAACCCGGTAAAGTCAGTGTGTGTCTACTGCGGATCTCGACTTGGTAACAAGGACTTATACCAAAAACAAGCCGAAGAGCTTGGCCAACGTCTTGCCGCTGCCGGGCTGTCGTTGGTCTACGGCGCCGGCAGTATTGGCCTGATGGGCGTGGTTGCCCGCGCCGCACGGGACAACGGCGCCAACGTTATCGGCATCATTCCCGAGCATCTGGATGACATAGAAATTACCCAGCCCGGGCTGGCGGAACTGCATGTCACTGACGACATGCACCAGCGAAAAAAAATGATGTTTGAGCGCTCTGACGCTTTTATTGTTCTGCCCGGCGGTCTGGGCACGTTGGATGAAACGCTGGAAATGATGACATGGGCCCAGCTTAGTTTGCATAGCAAACCAATTATACTGGTAAACACAAACGGTTACTGGTCTCCGCTGGTAGAACTGGTAAGCCACGTAGTTGCAGACGGTTTTGCCTCGCCGCAGAATGCAAACCTGTTAACCGTTGTAACCTCACCAGCAGAGGCTGTCGCCTTCCTCGATACGCATAACAGACAAACCCAAAATCAATAAAGCCATGTCAGCCTGAAAATAAGACGCACATGACTACTTTGCGCTTCAAATCAAGGGTTTGAGGTGTTAGTGTTCGGCTAAATCGACCCGGATATCCGGGCTGACACTAGGCGCATTCGCACCAGAACCGCGCCAACTAATTCAAAGAGTTGAGGGACATATGAGTAAGATAGCAGTAAAGAACCCCATCGTTGAAATCGACGGCGATGAGATGACACGCATTATCTGGCAATGGATCCGCGAGCGGCTGATTCTGCCCTATATGGACGTCGACCTGCTATATTATGACCTTTCGGTTGAAAAACGTGACGAAACAGATGATCAGATAACCATCGATTCCGCCAATGCCATTAAAGAACACGGGGTGGGTGTTAAATGCGCGACGATTACGCCGGACGAGCAGCGGGTCGAAGAATTTGATTTGAAAAAAATGTGGCGCAGCCCGAACGGCACCATCCGCAACATTCTGGGCGGTACGGTATTTCGTGAGCCGATCATCATCAAAAATGTACCCCGTCTGGTTCCCGGTTGGACCCAACCAATTGTTATCGGGCGCCACGCATTTGGCGACCAGTACCGCGCTACTGACTTTCTTGTGCCGGGTGCTGGTAAACTGACCATGAAATTTGAGCCTTCCGACGGCGGCGAGGCCATCGAAAAAGAAGTTTACGAATTTGCCGATTCTGGCATTGCCATGGGCATGTATAACCTGGACGAATCAATCCGTGACTTCGGCCGCGCCTGCATGAATTATGGCCTTGCACGCAAATGGCCTGTTTACCTGTCTACTAAAAACACCATCCTCAAAGCCTATGACGGCCGCTTCAAAGACCTGTTTGAAGAAGTTTTTGAAGCCGAGTTCAAAGACAAGTTCAAAGACGCAGGCGTGACATACGAGCACCGTTTGATCGACGATATGGTGGCCTGTGCGCTGAAATGGTCCGGCGGTTTTGTTTGGGCCTGCAAAAACTACGACGGCGATGTTCAGTCTGATACTGTCGCACAAGGCTTTGGCTCGCTGGGATTAATGACCTCCGTTCTTATGACGCCTGACGGGAAGACCGTTGAAGCCGAGGCCGCGCACGGTACGGTCACGCGCCACTATCGCCAGCATCAGGAAGGCAAGGAAACATCGACCAACCCAATTGCGTCGATCTTTGCCTGGACTCGCGGCCTTAAATATCGCGGCATGATGGACAATACCCCTGAGGTGACAGCCTTCGGTGAGTTGATTGAAAGGACCTGTATTGAGACAGTGGAAAAAGGTTCGATGACCAAAGATTTGGCCTTACTGATCGGCCCGAACCAAAGCTGGATGACCACTGGTCAATTTTTCGACAAGATCGATTCTAACCTGCAGGATCGAATGGCTTAGTTGGTCTGGGCGAAAATATAATTAACGCTCGCGTCAATCGCGGACGTTTTTTAAGGCACGAGTGTCGCAGGGGAGAACAGCTGCGTAATAGCATCATCAAGCTCACGGCGTATCCGCCTTTCAACGCCACTGCCACACGCCACATAAAGACGCCGCGACGACGTGATACCCTCGACCCTGAAACTGACCAAATGGTCAGCACCCCGAACGTTCTCCCTCAGATAACTGGTTTGAAGTTCATCTATCATGGCAAAATGGGCACGACTTCGCGCCACCAGCATGCCAAGTTTCAGATCACTTGTATTGGCAACCAGATGGCGGTTGTCGGCTGCTGTCAACAAAGTCTCGTCAAAACCTGCGTAATCCGCCCCCTGTATGAACGCACCACGCAGGCTCTGATCGCTCAAAATATCATCCATCGACTGATGTTTCTCAAAATGTTTCAGGTCGCCAGCCCGAATGGCTATCGTATCGTTTGACACGAGCGCAAGAGTTGCACTTACCCAGGCAGTAGTCAAATCGAACAGCTCTTTGCCGTAGCCCGCTGCGCATTGGCGCATATCGGGTTTATTGATCTGGCGAACAATTCTTTTGAAGTTGCTTTCCTGCCAGGAAATTTTAATTCCTGTTTGGTTGGACAAATGCTTTACCCGATCCACGATCAGCCCTTGCACCATGCCATCACGTTCGTAGGTGTATGGAGGGTATTCCTCATAAAGAAACTGGACAGTTTCTTGCGCTTCGGTTTGGTTCGTCAGCGCCAAACTGGGCCATCCCAAACCGCAAACTACAGTCAAGCCAAAATAGAAAAACAGTTTCAAGCTTCAATATCCAACATATAGGTTTCCTAGCGTTAATAGGGGGCAAGGAAGCCTTTGGGTCAAGTGAGATCATTTAAACCCGTGCGCTGATGAAGCGCCGTCAGCATGGACTTCCGGTCCTCGATACTCAGATAGCTGTTTTCAACAAACTCCGCGAGCCGCAAGGCCGAATATTCTGACAAGCCTGCGGCGAATTCGGGGAATATGGACAACAGCGTGTGAAGATCCACACTTTCAAGCCAAATTAGTTTTGAGCGGGCACGCGCCACTGTCGAAGGTTGCCTGCCCCGGTCTGAGATCAAACCACATTCACCAAAAAAATCGCCGCTGGCAAGTGGAATGGCCCGGTGATGATAAAAGGCACTTATCTCCCCCGAAACAATGCAGTAAAGGCCATTATGCATATCCATCTTATGGGTCATCACGGTACCGGGCGCTACCGATAGCGCACGAACTCGGGACGCCAACTCTTTGGCGGCAGCTGGCGTTAAATGCTGAAATACCGGAAAGTCCTCAATAATGCGAACCGGCACCACGAATTCCCGCCGATGAACCTCCTCTGAAAAACCGGAGGCAATAATACCTATTGGCACAGCATAAAAAGCAAAACCGATAATCATAACTGCGGCACCCAACATCCGCCCGGCGTCCGTAACAGGCACCACGTCGCCGTACCCTACTGTCGTAAGGGTCGCAAGCGCCCACCAAAGCGCCGCCGGGATGCTGCCAAAAGCATCTGGCTGCGCCTCGTTCTCAAAAAGATGCGCAAGCGTTGCTGAAAAAAACAGCATACCTGTCATGATTAAAAATGCTGCCGACAGCGCCCGGCGTTCAAGATAAAGGACCCGCGACAACGATGAAAGTGCAGGCGAATAACGCACCAATTTCAGAAGCCGCAATAAGCGGAAAATTCTAAGTGCCCGCAAATCGATCGAAACAAAAGCACTGAGGTAAAAAGGCAAAATAGCCAGCAGATCAATGATCGCCAGCGGAGATGCAATGTATCTGAGCCGCCGCCGGAAAGGCATGCCGCCTTTCTCGCTGGAACTTTCCGAACTTGCCCAGACACGCAAACAATACTCAAGGGTGAAAACCGAGACCGAAAAAACGTCGAACCACTGGAAAAAACCGAATACCTGTTCCACATGGCAGGGAGTGTTTCAAGCGCGACTGCCGCCACATTGGCAAAAATCAACACAACCATGAAATATTCAAACGCAGCCGCCGAGCGGCCACCAAAGCGACCGAGCTCAAAGAAATCAGACGCCCGCCTCGTTACTGATCTGGGTTGTGTCGGTTCAAAAATACCTCACCTCCGTTCAAAGCGCCTTCAGAAAGCCTAACCTGCCAACGCTGCTTCCACAGCGTCAAGTGCTGCCAGAGCGTTTGCGCCGTCCGGCCCGCCAGCTTGCGCCATATCAGCGCGGCCACCGCCGCCTTTACCGCCAACCGTCGCAGCGGCAACACGCACAAGGTCAACGGCGCTGATCGTATCTGTCAGGTCGTCGGTAACCCCTACCAGCACCGCTGCTTTGCCGTCATTAACCGCAATCAGCACCACAACGCCGCTGCCAATTCTTTTCTTGGTGTCGTCTGCCAAACCACGAAGGTCTTTGGGACTAACTCCGGCCAGAACCTGACCAAGATACTGTGTCCCGTTAACGAGCTTGGTTTCCGGGCCTGCAGACGCCCCGCCACCCATAGCCGCCTGTTTGCGGGCTTCGGCCAACTCTTTTTCCAGGCTTTTTCGTTCAGCCTGAAGCGCAGCGACGCGGTCACCCAGCTCGTCGGGGCTGGATTTAACCATTGCAGCGGCAGCTTTAAGCAGTTTCTGTTGTTTGATAAGATGGGCATGAGCAGCAGCACCGGTCAAGGCTTCGATACGCCTTACACCCGACGAAACCGCACTTTCCGATGTGATGGTAAACAGACCAATTTCGCCGAGCCTATCAACGTGGGTGCCGCCGCACAGCTCGACAGAAAAATCGGCTGCGCCTTCACTAACAACACGTCCCATGGAAACCACACGCACTTCGTCGCCGTATTTTTCACCAAACAATGCCATTGCTCCAGCCTCGACCGCGTCGTCAAAACTAAGCAACCGGGTTTGAACGCCTGAGTTGTTACGTACGACATCATTAACGGCAGCCTCAATCGCCTCCAGTTCAGCGTCTTTAATGGCCTTGGGGTGAGATATGTCAAACCGCAACTTCTCGGGCGCAACCAATGACCCTTTTTGGGTGACATGGTCGCCCAGCTCACGGCGCAACACCTCGTGAAGCACATGGGTTGCTGAATGGTTTGCCCGCAATTGACGGCGACGATGGCCATCAACCGTCATGTCAAGTACCTGGCCAACCTCAATTGATCCCACGTCCACACGGCAAACATGCACATGCAGAGCGCCTATTTTCTTCATAGTGTCGGTGACAGTTACTTTCGTACCGTCAGCCGCCAGCGACCCGGTGTCACCCATTTGCCCGCCGGATTCGCCGTAAAAAGGTGTTTGATTAGTGACAACCGCAACCTCGTCGCCCACCGCCGCCTTTTCCACCAGCTCTCCGCCCTTAACCAAGGCAATAATCTGGCCTTCAGCCTGTTCGGATGTATAACCAACGAACTCGGTTGCGCCGTGTTGGTCATGCAGGTCAAACCAAACTGTTTCAGTGGCTGCATCGCCTGAGCCCGACCATGCAGCGCGAGCTTTGGCCCGCTGCTGCTCCATCGATTTATTGAAGCCGTCAACGTCAACTTTGAGACTTTGTGACCGCAAGGCATCCTGCGTCAAATCGAGCGGGAAGCCAAACGTATCATACAGCTTGAACGCCACATCACCTGCCAGTGTATCACCCGAGATTTTCCCAACTTCGTCGTCAAGCAAACGCATGCCTTTTTCCAGCATCTGACGGAATTTTGATTCCTCCAGTTTCAAAGTTTCCTCGATCAACCGCTCCGCCCGGATCAGCTCGGGAAACGCTTGCCCCATCTCCCCGACCAGTGAAGGTGCCAACTGGTGCATCACCAGATCTTTCGCCCCCAACAAGTGGGCATGGCGCATTGCACGGCGCATGATCCGGCGCAGCACGTAACCCCGCCCTTCGTTGGAAGGCAATACGCCGTCGGCTATCAGGAAACTACAGGCCCGCAAATGGTCCGCTATAACCCGGTGAGAGCTACGCGTTGCATCGGTTTCTTTCGCGCCTGTGGCATCAATCGATGCAGCGATCAATCGCTTGAAAATATCTGTTTCATAGTTGTCGTGGATACCCTGCAGCAGCGCTGCAATACGCTCCAGGCCCATACCTGTATCAATACTGGGACGCGGCAGGTCAACCCGATCAGCACCACTGCGCTGTTCATATTGCATGAAAACCAAATTCCAGATTTCGACAAAGCGGTCCCCGTCCTCGTCTGCGCTTCCTGGAGGGCCACCCCAAATATGGTCGCCGTGATCATAGAAAATTTCCGAGCATGGTCCGCAAGGGCCAACCTCGCCCATTGACCAAAAATTATCATTAGTGGCAATCCGGATAATACGATCTTCCGGTAAGCCTGCAATTTTGCGCCACAGATCATAGGCTGCATCATCATCGTGGTACACTGTTACAGTCAGTCGGTCTGGATCGATGCCATATTCTTTAGTAATCAGTTCCCATGCCAGCGAAATTGCCTGGTCCTTAAAATAGTCACCAAATGAGAAATTACCCAGCATCTCAAAAAACGTATGATGCCTGGCTGTGTAACCCACATTGTCGAGATCATTGTGTTTGCCGCCAGCCCGTACACATTTTTGCGATGAGACTGCCTGACTGTAGGGCCGACTTTCCGCGCCGGTGAATACATTCTTAAACGGCACCATTCCAGCGTTGGTGAACATCAGCGTTGGGTCGTTGACGGGCACCAGTGACGCTGACGGTACAACGCTATGACCATTGGCCGCAAAAAAATCCAGGAAAGTCTTCCTGATTTCATTGGTGCTCTTGATCGAACCGGAGCCTGTAGCAGTCCCCATTCCTGTCTGATTGCTCGACATAGTCAACGCCTCTCCAGCTAACGAAATATGTGCCCTAACAGCGCGCAACACAATTGCAACAGACTATGTATAGCAGGTGGGGTATTTCTCAAGGAAATTATGCTGGCTGGGACGGCATACGCCGGTAAATTGCGGCACACATTGATACTCTGGCAACAGATGGTGCTCGTTTGGCCAAGGCATTAAAAAAGGAGTGGAAATCCACCCCTTTTTCCCAACCATATTTTCCGGCTAAAACTTACTGGCTAAAACTTACTGGCTAAAATTCATTGGCTAAAATTCATTGGCTTAAAAACTACACGTCAAATTATTCAGCATCCTCATCAATCGAGGGCTCTGTCAACATGGCTTCGTTAACCAATCCTGCATTTTGGCGGATAAGTTGTTCGATTTCCTCTGAAATATCTGAGTTTTCCAAGAGGAAACGTTTGGCATTCTCCCGCCCTTGTCCGATGCGTTGGCTTGAATAGCTATACCAGGAACCAGATTTCTCAACCACACCGGCCTTAACGCCCAGGTCGATAATTTCGCCCATTTTTGACACGCCTTCACCGTACATAATATCGAACTCAACCTGTTTGAAAGGCGGCGCGACCTTATTTTTAACCACTTTCACCCGTGTGGCATTCCCGACAATATCGTCTTTGTCCTTTATTTGCCCAATACGGCGTATATCAAGACGAACAGATGCATAAAACTTAAGTGCGTTACCCCCGGTGGTGGTTTCGGGACTGCCGTACATCACACCAATTTTCATACGGATCTGGTTGATGAAAATAACAATGGTGTTTGATTTTGAAATTGAAGCAGTCAACTTCCGAAGCGCCTGACTCATCAACCGAGCCTGCAGGCCAACGTGGCTGTCCCCCATCTCGCCTTCCAGTTCCGCACGCGGCGTCAGAGCCGCAACAGAATCAACCACCAGAATGTCGATGGCACCGGAACGAACCAATGTGTCGGTGATTTCAAGCGCCTGCTCGCCAGTATCCGGTTGGCTGATTAGAAGCTCATTGACATCAACGCCCAGCTTACGGGCATAAATAGGATCAAGCGCATGCTCGGCATCAACAAATGCAGCAATGCCGCCCGCTTTTTGCGCCTCTGCAACAGCGTGCAACGCCAGCGTTGTCTTGCCCGAGCTTTCCGGCCCATAAATTTCAACGATTCTACCTTTGGGCAGACCACCAATGCCAAGCGCTATGTCCAGATTAAGCGAGCCTGTTGAGATGGCTTCGATCTCGATACTGGATTCGCGTTGACCCAGCTTCATCACCGAGCCCTTACCGAATGCCCGATCAATTTGCCCAAGGGCTGCCTCTAGAGCCTTGCTCTTGTCCATGGATGCTCCTTTAACCAATTCGAGGTTTGGTAATGCCATTGTCCGGGTTCCTTATTCCATAGCTGTTGTTTGGGTGCAATGGAATGTTTGTACACATTTTGTTCTCACTTGCCAAGCATTAATTTTCACCTTTTGTTCTCATTGTGTTTTTAACGGGTTTCAGTGAGAATTAGGCCCCGAATTACAGCCACAAAGCCTCGGTAATCTCTCGTCTGCGCTTGGCTATTCCAATATTGATTTCACGGTTTCCGCCAGTGCTTTCAGCGTAAAGGGCTTGGGCAGAAACTGGAATTCCTCGGCTTCCAGGTCTTTGCGGAACATGTCTTCCGCGTATCCGGATATGAAAATTACCGGCATGTCAGGTCTGTCCTTGCGAGCGGCATTCACCAATGCCGGGCCGTCCATGTTGGGCATCACAACATCGGTAATCAGCAAATCAATGGTTGTTTTGGTGGTATTGAGCACATCAAGGCCCGCCTCACCCGAATCGGCTTCAAGCACATTGTAGCCTTTATTCTCCAGCGCCCTTCGGGCAAACATTCTTACCGGGTCTTCGTCCTCCACGATCAATATAGTGCCCTTGCCGGTCAGATCTTTCTCCTGAGTTTCAATCTGTTTGGCATCTTCAGCGGGCTCGATGTCATTCACTTCCTGGGCTTTTAGCAGCAGCAGGAAAGTGGTGCCTTTGCCAACTTCCGATTCAACAAATACGAAACCGCCGGTTTGTTTAACAATGCCGTAAACTGTCGCCAGCCCAAGTCCGGTGCCCTCACCCACTTCCTTGGTGGTAAAGAAAGGCTCAAATATCTTGTTCAGATTATTCTTGGGTATGCCGCAGCCGTTGTCCTCCACTTCGATCAAAATATAATTGTCGGGCACGACCACATCATACTTGTCCACTAACGGGTCATCTGCACCAATAAATCGGGTGCGCATTTCAAGCTTACCGCCACTGCTCATGGCATCGCGGGCATTAACCGCTAAATTTATGATAACCTGTTCCAACTGGCCCTGATCAACTTTGGTCGGCGGCAGATCACGCCCATGAACAACCTTCAATTCAATTGTTTCGCCGATCAACCGCCTGATCAAGCTGGACAGGTCAGCTAAAACATCCGTTACCTCAAGTATTTTGGGGCGCAGGGTTTGCTGGCGTGAAAAGGCAAGTAACTGACGCACAAGATTGGCCGCACGATTGGCATTTTGCTTAATCTGAATGATGTCGGAGAACGATTGGTCTCCGGCATCATGGCGCACTAGCAGCAAATCACAAAAGCCGATAATTGCGGTTAGAAGGTTATTAAAATCATGAGCAACACCGCCGGCAAGCTGGCCAACAGCCTGCATTTTCTGTGCCTGAACAAACTGTCGCTCAAAGCTTTTTTCCTGTGTTGTATCAACAAGATACAAGATTGCATATTTATCGTCACCTTTGGTGATCGACGTTGAATATACCTGCCCGACCCGCTCTGGTTGCCCGCTATAGGTTACATCCAACGGCTTGGACGCTGGCCGGCCGTCGTGGGCAAATTCAATCAGCTCTTTCAGCGCGTCGCGGTCTTCTTCAACGATAAAATCGAAAATACTGGACCCACTTTCCGTACGTACTCCCGAGGGATGAATTTTCAATGGCTGATTATATTCCTTAACCCCGCCGTCCCGATCAACAATGGCAATGGCAATCGGCGCGGCATCCAGAATTGGGTCGATTAAAAATTCTCGCTCGATAGAGGCCAGCCCGCCACGCACCCGGTCCAGGCGACGGATAAACCGAAACTGCCCGATTTTGCGCCCTTCCTCGCGGGCACTAAGAGGAATATCGGTCACCTCCACATCAATGCGCTGGCGACCCCCTACGAGCAACTGAGTATTTTGCGCTTTTAACTGCAATTTAAGCGGCATCTCTTCCGGGTCTTCAATGCCCAGCCACAACAGAATGGTTTCATTTGCATAATGAATTTGGCCGCTGGCATCCTCCAAAATAACACCGCATTCCAACTTTTCGAAAACCGGCGCTGCCCAACCGGACACCATGGTTTTTTCCCGATCAAGTCGAACACGCTGGTTTTGGCGGGATATCTGCCAAATCAAATGATGCCCAACACGCTTTCCAACCAGCGTCAGTTCATCGTCATCATTTTCGGCCATCTCAATTTGGGCGGCACCGTTACCGGCCTGGCGCACAGTATTCAGCACTGCATTGATCGCCTGACGTCCATCTTCATTGGCCACCATGTCCTGCAGCCGCTGCACGGGCTTTTCGTTCAATCTTTCAAAGGCCTGGTTGGCTGCAAGTGCGATGCCGTCGAGTTGGGTCACGATCAATGCACGCCGATCTACCGCCACCAGATTTTGCAACAGCTCCCGGTCCATGCGGTCGCCACCAGCTATCGGTGTATCAAGGTTTTTAAGCGCCTTTATCAGAATGAAGGCAGTGATCACAAGGGTAAGGCCGCCAACACCGATTGCCCCTGTATCGCCCCAGAACAGATAAGTAATAACAGACACACCGCCTGCACCCAGAAGGCCTGAAAGCGCCATAGCAAGCAGTTTAAAGCCTGATTTGACCTCATTATTCATGAGCGCGTCACGAATAGGTTGTGGCAGTTGGCTTTCCATAAAATATTTTCCTACCTGGCGCGGTACCAAAACGGCGAAATACTGATGTGAACTCTAGCCGCCTTCGAATTGACCGCGCAAGAGCCACTTATGATTAAAAGAAGCGGACGTCCGTTATTCCCGTTATCACCCGGCCACTTTCGCTTTGGGAGCAAGACCTGAACGCCGTAACTTCATGATGTAACTGATCACCTCTGCAACTGCTTTATAATGGTCTGGCGGTACTTCTTCGTCCAGTTCGACCGAAGCATATAAGGCCCTGGCAAGTGGCGGGTTTTCCACAATGGGTATATCGTGGTCTTTGGCCAGATCGCGAATGCGAAAGGCAACATCGTCAAGGCCCTTGGCAATCAAAACAGGCACCTCCATGGAGCCGTGTTTATATTCCAGCGCGATCGCATAATGGGTTGGATTGGTGATCACCACATCAGCGCGCGGCACATTCGCCATCATACGCTGGGAATGCCGCTCCATGCGGATAGACCGCAAGCGTTGCTTAACTTTTGGATCACCGTCAGTTTGCTTACGTTCATCTTTAACCTCTTGTTTGGTCATGCGCAGTTTTTTGGTGTGCTGGTATTTCTGGTAGGTAAAATCAACCGCGGCGATGATTGTCATCAAGATCAATACGCCCAGCATCAGTTCAACCACAGTGGTTTGAACCAATAATACAATCTCAATCGGCGGCAAAAACATGATGGCGGTCAATTGCGCGCGCTCAGGGTATATGACAATGAATGCGACAAGGCCCAAGGCTGCCAGTTTTCCAATGGCTTTACCAAAGTCTACAACAATTTTTGACGAACCAAATTTCTTCAAACCATTTACAGGGTTTAATTTTTTAAGGTCCGGCTTCAGCTTATCAAAGGTAAAAACACCCTTGTGCTGGATTTTTGAACCAGCCAGCGCAGCAACAACAAAAATCGCAAATGGCAACAGCAGAATCAGGAAAACATCGAAAACAAGTGTGTTGATAATTTGCAATCCGGCAGTGCGCTCAAATTCGATTTCATGCAAGTGGCCAATATAGCCTGCCAGCGGTGCGCGGATGCCAATGGTTATAAAACTGCCTGCTGCAGCCACTACAATTGTACCGGCTGCAAGCATAAACCAGGTTTTCAGTTCCTGGCTCTGCGCCACTTCGCCCTTTTTCCTGGCTTCCTCCAGTTTTTTAGGCGTGGGTTCCTCAGTTTTCTGGCTGTCGTCTTCGTCGGCCATTCTTTATCCTAAATACGACAATAAATGAGTTTCGAACCGGTCAAGAAACAGTTCCATGAATGATCCGATAAGCAGGCTCATTAGAAAGAAACCCATGAATAAATTCATCGGCATACCGATAAAGAACACCTGAAACCCCTGAATCATCCGGGCCACCAGACCGAGGCTTACATTAAATATCAGGCCGTAAACAATGAAGGGAGCCGCCAACTGAAAGCCAAGCGCGAACGAATCCGCAACAAAACGGGCAATCAGGGTGGCAAAGTCTTCATAGGGAATGGCCTCACCGACCGGAAATTTGACATAGCTGTGGGCGAAACCCTGGATCATAACATGGTGCAGGTCAGTGACCACAATCATGGTGATCGCAGTCAGCGATACAAATGACGCGACGATCACACTTTGGCTACCCTGCGCCGGATCAAACGACTGGGCCGCGGCAAGGCCAGTTTGAAACGCTATAACCGTTCCCGCAGTATGGGTCGCCGCCAGCAAAATTCGAGCCGTAAGTGCCAACATGGAACCAATCAATAATTCCTGGATCATTAAAGTAAACAGATTGAACAGCTGTGGCGGCATCGGCGGAATTTTGTCGGCGTGAATACCGTAGATAATCAATGAAAGAGCAAAAGCCAGGCCCATACGCACCCGCGCCGGGATAGACCGGTCGCCGAGCACCGGCATCAGCATAACAAGCGGGCCTAACCGCATTAGGATCAGTGTAAAAACATAGGCTTCAGCGGGTAGAACTTCACCAAGCATCGCGCCTATCCCCCAGCGACAATACGGTCAGCAATCTGCTGCATCAGGTCACTCAAGTTGCGGCCCATAAAGGGGAACAACAACAACAGGGAAATAAAGACAGCAATAATTTTAGGGACAAAGGTAAGGGTCATTTCCTGAAGCTGGGTGATGGTTTGAAAAAGCGCAATCGCCAAGCCAACCACCAGCGCAACCATCAGTATGGGCAAAGACGTTGTAATAAGGGTGGTCAGCGCCAATCGTGCCACATCTAGAACGTCAGGTCCGGTCATTTGCTTCTCACGGTTGGACTGCCAGAGGCGACAATATTAAATCGGGGACTACGCTACTAAATTGGCATTTTCAGAATGTCGTTATAGGCACCGATTACCTTGTCTCGAACGGTAACAACTGTTTCAACCACCATCTCAGCGTTCGAAACTGCGGTGACCACATCAACCAAATCAGCTTGATCCACCAAAGCTTTCGCACTGGTTGCTTCCATATTCGCGGTGGTGCTTTTAACGTCGCCCAGTGTTTCGGTAACCAAAGAGGAAAAAGCGGATTCGGCCCCACTGCCACCGCCAGATTCCTTTGCGCCTGATAGCCCCTGCTGCAATTGCTTTGATGCCTGTGCGTAGGCATTCACAGCATCCATTTGTTTGATATTCATGCCCCATCTCCCAGCTAGAAGAAATTTTAATCCCGAAGAGTTTTTTAGCGTAATAGCTCAAGCGTCATGGTTGCCAACCGGCGGCTGGCTTCCAGTGCATTGAGATTAGATTGGTAAGTGCGCTGCGCCTGCTTCATATCCATCATTTCAATCAATCCATTTACATTGGACTGTTTGACATACCCTGCTTTGTCAGCCGCCGGATTACCCGGGTCATACTTCTGACCAAAAGCCTTTTGGTCGTAGGCAATTTTACCCGCCTTAACCAGCTCGACGCCCTGCGCCCGGTCAAGTTCAGTTTGAAAGGTCACTATCTTGCGACGATAGGGGTCTTCACCCGGCCCGGACGCCACAGAATTTTGGTTTGCAATATTTTCGGAAATTACCCGCATCCGGATCGATTGAGCCCGAAGCCCAGACGCAGATGCCATCATTGCTTTTTGCAGATCCATTGATACCTCAGCTTTGCAGCCCCACGCTGCTTACCCATTGACGCAGGCGCTTTCTAGCGCCCTCCGCCTTTACCCATGGCCATTTTCAACAGCCCCATATTCTTTTTGTATAGATTGACCACCATGCCGTATTGCATTTGGTTGTCTGCCACCTTCAGCATTTCTTCCTCAAGAACCACTGTGTTACCGGTCGGCGATTCCTCGCGGCCTTTCGCCTCTTTCATGCTGATGTCGTCAGCCGCACCGCCGCCTGGACCCATATGGCCTGCTCGGTTGGCGCGCATGCCCGTGGCCGGAGCAGCGCGCATTTCCTTAGCCCCCGGCGATGATAAATCATCAACCAGGCCAGAGAAGTCCTGCTTCTCCAGTTCCTGTGATTTGTAACCCGGCGTATCAGCGTTGGCAATGTTCTGGCTAAGTGCAGTTTGGTTGGCATGCAACCATTGCATACGCTTTTTCAAAGCGGCCATTAAAGGAATTGACGTTAAGTCCATATTTGGTTCTTTCCTCGGTTTTCCCGAGCATCCGGTAACATTTTGTTAAGCCTACTGTGACACACATATGGTTAACAAGTTGCAAACAAGTTGGCTTAAATTACGTGAAAACAGGTGTTATTTCGCCGAATTTCACACCAAAAAAGAAATACCGCCCAATCGCCTTTACGAGTCGCTCTATGACATCACCCAAAGACACCCAGCCCCGCACGCCAAAAGCGGTCGCCGTTAAAGGCGCAGACCCCGTCCACGGTGAGGAAGGTCAATCGCAACCGAAAATTGTCGCTAAAGGCTCGGGCGCGCTGGCTGAAAAAATTCTTGATATAGCCTTTGCAGAAGGCGTGAAGGTCAGACAGGACAAAGACTTAACCGAGCTTCTCGACGCCTTCGACGTTGAAAGCCCTATCCCGCTCGAGGCCTTGCATGCTGTGTCTCTGATACTGGAGCGGGTTTACGCAGAAAATAACAAAATGATGGATCACACCACAGAAACCAGCACCGGCGAAACGCCACCAGGTTTTACTGCGACTACTCCCCCCATTTTGGGCGGCCAGACCAAAGAAACAGTAATCGAAGGCGGCACTGACCGCGCCCCCGACACGAGAGGACCGGCCTGATGGCTGATGATATCTTCGGCGCCTTCAGCGCCCTTGTATTTGTGCTTGGCCTGCTAGGGCTGTTTGCCTGGGCGGTTAAACGCTTTGGTTTTATGCCGGGACAACCAAAATTCGGCACAAAAAGCAAAGAGTTGGAAATTTTAGAGAGCAAAATGATCGATGCCCGAAACCGGCTCGTGGTCGCCCGCTGGCACGGCACAGAATATCTGCTGGCGTTCGGGGCCGATGGCACCAGAAAAATCGACGTCAAAGACAGCAATTCGCCGCCAACAAGTACCGCTTCTGACAATGGGAATGCAAGCGATGCAGGTTAACAACATGCAATATCCATCGCTAAAAAGTCTGGTCTCTCGCTTGATTGACCACTTGCGCCCCAGCAAGGCCGGTGCAATGAAACTTGGGCTGTTGCTTGTGCCTGTGGCACTTGCGCTTACCATAATGGGCACCGGCGATGCGCTAGCACAGTCGATCAACCTTGATTTGGGTGAGGACGGCGACTTGTCTGGCCGCGTCGTGCAGATGATTTTGCTGCTAACCGTACTTAGTCTTGCGCCCAGCATTCTTATCATGATGACCAGCTTTACACGTATGGTGATTGTTTTTTCGCTGCTGCGAAGCGCGATGGGCACCCAGCAAAGTCCGCCCAACATTGTTATTGTGTCGTTGGCATTGTTTCTAACCGGCTATGTGATGGCACCAACGCTGACCGCCGCCTGGGAACAAGGTGTGGAGCCGTTGATTGCACAGGAAATCGACGAGACAGAAGCTTTCAACCGCGCCTCAGCACCGATGAAAGATTTTATGCTGACCCATGTGCGCGACAAAGACCTGGCGCTGTTCATTGATATGGCAGGCGGCGACTCCACCGAAACAACACCCGAGACCGTGCCGCTGCTGACTGTTGTGCCGGCTTTCATGATCAGCGAAATCCGCCGCGCCTTCGAAATTGGCTTCCTGCTGTATGTGCCCTTCATCGTTATCGATATGGTGGTCGCATCCATTTTGATGTCTATGGGCATGATGATGCTGCCACCAGTGATGATAGCCATGCCGTTCAAGCTGATTTTCTTCGTGCTGGTCGACGGCTGGAATTTGGTTGTTGGATCGCTAGTGCAAAGCTTCGGCACCCCACCGCCGGGCACGGGCTAACTCGACCTTGCAAAGATTATCAATTTTCAATTCTATCATAAACTTTCATCGTTAATGTGGTCCCGAGGCGTGCGAATTCAGGAGCCTTAAGTCGCGCGATTTGAGGGGCTTCAAGGCTGCCCAGATATAGCACATCACCCACCTGCTCTACTGACGTAATCATATAAACATGTTCGCCCAGCGGGTCATGATAGGCGGCGATAACATCGCCCTGCTCGTTCAGCCCAATAACCGTACCGCGTTTAATTGCACCGGGCTGGGTTGACCGGGGCAGCTTGGCAACAATGTTTTTCAGAAAAGGACTTGAATGTATTTCGTCCACTTTCGGGTTGCGCGGTGACGGCATTGCCAGCCAGAAAGTGCCCTTGCGGTTTGACGATATGCCGTCCGGGAAGCCGGGCAGGTTATCGATAAATATATCGCTGGTGCCTGTCTTGTCTCCCCTCAGCCAATATCGGGTTACCCGGTAACGCCCGGTTTCATTGACCAGCACAAAGTCCTCGTTCATCGATAAGGCGATACCATTGGCAAAATAGAGGTCGTCCAAAAGCATATCAGTCGCGCCCGTCGCCGGGTCATAAACCATCAGCCGCCCGTGGCCGCGTGCCTCAAACAAGTCATACAAATAGTCAGGCTGGTTATAGGTATCGCTCGCATCGGAGAAATAAATTTTACCGTCCGCCGCGATATCCAGATCATCGGTAAAGGCAAAGGACCTGCCGCCGTGCCCGGTGGTGAGAACGGTAATCTCGCCAACGGGGTTAATCGACAGCAGACCTTTCCAGGCGTCAGCAACAATCAGATTTCCGCCTGCATCAAAATGCAATCCAAGGGGCCGGCCACCTTCAATAGTTGCGAAGGTTTCCTGATTTGTGCCGTCGTCGGTGAATCGAATAATCCGACCGTCATGCAAGCCGCCGTATATGCGGCCTTGCGCATCCACTGCCACGTCTTCAGGACCGGCTCCGCCATCGATGGGGATAACCTCTGCATCAAGCAAAACCTTGTTTTCTGCATAATCGCCAATGAAGCCTTTGTCGACAGGTGGTTGCCAGGCAACCGGGTCAATTGGCCCCGGCGCGAACACAAACCACAAGGACGCTACCAAAATCAGACCGATAATTATTTTCTTCATAGTCTCTCCCAATCTCAAAATGCAAAACCACCTAGCGTCTTTGCGCAATCAACAAGCCATGCGCGAAATAGTGTGTGAACCCAAGCGCAATAAGTTGATCCAGCATTTTTTCGCGATCATACAGTCCAGACGTAGGCTCAATAACAATTCGATTGATCCGTTGGGCATTTTCGTGTGTCAACCCCATGATGATTTCAAATTCTGCTCCTTCACAGTCCAGCTTCAGCAAGTCCACCCCGTTGGAAATCCCCAAAATGAATGGATTGATATCGCGAATTTGAATGGTTTCCTTTTCAACATCATCACCGACCTGAGACGCAAAAAGAGAGTGTGCCCCACTATTAATGGGATGCAGATAAATATCAGCGGTCCCGTCCTTATTAGACACCGCGAAATTATGGAGAGTGACACCGTCCATTCTGCCGAGCAAGTTTTCTTGCAATCGTTTGAAATTGGATCGCACAGGCTCAAACGCAACTACTTCGGCCTTCGGGTACAGTTTCTTTATCCGTAAAACAAACATGCCAACATTGGCACCGACATCAAATACTGTCCTTGGCGGCTCCATGTCCTCCAGGCCGTAGGTCCGGAAAACAAATAATTCAAGAAAATGGGAAAAGTCTGAAAAAGTGTATAGTGGAATGGTGCCAACGTCGCAGATATCTATATTGATAGGCTTGGTCTTGACGTATTTGGGATTCGAATAACGGGAAAAACTTCGAAGCAAAATGAAAACAGCCTCAACTTTCCCGTGTTGTGCCAGTTCCTCAAAGTATCGTCGCCAAAATTGACCGTCAACAATAATACTACCCAGAAAACCTAGACGCCAGGGAATGAGTCTTCTTTTCTTCATGATCGTCCCCTACCCTTTTTCCTGCCCAAACCACATATAGCACGCAAACCTTGTCATTCCGCCCTCTAAGTGAGACGATTTCCAAAGTTGGCACGAAGAATGCGAGCATAAATCAACCATAGTTCAACAATAGACTTTAGGGCTCATCATGAACAAGCAAATGATACCATTGATTTTTGCAGGCCTGCTGGCCAGTCCGGTGCCAGCACTGCAGGCCGATGATTTTAGTACATTCAACAAGCAACTGGAAAAAATGTGCCGCCATGAGTATGTCACCGCCGAACATGGCAAAGCCTGTCAAACCGGCGGCATAATGGCCTACGGCGCGCCGCGCTCAACTGCATTGGCAGACTATCTAGCCTTACTCGATCAGTGTATCGCCACCTACCAGGATGCGCGCAGCGACTTCGCGCCTGCAATTTCAGCCACCGAACTGCGGGCCGCCTGCCAAATCGGGCTGGTTTGGACCAGAAGCATCATCGCAAAACCCAAGGGATAGATATCGAATTGCCCAACGAGGCCCTTTCTGCCTAACCCTCTTCAACTTCATTGGGTGGATTGGGGCCAACTTGCTCCCACAGCTCCAGCTTTGTGCCGTCCGGGTCAACAATCCATGCAAACTTGCCGTAGTCATATTCTTCGCGTTCCTTTACTTCCTTCACACCAGCAGCCAGCAATCGCTCCATCAATGCATCCAGATTTTGAACCCGCAGATTAATCATGAACTCCTTGTCAGATGGCTTGAAGTAATCGGTCTCGGCCTTAAACGGCCCCCACACATTATAGCCTTCGGTTTCAGGGTCGCTGTGCTCGCGCATGGGAAAGCTGGACCCATATCCGTCATAGGGAAATTCCAGCACCTCGCGGTACCATTTAACCAGCGCTTTGGTGTCTTTGCTTTTGACAAAAATACCCCCTAACCCAGTTATTTTTCCGCGTTTATCAGCCATGCGCCAAATCCCCTTTTCTACAGCGTCTATCAGTCACCCCCAT
>JAJFIT010000099.1 GCA_021774775.1 Alphaproteobacteria bacterium | reverse complement strand
GTTTTCAAGTGTGCCGGTTGAGGACACAATATGATCGGCAGGAACTGTCATTTCTACGTCATAGTTGCCGAACTCGAGGGTAAATTCACCGCGACCCAAAAATTCCTTATTGGTCCAGGCTTCATAGTCGGTGTAAGCGGCAAGGCGCGGAAACCACTGGGCCAGAAGAAAAATATCGTTACCGCCTTCGCGGGCATCATCAGGGAAATGCTCATATCCGCCGCGGGCAGACACGGTGTTTTCGTCCACCATATTGAAGGTGAAATCCACATTGAAGCTGGTGTTTGCGCCCGGCTTCAACGGCGACGCCAGATCAACGCGCATCAGGGTGCCAACAATGGTGAACTTCAGGGCATTACCGTTCGTAGCCGTGACGCCGCCGATAACATATCCGAGCTCGTTGTCCTGCATGAACTGCTGGCGGCGAAGCTCCTCAAGGCTCATCTTCGCGGGAGTGTTGCCCTTGGCGGCATTCGTGACCGGACCGCGGCGGCCAATGCCCGCAAACGAGTTGCTGCGTTCCGCCATCGAATCGTTGCGGAAAACATTCTGGTCCAGCTGCAACCATAGATACTTGAGTGTATCGGGTGAATTATTTTGGTAACGAATAGTCTCGGAGGCTGTGATGCGGCGCTTGTCCTCATCAAGGCTGGCTTTGATTTTATAATCTACCTTCTGCTGCCAATATTGGTGGCCCGGTTCGCCGGCCGCATTGCGGTAGACATTCGGTGTTGGTAAAACTTCGTCCAACTGCCTGAATTTATCTTCAAAATTGCCCTTGGTTTGTTTGACCGCATCTGCCGACACGGCACCAGCCGCAAACACAAAAAATGCCGTTAAGACAATCAAGCCTCTATTCATTACGATAATCCCTTAATATTTTTTTGTGACCCTAAACGTCGTTATAAATCGGCGTTTTCTTTTTTATCTAGCCCGCGCCTATTAGCGTGCAAATTTTCACCTGTCGCCATCAAAGCGACAAAGCGGGCCAAAGGCAAGACTAACTGTGTGCAACTATTTGTGAATGATCAGATTAACCGGACTTAGACTCTCAAAATACGGTTTTCGACGCTAAAAAGTGTGATTTTCACCACCAATATAAACCGATTCCACTGCCAATTTGTCGTTTAAGACAACAAAGTCAGCTTTTTTACCGATCTCTATTGATCCGCGCGTGTCATCCAGGCCGATAAATGCTGCCGGGCTGCGGCTTGCCATTTGCGCGGCGGCTGCCAAGCCGAGCCCCATTTCAGTTGCTGCATACCGGACCGCCGAGGCCATATCCAGTGCCGACCCCGCCAGCACCCCGTCAACGTTGCTGCAGCGGCCATCCCGCACGGTAATTAACTGTCCGTCCAGCCAAAATTCATCCCTTTCGCTGCCCACTGTTGGCATGGCATCGGTCACCAACATCGAGTGGTCAACACCCTTGGTTTTAACGGCGTGGCGAAGGGCCGCCGGGTGAACATGGTGGCCGTCTGCGATCAGGCTGGCCCAAGTGCCCGGGCTGTCAAACGCCGCACCAACAACGCCCGGTGCACGGCTTTCGAACCCGGTCATGGCGTTGAAAAGATGGGTAAAACCCGTAACCCCTGCCGCAACGCCCGCAAGCGCTTGTTCGTAAGTCGCGGCGGTATGCCCGGCGGAGACAACCACGCCGGCAGCTGTCAGCGCGCGAATAAATTCGACGTCCACCAGCTCAGGAGCCAGCGTTACCAACGTTTTTCCATTTTTTAGCGACGTCAAAAGGTCGACATCATCAGCAGTCATGCACCGAAACTTGGCGGCATCATGAATGCCTTTCTTCCCTTCATTGAGAAACGGACCTTCCAGATGGATACCAACAACCCCCGGCACGCCTTTGTTTATGGCCTCATCTACGGCATCAATTGCCGCCTCGATTTTTTCAAAATCGTCACTGATCAGGGTTGGCAAAAACGAAGTGGTGCCAAAAGGCCTGTGCGCTGCACCGATGACCTCAATACCGCGGGCGCTGGGGTCATCGTTAAACAAAACCCCGCCGCCGTTAACCTGAATGTCAAAGAAGCCCGGAACCACGCTGCCCTCAAGGTGAACATCCCCATCACTGGTATTGGCCGCCGAGGTCACGCCAATGATCATTCCACCGCTAACCGTAATTGCCTGATCGGCGACCCATTGGCCCGCGATCAGCACCCGCTCTGCGATGAAGGTTTTATCGGCCATTGCGCTTAATCAATAACCACGCCGGGGTTCAGCGTGCGCTTGGGGTCCAGTGCTGCTTTCAATTGGCGCATCACGCTAATTTCCGCCGCACTTCTGGATTGGGCCAGCCATTTCTTCTTCTCGAAACCGATGCCGTGCTCGGCGGAAACAGACCCGTCGTACCGGACCAACGGCTCATAAACTGAGCGGTCTGACAGGTCGCGCACAGCCGTGTCATCTGTGTTTGCTCGAACAAAGAAATGCAGGTTGCCGTCGCCCACATGTCCCAGCACAAACAGGTCGCTTTGCGGCAAGCGCTGGCCCAGCAACGCTTGCACATCAGCCACATAAGCCTCCATCGACGTAATCGGTAGGCTGACATCATACAGGAACACAGGCTTGGGCAACAAAACCGCCTCAAAATCATCGCGGATCGCCCATACAGCCCGGCGTTCGGCCTCAGACTTTGGCAGCACAGCATCAATGATAATACCGTCCTCGAACGCCTGCTCAACCACCTCGAGGAAACGGTCATTGTCGCGCGCCGGGTCACTACCGTCGCACTCAAACAGAATATAATAGGGGTGATTGCGGTCCATCGGGGCCGTGTGCCATCCGGGCTCGGTTACCGCACGAATATAATCACCCCACATGGCCTCAAAGGCGGACAGGCTCGCGCCCACTGTCCCTTTCAAATGATTAAGCAGTTTGGGCACAGCGCTAAAATCAGACAGTGCCGCCAGCGCAGTGTTTTTGGTGGTTGATTGCGGCGCGAGCTTCAGCACAGCCCGCGTGATAACACCGAGCGTGCCTTCGGTGCCAATGAACAACTGCTTCAGGTCAAACCCGGCGTTATTTTTCAGCATTTTATTCATCGACGAAAGAATTGTACCGTCCGGCAGAAC
>JAJFIT010000098.1 GCA_021774775.1 Alphaproteobacteria bacterium | reverse complement strand
GGTACTGTCGCGGCGGAATATGCGGTTCGCAGACCCAAGGGGCTGGTTGCTGCGATCCTGTCGAGCCCGCTTATTTCAACGCCGGTTTGGAACGCAGACGGCGCGCGCTGGATAGAGGCATTGCCGAAGGCCACACAGGAAATCCTGCGCAAACACCAAAATGATACCACCATGGAAAGCGATGAATACCGCGTTGCGGTTGATGAATTTTATGCACGCCACATGTGCCGCGTGGGCCGGTGCACTGACCATGGACACCGCGCAGGCGGGCCTTCTGGTAACGACGATATGTATGCAACCATGTGGGGGCCGACTGATTTTCGCGGAATTGGCACGCTGAAAGATTACGACCTGACGCTGAAACTACTGCAAATTGCTGTGCCTACGCTTATTATTTGCGGCGAGTTTGACGAGGCGGCACCAGAGAGCTGCCACAGGTTCGCCGGAATGATAAATGGCTCAAGCGTCGCTATCATCCCCGAGGCTGGCCACGCCACAATGGCTGCCGATGAGGCGCTTTACCTCAAAACAGTGCGACAATATTTGGCGGCATTACCGGCCAATTAAATCAGCATCACATCTTTGCCCGCTAACGAAAGTTTATCGGGGTTGCGGTGGACCAGCAGACGGTTTACCTGGCCCATTTCATCGGTTGTCAGGGTCAAAATGGTAACAAGAGAACAATCTGCATCATAGATAAATACCGCCGGTTTGCCGTTGATGGTGCCAGTTTCACGGGTGCCACCACCGTCCGCCTTGCGAAAAATACCTGCCAAAAAAGTCGCCACCGGTGCGCTGCCCACAATTACATTGCGGGCTGCCAGTGCCTTGCCGCCGCCGTCGCTCCAAAGCTCCACATCTCTGGATAGGTATTTAACAATCCCGTTCAGATCACCGTCCGCGACCGCCGCCTGCAACTTGGCCCCCAAGGTCTGGATTTCTTTGTCCGCGACGTTGAAGCGGGTCCGGTTGCTTTTCAAATGCCGCCGTGCCCTCGAAGCAATCTGCCGAGCCGTGTCTGCTTTGATTGCCAGAATGTCAGCCACTTCATCGAAGGAGTAACCAAAAACATCATGCAACAGCAGGGAAGCACGTTCGCGAGCAGTTAATCGCTCTAGCAGAAGAATATAGGCAAGCTGCAACGAGTCGGCTAGTTCGCTTTGCTCTGCCTCCGCTGTTGTGGTTTGCTCACCTACCGGTGATAATGGGTCTGGCAGCCACGGCCCAACATAGCGTGCACGCTCACGTTTTAGCCGTCTCAGGGCATCGATGCATAGATTGCTGCAAACCCGGGTCAGCCAGGCTTTGTCATTGTCTGGGCGCACAGCTTTTTGCCAGCGTAGCCAGGTTTCCTGCACCGCATCTTCCGCGTCGGCCCGGCTGCCCAGCATCCGGTACGACAGTCCCGTTAGATAGGGGCGATATTGTTCAAAATTATCTTGTTTCTGTGTCAAGATTTGCCTTTTCTTTGGCTGGCCCCGGCAGGGCACACATATCAGCATAACCCAGCCCGCGCTTGAGTGCAGGAAAAACCCGAACCGCCGCGGCGGACATCACCAGCTCGGTATAGCCTTTGTCTCCAAATTCCTTTTTGAGAGCAGTGATGTGCGTATCGCTGACTGGGGGCCCGCCCGCCACATGCACCCCCAACAAAAAGGCGGCGCTGAATAGATGCTCTGCCCCCTCTGGGTTGAATAACAATTGGTGCAGGGTTATCTCAGCAATACCCGCCTGCCGGGCATAGTTTTTGGAAATCTCCAGACAGGGCCCGCAGGCTTCTTGGCGGGTTGCGCCGAGCTGGGCAATTTGGTGCAGTTCGGTTGAGGCATGCTTGCGGTGTCGTATCAATGGCATTGAAAGAATAAACTTGAAAAACCCCCATCCCGATGCCCGCAACATGTCACGCATATAGTCGGCGGGGTAACCTGTTTCCTGCTCCGAGGCATCGATGATCTGGTTAAACGGTGACTTCATGACCAGCTCCTTTCGATTGGTTCCGGTAATGTACCAGTGGCAAAACAGCAGCGATGCCTCCCGGCAAAACAACCGCAAGCAGTTCCAGCAACAGGCCGTCGCCGTGTCTGTGCCCACTGATGGCCCCGAGTAGGTGAATGCCGCCGTGAAGTGCCGGTAATACAGCGGCGACGGCGGGAAGCTGCCAGCTGGCGCTCTTTTGCACGCTAAAGCCATAAGCGATGGCCACCATGATAAAAGCCGAGCCGATATCCCGGATGAAATGCGCGTTCATTGGCCCTTCCTCGGGCACGCCTGGGGTTGAGCTGTACCAGCCTGCCGGGTCGATCAGCATATGGACGCCGAGCAAGGCGAACCAAAAAGCAAACAGGCCGTATGTGGTCCGTAGCCATGGCGGGGAAATGTTGGTCCAGTCGTAGGCAGTGCCGAGGGAAATATCGGTGGCCATGTTGCTTCTCCTGTGTCGGTGGTGACAAGAAGAAGACGGCTGTGCGTATGAAAATGTGACAGTCAGCTCAATAAAAAACCGGCCAAAGGGCCGGTTTCTTGAGATCTGCAGTGATGGGTTCAGCGATTATTTGGGCGAGATAACCATAATCATCTGGCGGCCTTCCATCTTGGGCCATGCTTCGACTTTAGCGGTTTCTTTCATCTGGTCAGCGACCCGATTCAGCACTTCCATGCCCAGTTCCTGGTGGGCCATTTCACGGCCCCGGAAACGGATGGTCATTTTAACCTTGTCGCCGTTTTCGATGAACTGATGAACCTTCCTCAGCTTGACATCATAGTCATGCACATCGATGCCCGGGCGCATCTTAATCTCTTTAACATCTTGAGTTTTCTGGCTTTTACGAGCCATATTGGCTTTTTTCTGCTGCTCGTATTTAAACTTGCCGAAATCTAGAACCTTACATACAGGGGGTTCTGCGTTAGGTGAAATTTCCACGAGATCAAGGCCACTATCACGGGCGATTTCAATCGCTTGTGGCTTGGTTACAACTCCGTGGTTTTCCCCTTCTGCTCCGATAAGCCGCACTTCGCGCGCGGTAATCATATCATTGACACGCGGACCTGCCTTTTTGGGCGGTCCTGCAAAATTCCCTTTACGTATGTCTAGTCTCCTGTTGTTGTTTCCATGGGCGACTCAGTAGCGAGTCTTTTTAAGTATACCTGGTTAGCTTCAGCTTGCAAAGTCATGAAACACAACCGTTTCGTGGCTTCTGTTTTTGGTCAAGCGTCTGACGCCTCTCCGTTTTCCGCCTTTCCGTTCGGCGGTGTGCCTTCTGCCGCGAGCGATGCAATCGCTTCATTTAGGTCCAGAACGCTCTGATCCTTGCTACCCAACCGGCGTACGCTGACCTGATCATTTTCAGCTTCGCGCATGCCAACCACCAAAATGGCCGGCACTTTTGCGTGGCTGTGCTCGCGCACTTTATAGTTAATCTTCTCGTTCCTCAGATCCAGATTTGCCCTCAGGCCAGCGGCCTCCAGCGCTGCGTGTACGCTGCGCGCATAGTCGTCAGCGTTCGAGGTAATCGGTGTCACCACAGCCTGTGTCGGCGCCAACCACAAGGGCATGCGTCCGGCGTAATGTTCGATCATAATGCCGATGAAACGCTCCAGCGTGCCAAGAATGGCCCGGTGCAGCATCACTGGGCGCTGTTTGCTGCCATCTTCTGCAATGTAGGTGGCGTCCAACCGTTCAGGCAAAACAAAATCTGATTGAAGGGTGCCGCACTGCCATGTGCGCCCAATGGCGTCAGACAGGTGGAATTCAAGCTTTGGCCCGTAAAAGGCGCCTTCACCCGGCGCATAGTCAAACTCGATATTTGCAGCCTTCAGCGCGGCTTCAAGCGCCGCCTCGGCCTTGTCCCATACTTCGTCACTGCCCGCGCGCACGTCCGGGCGGGTCGCCAGCAACACTTTGAAGTCAGGGAAGCCCAGATCGGCATAAACGCTGGACAACAGAGCGCAGAAAGCAACGCTTTCCTCTGTCACCTGGTCTTCGCGGCAGAAGATATGCGCGTCATCCTGGGTCATTTGGCGCACGCGCATCAAGCCGTGCAGCGCACCGTGGGCCTCATTCCTGTGACAGCAACCAAATTCTGCATAGCGAATTGGCAGGTCGCGGTAGCTTTTAATGCCTTGCTTGAACACCTGCACATGGGCCGGGCAATTCATCGGCTTCAGGGCCATCAGCTTGGCATCGCCCGAAAGGACGGGCGCTGCTTCGTCAGTTGATGGTACTTCGTCTGGCACCACAAACATATTTTCGCGAAACTTGGACCAGTGGCCAGACTGCTCCCAGAATTTGCTGTCCAGAATCTGCGGTGTCTTGATTTCGCGGTAGCCTGCGCCCTTGAGCCGATCACGAATGTATGCTTCCAGTTGCAACCAGATGACATAGCCCTGTGGATGCCAGAAAACGCTGCCTTGCGCTTCTTCCTGCAGATGGAACAGGTCCATCTCGCGGCCCAGCTTGCGGTGGTCGCGTTTTTCGGCCTCCTCCAGCCGGTGAAGGTAAGCTTTCAGCTCTTTCTTATCGGTCCAGCAGGTGCCGTAAATACGAGTCAGCATTTCGTTCTTGCTGTCGCCGCGCCAGTATGCGCCGGCAACCTTCATCAGCTTGAAGGCGTCACCCAGCTTGCCGGTTGACGGCAGGTGTGGCCCGCGGCACAGGTCTTTCCATTTGCCCTGACGGTAAACGGTCACCGCTTCGCCTGCCGGGATGCTGCCGATAATCTCGGCCTTGTAATGCTCGCCGATTTCCTTGAAATGGGTGATCGCTTGGTCGCGGTCCCACACTTCGCGCTCAATGGCCTCGTCGCGTTTGACGATCTCATGCATGCGCGCCTCGATCACACCGAGATCATCTTCGGTGAAGGGTTTATCGCGGGCGAAGTCATAGAAGAAGCCATCGGTGATGTTGGGGCCAATGGTAACCTGTGTACCGGGGAACAGTTCCTGCACCGCTTCGGCCATTATGTGCGCGCAGTCGTGGCGCAGAATGTCCAGCGCCTCGGCGCTGTCGCGTTTGGTCACGATGGACACTTCGCTGTCGGCGTTGATTTCGCGGGACAGGTCCCACACTTCGCCGTTCACTCTGATAGCCAGCGCGGCCTTCAGCAGGCCAGGGCCGATATCGCTTGCGAGGGTGGTGCCTGTTACCGGTCCATCAAACGTGCGCACGCTGCCGTCTGGCAGGCGCAGGTTGACCGGATTTTGGGCACTTTTAGTCTCGCTCATGATGTTTTCGTCTCGGTAGTTAAATTAACTGGAATAGGCGGGTTAGCGGCTGCCTGCATCCAAGTCAAGCAAAGGCTAGGCTTTTCAGCTATTGAGGCGCGAATTCGGGCCTGTTAGGGTCACCCGCAAGTCACAATAGGACGACGGGCAAATTTGGGGATCAGACGCATGCTGCAACCTTCTTTTCTGAGCAGCGACCACGGCACGCGGATTGCCTACCATAAAACAGCCGGAATCAGCCCCGGCGTTGTGTTCCTTGGCGGTTTCATGAGCGACATGGAAGGCAGCAAGGCGCTGGAACTGGAAGCTTACTGCCGCCGTGCAGGCCGCGCCTTCGTGCGCTTTGACTATTGGGGTCACGGCCAGTCGTCCGGCCAATTCGCAGATGGCACCATTGGCCTGTGGTTGAAGGACGCGCTGGCCGTGATCGATGGGCTGACGGAAGGCCCGCAAATTCTCGTCGGCAGCTCCATGGGTGGCTGGATCGCATTGTTGGCGGCCAAGGCCCGGCGCGCGCGGGTGAAAGGGCTGGTTGGTATCGCCGCCGCGCCCGATTTCACCGTGCGCCATTGGGCCGAACTGTCGGCTGACGACCAGCAAACCATTCAGCGCGACGGCAGGCTGGAAGTTTATTCGGATTATGGCCCCGATCCTTATGTGTTTACCCGTGCTTTGTTCGAGGACGGCTGGCAAAACCGGGTCAACTGCAGCCCAATTCATCTGGATATTCCAGTTCGGCTCATTCAGGGGCTTGAGGACGCCGATGTGCCGTGGCAGACAGCGATGGAAATCGCGGGTAACCTCACCGGCGATGACATTGAGGTTATTCTGGTGCCGGGCGGCGACCACCGGCTGTCCGAGCCGAACGACCTGAAACGTTTGGTGCGGGTGGTGGATGACATGGCAAAGGACATGAGCTGATGGCAGGTAAATATTCAAAGCTTAACCGCGCCGAAATTTTCAATCTGTTTGATGTGCTGGCGACCGATGCCCCCAACCCTGAGGGCGAGCTGGAGTATGTGAACCCGTTCACCCTGCTGGTGGCGGTGGTTTTGTCGGCGCAGGCCACCGATGTGGGGGTCAACAAAGCAACAAAAGCCCTGTGGCCCATTGCTGACACGCCGGAGAGGATGCTCGCGCTGGGTCTGGACGGTGTGAAGGACCACATCAAAACCATCGGGCTGTTTAACACCAAGGCCAAAAATGTTATCAAGCTGTGCGAAGACTTGGTCAGCAAATTTGGCTCTCAGGTGCCTGAATCCCAGGAAGAGCTGGAATCGCTGGCGGGTGTGGGCCGCAAAACCGCCCTTGTGGTGCGCAACATTGCCTTTGGCCACCCTACCTGCGCGGTGGATACCCATATTTTCCGGGTATCGAACCGAACCGGCCTCGCGCCCGGCAAGAACGTGCTGCAGGTGGAGCGTGCGCTGGAAAAGGTGATCCCTGAACCATTCCAGATGAACGCCCACCATTGGCTGATCCTGCATGGTCGTTATATTTGCAAGGCCCGCAAGCCCGACTGCGCAAAATGCAAGATTATCCATATCTGCAAGTTCCGGGAGAAAACGGCCTAGAGTGGCCGCCAAGCTCGTGACTGTTGCTCAAAAACCATAACTTTGGTTTATCGCCGTTCGTGAAATTGCCCTGCCTTCTTCTCGGCAAGATTTGGGCACATTGTCCCCTCAATTTCACCCTTGTCGAACACCCCAATTACAAGGCAGAAGGCAGCTTCGTTATTATATAACAAGATGATGACAAGCGGCTCCGGGCTCGCTAGTATGTACTCATATGGGGGTTTCATTATTTTTAACCAATTGGAGAGACAGATGAAAATGATCTTAAAAAGTGGCTTGGTAGCCTCGTTGGTACTTGGTTTTAGCGCGGGCGCGTTTGCCCTTGATCATCACGGCGACAAAAAACACAAGATGAAAGACCCGATGGCACGGGCAGAAATGCAGTGTGAAAAAGCCAAAAAAGCAGCAGCCGAAGGTAGCGACGCCGACAAGGCTGGCGCAGAGGAAAAATGTGCCAAAGCCATGGCAAAAGGCAAAGAAAAAGCTGAAAAGATGGCCCACAAAGGTGAGAAGAAAGCGATGAAGGGCAAGGATAAAGCCGAAAAAATGAAGAAAGAAAAGAAGGGCAAGAAAGACAAGGACGACGACGGCACACGCTAGGTGTGGTTAGACAAACGACTGTCCTTGACAATGAATGCTAAGAAAAACGGGGCTTCGGCCCCTTTTTTTCTGCCTGTTCATCCCATCAGGGCAACGGCGAAATAGCCTTTGTCGTCGGTCCAGGTTTCCTTGAATGTCCAGCCCGCTTCAGCGGTAAGCGCGATAAAACTGTCCATTTTAAACTTGCGCGAGTTTTCCGTATGGATGGTCTCGCCCGCTTTGAAGTTAAACAAGTCACCGTTTACACCCACAGTTTGCGCGCGCCCGCTGACCAGATGCATTTCAATGCGACCGTCGCGGTCATTCCAGCGGGCTTCGTGGGTGAAACTTTCCAGATCAAAACTTCCGTCCAGCTCAAGGTTAATGCGGGTGAGCAGGTTCAGGTTAAAGGCTGCAGTTACGCCCGCGGCATCGTCGTAGGCCAGTACCAATATGTCTTCCGATTTGACCAAATCAAAACCGATCAGGAACTGGCCGTCTTCGCCGAGGGCTGTGCGCACTGAGCGCAGGAAAGCGATTATTTCATCGTCCAAGAGGTTGCCGATGGTCGAGCCGGGGAAAAACGCCAGCCTGTTGCCTTCCGGTAGCTGCATCGTGGCCATTTCTGCAGATTGCATAAAGTCACCAACCCTGGAAATAACCTCCAGCGCCGGGTAGGCCGCGGCCAGAGACGCCATGGAACTGGCGAGAAAGTCAGCAGATATATCGATAGCCACATAACTTTTAGGCGCGGTGAGCGCGTCCAGCAACAGCCGGGTTTTGGTGCCTGCCCCTGCGCCGAACTCAACCACATGGGCTTGGCTGCCAATCGCCGCGGCCATGGCCGGCAAATGCTGCTTGAAAATAGCCACCTCAGTGCGGGTGGGGTAATATTCCGGCAGGTCGGTGATGGCCTCGAAAAGTTCGGAACCGCGCTGGTCATACAGCCAGCGACAGGGCAGTGTTTTCTGGTCCTGCGACAGCCCAGCGACAACATCACTGTAGAAAGCTGTGCGCTGGTTGTTCTCGGCAGGTTCGTTTACTAAGGGGTCTTCCGGGGAATCTGTTTGATTGTCGCCGCGCATTAAATGTCCTCTGCCAGTCGCAAGCCAGAAAATTGCCAGCGTTTTTCAGGTTGGAAAAAATTTCGGTAGCTTGCGCGCAGGTGCCCTTCGGGACTAACGCAGGAGCCGCCTTTCAGCACCATCTGGCCGCTCATGAACTTGCCGTTATATTCACCCACTGCTCCGCTCGCCGCCTTGAAGCCGGGGTACGGAAGGAAGGCACTCGCAGTCCATTCCCACACATCGCCGAACAGGCCTGTGGGTGCGCTTGCCTCCGGGTCGCCGGTATGGGGCTTGATGGCCTGTGGCTTGGGCCGCAAGCGGCCACTGTTAGCAAAATTACCCTCGACGGCAACCTGCGCAGCGGCATGTTCCCACTCGGCCTCGGTCGGTAGACGTTTGCCCGCCCATGCGGCGAAGGCGTCAGCTTCATAAAAACTGACATGGGTCACCGGTGCGTCCATATCGACCGGCTGGAAACCGCGCAGGGTGACAGACCACCAGACACCGTCCTGTTGTTCCCAGTATAGGGGGGCTTGCCAGCCTTGGTCGCGCGCATGTGCGATACCGTCCGACAGCCACAGCGCTGGGTTTGTATAACCGCCGTCGTCGATGAACGCAGCCCATTGGCGGTTTGTCACCGCGCGATTGCACAAACGGAAGGGGCGCAGCAGGGTCTCATGGCGCGGGGTTTCGCAGTCGAAAGCAAAGGCTTTGCTGTCCGCCCCAACAGAGACGGTGCCGCCAGCATAGTCGGTCCAGCCCGCGTCCGTGCCGGTTGCAGGTGTAATACCCAGCGGCTGGCCTTCGCGGTAAGCCGGGCGCATGGGGTTCTGGGCAAACAGGTGCAAAATATCGGTCAGTAACAGTTCCTGATGTTGCTTTTCGTGCTGCAGGCCCAGCTCAACTAGCGCCAGCAGGTCGGCACTGACAGATTTGGCTAAAAGCTGGTTCATGGCCCCATCAACATGGGTGCGGTAGCGGTTAACCTCCTCCAGAGATGGTCGGGTCAAAAGCCCGCGCGTGGAGCGCGGGAAGCGCGCGCCAACTTGTTCGTAATAGCTGTTGAACAGGAAGGGGAAAACTTCGGAAAACAGCCTGTAACCCTCAGCGTGAGGCACCAAAACGAAAGTTTCAAAAAACCAGCTGGTGTGGGCCAAGTGCCATTTTGCCGGGCTGGCATCCTCCATCGACTGTACGGTTGCATCGGCGTTTGAAAGCGGGACAGCAAGCGCGGCAGTCCCACCGCGCACCTGTTGGTACACCTCACGGGGCTGCTGGGGGAAAGTGGGGTTTTTCTGTTTAGCGCTATGCATAAATATCTCTGCTATCACTATAGCGACCTATGGTTGAATCCGTCTATTGTTTTCGTATGCAAGCTATCACCATCCGGTATAAGTGGCAGCGCACTGGCAACCATGTTAGCAACAGAAAAACCATAATGCGTGGCTTGTTTTTGGCCAAGGGTGCGTGCAGGCCTGCACCATCTCTCCTGACAAAAATGGGTTTCGGGCCGCTTAAAAAGCTCGGCCAATCCGTTTCAGCGATTCTGTAGTGTATTTGGGATCATACCAAATCTTACCGTCTTTGATGGTGATGGCCACATAATCAAGGGTGTTGATGTCCGCCAGCGGATTGCCGTCAACAATGATAATGTCCGCCAGTTTGCCCGCTTCCAGAGTGCCCAAATCGCTGCCCATACCAATAATTTCTGCGCCGCTTTTGGTGGCCGCTGCAATGGCCCGCGCCGGGCTCATGCCACTATCCACCAACGCCGACATTTCGCGCCAGATGGCTTCGGTGTGGAAATTCATCGGGCTGGCGGCATCGGTTCCCACGCCCATATAAGCGTTTGCGTCAATGAACTGGCGCGCGTTGATTTTTGAATGGCGAATTTCGTCGGGGGTGTCGCGGAAATAGGACAAGGCTCGAAAGTTTTTGAAACTGTGCTGCACCTCGGCATACACGTCAGCGGGCATGTCGGCTTCCAGCTCGGGTGTGTTCAAGCGCCCCGGGTTGGCTTCTGTCGCCGGATAGACCCAAATGCGGTGGGCAATGGTTTGCACCACCGGAATCCGGTCTTCGGCGATTTTGTGCAGCAAGGCTCGCGGGTAAGGCGGCATTTTGGCGCTGCCCACATGTTGCAGCACATCAACGCCGGCTGCTATGGCGTCTTCCATCGCGGGTACTTTATAAAGATGGGAATGCACTTTCACACCCCGGCTGTGGGCAGCCTTCACCACGGCCTTCAGGTCGTCGCGGGTGAGGCCCAGCCATGTTTTAATAACGTCAGACCCGGCGTCGATAAGTTCCAGTGTTTTGGCCGCCGCTTCCTCCGGGCTGTTGATGACAACCTGATAGCTGTCGGGCACGCCGTCCAGTTTGATGCGAGTGATCCAGGGGCCGGAGACAATAAGCCGAGGGCCAGGAATGGTGCCAGCGCGGATTTTATCACGCACGGCCAAAATGTCGAACGGGCTGCCAAGATCTACACCAGTGGTAACCCCGGCGCGCATCATATGTTTGGCGGCGATAGGCATAACGTCGGGCAGGCGCTTGGTGCCGCCTAGGAAATTATAATATTTGTCGTAATCACCATGGCCGATCAGGTCCAGATGGATATGCAGGTCAATCAGCCCCGGCATAACGCTTTTGCCGCGTGCATCGATAACCGGGATGCCGCTCGGCACCGGTACATTGTGGGCCGGGCCTGCCGCGACAATGCGGTTGCCCTCCACCAGGATCACCGAATTATGGATCGGCGGTGCCTCAAAGCCATCAATCATCATGCCGCCGACGATGGCGTATCGATTGTTTTTACTGTCTTGTGCCGTTGCTGGCCAACAAGCCGCTAAAATCGCTGAAAAAACAAAGAATAGTCGGGTCATGGCGTGGTCCTTTGCTATGGGTCGACGGGTTATTCCGGATAAGTCATTTTGGCGGCATCGGGGTAATTGTAGGCACAAACATAAATCAGTCTGCCGTTTTCTGCGTTGTCGCCGAAGCTGATGCCGGCATCGTGGTATTGCTGCGGTTTGATAATCACCAACCGGTTGAACCGCATGGGCACAGTCATCAGCTCTTCCCATTTGCTGCGGTCATTGGTGTTCTTGTTGATCACATCATCGAGAAACTGTTGCTGCGAATCAAAACCCAGCTCTGCCAGTTCAATAGAATTATAGGGGGCGTGGTCGGTGCCGGTTTCAATGTGGCGAAACAGGTGAGTGCCGCCCTGACAGTGTTCGGGCAGCGTGAGATACAAGATCGCAGTCCAGTGTACATTGTCGATATGCACACCTTCCGAGCCCTTGTCGCCTTCAAGCGCCAGCCGAAAATGGGCGTGTGAACTGGTGGGCACCGGCACAACTGGCTCGCCGATCAGTTCAGCAATTTTCTGGTCATACCCGTTGATATGCTGCGGATGCTCCGAATCGAGGCCCGGGTAAAACTGCAGCGTTTCCGGCGTGGGGTAATTCTGCTCCAGCGCCGCATCGCGCAGCGCCTGGGGGTCACCCAGAAAGTCGTCAACAACAATTACAGACCGTATCAAGGGTTGCCTCTCTATGCCGCATCGGCATGATTGAAAAAGCTCAGGTAAACCAATCGGCCATTCTCTTTGTTGTCGCCGAAACTGAGGCCAGCATCATGCCAATGCTGAGGGCGTACCAGAATCATTCGGTTAAACCGCATGGGAATGGTCATTGTTTTTTCCCACTTGCTGGGGTCATTGGAATGGGCGTTAACGGTCTTGTCCAGCAGCTCCTGCTGGTCGGTAGACCCGTATTTTTCATATTCATGCCTGAAATAGGGTGCCCGGTCAGTACCGGTTGGCAGATGACGGAAAAAATGCGTACCGTCGCGGCAATGTTCCGGCAGTGTCAGATACAGAATTGCTGTCCAGTGGGCATTGTCAATGTGAACACTGTGCGTGCCTTTTTCCCCTTCAAGTGCCAGGCGGAATTTGGCATATGAGGTGCCGACCGCAGGAACCAGAGGTTCGCCGACAATTTCGGAAATTTTATGATCGAGCCCGTTGATGACCTGTTTGTATTGGGAATTGCGGCCGGGAAAGCGAGGCAATTCATCGTAAGCAGGATAGTCTTGCTGGAGCGCTAAATTTCGCAGTTGGTGCGGGTCGCCCAGGAAGTCATCGATAATGTAAAAGGATCGTATCATGGTCAGGTTTCTGCTCCTGCAGAAGCAATAGGATATTCGGGTAAAAAAACCAAAAGATTTGTGTGTTGGCTATAAGGCGTGGGTTTTCAGGGCTATTGGTTGGCTGGCAAAAGCAGAGATCGCTCCATTATCACCAACGTGGCATCCGGGTCCGATGCCGGTACTTCTGTTCTTACCTCTTCAAAACCCATCGCACTGTATACATGACGCGCCCGCTCGTTTTCTTGGTAGACATCAAGCCAAAGCATTGACGCACCCTGATCGGTGAATCTGTCAATAACCGCTTGCATAAAGGCGCTGCCGATGCCGTCATCGCGGCGCGCGACAATGATGCGCCGCCATTCAACAATGCCGGGTTCATTTTCAAACAGGATTGCATAGCCAAGCGCCGTGCCCTGAATACCTTCCGCTATCAGATAATGCGACTGGGGATTTTTCATATAGGCGTGGTGAGTGTCTTCATCCCAGCAATGAACAAAAACATTCGCCGGATCCATTTCCAGGGCCCGGATGAAAAATATGTCGCTGGCAGTTGCCTTACGCAGTTTGTGAAAGCGAGACATAGTATCCTCAAATAACGTTCATGAACGCCTAACACAGAAACCAAGTATGCCCCAATTCCAGCTTCATCCGCAACTAGCTTGTGACACGATCAGCGTTGCCGACCTTGATTTATGTCAACTATTGCTGATGAACGATCAAACCTATCCGTGGCTGGTGATGGTGCCTATGCGACATGATATGCGCGAACTGCATGACCTCATGCCCGGGGACCAGCAGGCGGTGATGTTGGAGGTAACAAAGGTTTCACGTGCTATGCAACGGCTTTTCAAGGCCGATAAAATGAATGTGGCAGCGCTGGGTAACATGGTTGCGCAGTTGCATATTCATGTCATTGCCCGCTATGAGGGCGACCCTGCATGGCCCGGTCCGATTTGGGGCGTGGTTGAACCATAGCCCTACAGCGCCAATAAACTGGCGGAAACAACTCAAGCGATAAAGGCTGCCCTGAATTAGATAGTGATCGAAATTCAATTTGGCGGCTCAATGCCGGAAATGGCGCATGCCGGTAAATACCATGGCAAGGCCAGCGTCGTCGGCGGCGTCGATCACGTCCTGATCGCGCATGGACCCGCCCGGCTGGATAACGGCGGTAGCCCCGGCTTCTGCAGCTGCCAACAGGCCGTCGGCGAAGGGAAAAAAGGCATCCGAGGCCACCACACTGCCCTTGGCCAAACTCTCTGCATCGCCCGCCATCTCTGCAGCTTCTCCAGCGCGCAGGGCGGCAATTCTACTGCTGTCTCGGCGGTTCATTTGCCCCGCGCCCACGCCCACGGTCATGCCGTCGCGCACATAAACGATGGCGTTTGATTTCACATGCTTGCCGACCTTGAAGGCAAATAACATGTCAGCCAGTTCCTGATTGGTTGGTTCGCGTTTGCTGACAACTTTCAGATCGCCCGCTGTGATGTTGCCGGTGTCGCGGTTTTGCACCAGGTAGCCGCCAGCCACAGTCTTGACCATTTTTGCAGGTTGAAGCGGGTCCGCCATGCCGCCGGTGGTCAACAGCCGCAGGTTCTTCTTTGCGCCGATGATCGCTTTGGCTTCGTCGCTTGCGTCGGGAGCGATGATAACCTCGGTAAATACTTTGATGATTGCTTCAGCGGTTGCGCTGTCGAGCGTTCCGTTCAGCGCGACAATGCCACCAAAGGCGGAAACCGGATCACATTTCAGGGCTTTTTCGTATGCCTCAAGAAAAGTCGAGCCGGTGGCGACGCCGCAGGGGTTGGCGTGCTTGATGATCGCAACTGCAGGTGTGCCGCCATCAAATTCGCTCACCAGTTCAAAGGCCGCGTCGGTGTCATTCAGGTTGTTGTAGGACAGTTCTTTGCCTTGGTGCTGGGTGGCGGTGGCGATGCCCGGACGGTCTTCGCTGTTGCGGTAAAATGCCGCCACCTGGTGCGGGTTTTCGCCGTAGCGGCAGTCCTGCACCTTGGTGCCGGCAAAAGGCATGCGGTCCGGGAAGGTTTCACTGTTTTGGTCGGCAAACCAGCCCGCGATGGCGGCGTCATACGACCCGGTGCGGCTATAAGCTTTTGCCGCCAGTTTGCGGCGCGTGTCCAGCGTGGTGCCGCCGGATTGCTCGATTTCGACAATTACGCCTGCATAGTCATCCGGGTCAGTAATGATGGTAACAAAGCCGTGGTTCTTGGCTGCAGAGCGCACCATGGCCGGCCCGCCAATGTCGATATTCTCGATGCAGGTCTTGAAATTTGCGCCTGAAGCAACCGTTGCCTCAAACGGATAGAGATTGATCGCCACCAGATCGATGGCGCTGATATCATGGTCGCGCATGGCCGCCGTGTGGGTTTCATTGTCGCGTAGCGCCAGCAATCCGCCGTGAATTTTCGGATGCAGGGTTTTCACCCGGCCATCCATCATTTCCGGGAAACCGGTATGGTCCGCCACCTCGATAACCGGCACCCCGGCGTCGCGTAGCGCCTTTGCTGACCCGCCAGTGGACAGGATCTCGATCCCGGCTTTATCGAGCGCTTGGCCCAGCTCAACAAGGCCGGTTTTATCGGAAACAGAAACAAGGGCACGTTTAATCGAAACGGTGGTCATAGGAGGCAAGCTTTCTAAACATGTTGGCAGCGAAACAGGCAGGCCATTATGGCTCGCCTCAAACGCTTATTTCACTGAGGGTCCAGTTTAATTTAATCGGGGCGGTACCATTTGCAGTTACCGAGACGGTTATCTGTTTGCTAGCTACCGGCGTGTCGCGCTGGGCCAGATACAGGCTGTCTTCTATTTCGGCATTTTCATCATCAATATCGAAAATCCAGGTTTTACCGCCTCGTGTTTCCAGCGATATTCTGCCGTCAGGTGCCTTGAAAGCCTGCACGCCCGGGTGAAGATGGAACCGTAGCATTACCGATTGTCCGGCCAGTTTTTTAAGCTTGCGGCCGGAAAGCCTGTCGCTGCCCTTGAGTTTTTTTCCGTCACCGGACAGAAACAAAGTGCGCTCATGCAATACCCCGAAGCGTTTCTCGTAGCCGTTGTGGATTACCTTGATCGATACACCGTCGTCTAAAACTTCGCGCGTGGTCTGCGTTTCGCTAACACCGGCACCGATAAAACCGTCGTCCCTGATTTGATTGCTGTTGGTGTCACCGACTATCAGGGTGCTGTTGGCGGCAGTAGACCGCGCCATGGCAGCAAGCTCGGGCATTGGACCGCGTGCACTGGCCGGACCCATGTTAACAATCAGCCGTTCCTGGCCCACAGAGAATTCAAAGGCGCTGGTCGCGGCGGCGGCTTTGCCTGACAGGGGGTGCGCGGGCGGCGTGCCTGCGTCGATAATCAGGCAGTTGGCCCCGGCGATGGTACGCTGAATTCCGCTGTGAGCGGCGTTTTCTGTGGCTTTCCCTTTGGCCTCGCTGGCAGCCAGTATGGCGTCGGTGCCGTGCCCGCCTTCAGCTGACACACCGCCTATGTGGGCAAAGCTGCCATCGCCGTGGCGCATGGTGCGCACATAGGGTGCCAGCTTATCAAGTGTCACCTGAACCCACGGCGGCAGGTCAGCGTTTACATCGATGAAAGTGTTACGCACCAGAATAAGCATTTGCATGGTGCGAATGGCGTCTGCGGCGTTGCGGCTTGCAGGGCCACCGTCTGGCAGTACAAAGCTTTTGCTGGTCTTTTGCAGCATACGAAGCCCGCGCAATTGCCAGTTCGCACCACCAGGCAACAACAGGCCGCCCAGCGTTAAGGCAGTGGCGGCATATATTTGTGGCAGGCCCTCGGCGGCGTCCTGGTTACAGCGCGACAAATGACGCAGCTGGCGTGCCATTCCAGTTAATACACCCGAGCGATAAACCGAATCGTCAGACGACAGAATAAGCGGCGCGTGAGCAGACCAATTGATAAAACGCCGCGCCAGTGTTTCACATTGCCAAATTTCAGGATGCCAATTCGTGCCGTCAGCTAACCACCAACCAAGAACGGTTTCGGCTGCGTCGCGCGCTTTCAGCTGGTCGCCCACATGGGCCAAATCCTGCAGCCAGTGAAACGAGTGGGCGTAACGGCGAAATTCAGGTGTGGCTTTTGCAATATCAGTCCAGAAGCCATCGTGCAGCGGGTGTTGCTCGCCCTCGAACAGCATGTCGCCGCCGAGAATGGCCGAGCCAAGTGTGGCATTGCCCGGCGCGGGGTCATCGGGGCTGCCCAGCAGCTGCAGTGGATAGCGCCCTTTGAGACGAAACTCATACAGGCCCAGGCCGTATCCCCATTCGCGCAGAGCTTTTGACGTGGCTTTGGCGCTACCTGTCAATAAATGAAGACTGGTGTCGCGCCGCAGGGTAGACCGCGAAAGCGGTGCTGCAGAAACAAAGCCAGCGATTTTATCAATGGCGGCTGACATGGGTGTCTATCCCCGCAGGTTTTTGATATTTTCGGCGTATTTGGACGGTCCGCCCTTGAAGGTGGCGCTGCCGGCAACCAACACGTCAGCGCCAGCCCCTATGACCCGTTTTACGGTGCCCATATTCACGCCGCCGTCCACTTCAAGGTCGATGTCTAACCCTAACGAATCGATTCGTTTTCGAATCGTCTCAATTTTGCGCAGTTGGCTTTCAATGAAAGACTGTCCCCCAAATCCGGGGTTAACCGACATCACCAAAATCAAATCCAGGTCTTCATACAGATAATCAATGCTGCTCGCCGGTGTTGCCGGGTTCAGCGACACGCCTGATTTAACCCCCAACCCTCTGATCGCCTGCAAGGTGCGGTGGGTGTGCGCTCCGGCTTCAACATGCGCGGTGATGATATCAGCGCCTGCTGCGGCAAAGGCTTCGATATAGGGGTCCGCCGGTTCGATCATCAAATGCACATCGAATATTTTCTTGCTGTGCGGGCGTAGGGCCGCGACCACATCTGGCCCGATGGTGATGTTGGGCACAAAATGACCGTCCATCACATCGATATGGATATAATCGGCGCCAGCTGTATCGACGGCGCGCACTTCTTCGCCCAATTTCGCGAAATCGGCGGAAAGAATACTCGGGGCTATTCTAATCGGTTTTTGCATGGCGTTTGCTTATCAGGTTGCGCCGGTTCGGGCAAGCCGAAGGGTGCCACGCGGGCGGTATATTTTGCTATATTTTTTTTTTGGTAATGCGGGCAGCATAAAAGCCGTCCATGCCGCCCTTGTCACCGTAATGCGATGGCAGGCACAAAAGATCACCCGCCAGCGTGACAAGCTCGCTCAGTCCGCCCACATCATCCGCGGTTATCGGTAGCCGTTTTGCGCTCTCGGTTGCTTTCAAAAAGCGGGTTATCTGGTCAGGCCCTTCGCTTTTTTCCAGCGAGCAGACGCAGTAAACAAGCGTGCCATCCACGGGCAATAAATTGTACGCATGTGCGAGAATTGCGGTTTGCAGCTTGGCCAGTTTGGCCACATC
>JAJFIT010000097.1 GCA_021774775.1 Alphaproteobacteria bacterium | reverse complement strand
GCATGGATGTAAACATTCTTAAACGGGACTTCGCCCATGAAATGCATGCCCGACATCATCATGCGCGCAACCCAGAAGAAAATAATATCAAACCCGGTAATCAGTGTGGCGTTAGGGTAATATTTATCCAACTCAGCCGTTTGTTCCGGCCAGCCCATTGTGCTGTAGGGCCACATGGCGGACGAGAACCACGTATCCAGAACGTCCTCGTCGCGGGTTAGCGCGACAGCCTCACCGAATTTGGCCGTTGCGGCAGCCTGCGCCGCCTCTTCGGTTTCTTCCACAAACACGGTGCCATCAGGCGCGTACCATGCCGGGATCTGGTGCCCCCACCATAATTGGCGCGACACACACCAGGGCTGGATGTTGCGCATCCACTCAAAATAGGTTTTTTCCCAGTTTTTCGGAATGAAATTGGTTTTTCCACTTTCAACCGCCTCAATCGCCGGTTTCGCCAGCGTTTCTGCGTCTACATACCATTGCTCGGTCAGCATCGGTTCGATCACAACACCGGAACGGTCACCAAATGGCTGGGCAATTACCTTGTCTTCAACGCCGCGGTAAAAACCCAGTTCCTTGATCTCTTTCAAGACCATCTCGCGGGCTTCATAGCGGTCCACACCCGCGTAATGCGCGGGCACATTATTTTGCGGGGTTGAAATCATCCGCGCTTCTTCGTCCATCAGGACAATCAGTGGGATGTTGTTACGGCGGGCCACTTCAAAGTCATTAAAGTCATGCGCGCCGGTAATTTTAACTGCGCCAGAGCCAAACTCCGGATCAGGATATTCATCAGCGATAATCGGGATATGTCGCTCGGCGATAGGCAGGCGCACCATTTTACCAATCAGGTTTTTATAGCGTTCATCAGACGGATGCACCGCAACAGCACCGTCGCCCAGCATGGTTTCCGGTCGCGTAGTCGCAATGGTGATTTCCGAGATGCCATCAACAGGACCATCAACCAGCGGATAGGCAAACTCCCACATATGGCCGTTAACCTCGCGTTGGTCGACTTCCAGATCAGAGATCGCTGTTTTAAATTTAGGATCCCAGTTGACAAGGCGCTTGTCTTTATAAGCAAGGCCCTCGCGGTAAAGCTGGACAAATTTCTTAAGCACTGCCGCAGAACGCGCCTCGTCCATGGTGAAGGCTTCGCGTGACCAGTCACAACTGGCTCCCAAACGGCGCAACTGGCGGGTAATGGCTCCACCGGACTGTTCCTTCCATTGCCAGACACGCTCAACGAAGGCGTCACGACCCATGTCGCGGCGCGATATGTTGGCACCTTCGTCTGCCATCTGGCGCTCAACCACCATCTGCGTGGCAATGCCCGCGTGGTCCGTGCCCGGCTGCCACAGGGTGTCTTTCCCGCGCAGGCGCTCAAACCGTATCAGGGCGTCCTGCAGGGCGTTATCAAGCGCATGGCCCATATGCAAACTGCCAGTAACGTTGGGAGGCGGCATAACAATAACGTATGGTTCTGCGTCAGGGCGTTTACCGCATTCGAACGCGCCGGTTTCTTCCCAATGCTCGTACCATTTGGTTTCGATATCTGCCGGTGAATATGTCTTGTCGAGCATCTTGTTACCCTGAATTGCCGTTACGTTGCGGTTTCCGTCAATGTGGGCCGCAAAATGCACAAGTTTGCAACAAAACAAAAGCCCTGATTTCGAATTATTGTTCTTTTTAGGGTCCAGTGGTCACCTGTCATCAATAGTGTTTAATACACTTGGGGTTTGTGTTAGCTTACGATTGTATGAAAAAACGAGTAAACAGGGCGTATTTTTCGCTGATTGGGATGGTTGCAGCTGGCCTTGTGTCGGCAGTGATCGCTGATCCCGCCGCCTCCCGGGACGGCCCGGTTGCCGATCTGGTTTTGCCAATTGTCATCGAGAACCACCGTATCCGCGTGACCGTCGATTGGGACAACAGACCTTTATCGATGTTACTGGATTCTGGTGCTTCCACTACGATTTTGTTTTCCGACAACAATGGGCTGGCTGACCAGTCACCGATCACCGGCAGCAGGCAGGTGCTGTTTCCCGCGCTGGATGAAACAATACCCGCCCATTCGCTGGCACCGATTGAATTCGGTTTCGGCCCGCAGAAGGTTATTCTGCGCGACCTTGTCCTCCTCGAAGAAAAACACGACCTCAAAGCGCGCCTTCTTCTGCGGTATGACGGGATTCTTGGCAGAGAGTTTTTCAGCAAATTCACCATACAGCTGGACCCAGAGTCGGCCACGTTGTCACTGTATGAAATAGGCACAGACCTCTCGGCTCTTTATCAGAGCGAACTTGATCTTTTCCTGAAGGATGACGGCCCCCACATCCGGTTTCGCAACAAAATGCCTTGGGAAGACAAACCCAGCATGAAGGAAATGCTAATCGACACCGGTTATCCCGGTGCCCTTGTTTTTTGGGACATTGCCCATTACCGGCAAGCGGCGAAACGCGCAACGCCGGTTGGCCGGTGGGGAAAAACGGCCATCGTCGGACGGGCAAATTTCAAGTTTGGCAAATCGCGGTTTGCCCAGACACCGGTGTATTTGAGCCCGACACCACCACGCCAGGCGACGAAACGGCATGGAATTATCGGCGCAACTCTATTGAATCACGGTGGCTACGCCATAGACCTGTCAAACAAACGCCTGTGGTTACTAGCCAAACGGTTGAATGAAGCAGGTTTCATACGCCAAATTGACGGTACATTCTATCCGCCAAACAACAATCCTTTCCTACAGGCTGACTTCAAGGGCGAGCGATCCATCGCGATGAAAACAGTCATCAGGAACGAGTGATCCCAACTGCCCATGAGCCACTGGCGTAAAAGCACACTTCATCCCAACTAACCGGCAATTCGTCGCATGATTTCCGGATTGAATTGCGTAAAATTGCGAAAAAGCGTATGATTTTGCAATGATTAGCCGGTTTTTAAAACTCAAACTCTGTATTTTGATTTCCTTTTCGCTTTTGGCAAGCATGGTCGCGCAGGCGACACCGGCACCGGTTGCTACCTTTCCCATCGAGATTATCGACAATCGAACCCACATCAGGTTTGATGGTCCGGACGGCCCGGTAACATTTCTGCTTGATACTGGTGCAACAAGTTCGATTTTCTTTGACACAACACTCATTCCCGCAGCGGCATTGCAAGGAACGGATGAAGCTAAAATCAGTTTTCCAGCAATCGGTAAATCGGCAATTGGCAAACGGTTAGGCGACGTTTCCCTATCAGAGGGATCATCGACATTTGTGAGCCAAAATGGCCTTCTGATCACCGGCAACGGGGATGTCAAAACCGCATTGGAAGCTAACTTCAGCGGCATCATTGGCCAGGAACTGTTTGAACGTTATGTGGTCGAAATTGACCCACAGAAAGAAACTTTGCTGCTTTATCAGCCTGGAACCGATCTGGAAGAAAATTACGAGCTGAAACACCGACTTAAGATGTTGGGCCACACACCGTACATCGCATTTAAATCCCAACTGCCATGGGAAAAACGTAGCAGCGTAAAAAATATGCTGCTTGATAGCGGCTACCCGGGCGGCATGGTTTTCTGGAGCAAAAAACACTTTATGCAGGCCACTTCGCTAACGGAACGCAGGCAATTGACCGCAAACCAAATGGGGGTTTTGACTGCGGCCAACGTCAGTTTCGGTAACCTGTTTTTTGAGAATTTACCCATTTTCATCGCCAGCTCGGTGCCGGAGCAATCAGAAGAAAGAGATGGCCTGATAGGTGCCAGCATGTTGGCACAATACCGTCACGTGGTCGATTTCCACGGCAAACGGCTGTTGCTCTCGCCGTTAGTTGATGAAGACGGAGATCCGGTCCAAATTATCGACGGTGCCGTATACACCCCGAACAATGAGGATTTCAAAGTGAAGTTCTTTGGACCGAAAATACCGATCTATCCGGTTCTAACCATATATTCCGCAAAGTCGCGGTCACGACCTCTTTCATCAACAAGACTGGGTGGCTCTGACAGTCATTAATCTTGACTTGCGGTGCGTGCCGATCAAGCCGTGTCATAACGCAGCGAGGCCGCTGGCTGCTGCCTCATCATGATTAACGATATTAACGAAAAAAGGTTACTGCCGACGAGAGATTCTGGCAACTTCGCGCTCAACCGCATCTTCAACAATCGACGGCAGATTTTCATCCAACCATGCCTGCAACATTGGCTTGAGCATAGCACGCACGAGCGATTCCAGCGTGTTTTCCGCGCCGCCGTATCCTTGCACCATCAAATGTGTGAGATGCGCGAAACTGTCAGCCGCCTGAGTTTCAACCGTGGGCGAAACAATAGATTCGATATCACCGGCAGACGCTAAATCTGTTAGCTCGAGAATATCTTCTTCCGGCTCAGGAATTGGCGCAGGTGACGGGGCTGGTTCGAGTGCTGGTTCGGGAATTTCTGCAACAGGTTCAACGACCGGCTCAGGAACGGGTTCTGGTTCTGGCTCCGGCGCGGGCTCAGGTTCTGGCTCGGGGTCTGCCACAGGCTCGGGCTCTGGTTCCGGTTCAGGCTCTGGTTCCGCATCTGGCGCAGCTTCTTCGTCGAAAGAATCATCTTCCGCCTCCAGCTCACCCTCTTCTTCCGACTCGTCTGAAATTATCCGGCGGATAGACGCCAGAATTTCTTCCATAGTCGGTTCGTCTTCAGATGCGTTAGCGCTCATAGACCCGCCAATTGCTAAAATAGTCCCTCAGAAACAGGTACCGTCTCATGAGTAGGCTGTCAATAATTCTTAATAGAACTAAGGCAGTTAAAGGGAACCATCGCCTAAAGGCTTTAAGGACTGGTTAACAAAAAAGGGAGCCCGGAAGCTCCCTATGGATAATTCAACCGTCTTGCGACTAGCGAACTTTGGTATCGAGGCCGATAAACTTGTCATTGACCTTGTCAAAGTAAGCCGTTTCATCATACAGGTCGACGCCCAGGCCAATCCCGCGCGCGGTCAAGCGACCAAGCGCTTGCACCAAAGTATATGCCGCAACAGATTCGTTTCGCTGTGCCCGCACAAGTGAAACGCGCGAATTCAACAGTTCCTGTTCGGCATTCAGCACATCAAGTGTGGTGCGCGAACCAACATAGGCTTCCTGACGCACACCTTCGAGCGCAATCTCATTAGCGCGAACCTGCGCTTCACTGGAAACGATCTGGCCCTTTGACGCACGGTGATTATCCCATGCAACAAGCGCCAGTTCCTGCGCCGAACGTTCGGCCTGATAAATTTCCATCAAGCGCTGGCTACGCACTTGCTTGGCCCGGCGAACCGACGAATGCCGCGCACCGCCATTGTACAGCGGCACAGAGACCTGAATTGTAGCTGTGCGGGTATCGGTCCCCTGCACAATTGTTGAAATCCCCGTGTTGTCCCGAGCCAGACTGTCCTGGCGTTGATACCCTGCTCTAAAGCCAACGCTTGGCAAAAGTGCACCTTTCGCAGAGTTGACCGCATAGCGAGC
>JAJFIT010000096.1 GCA_021774775.1 Alphaproteobacteria bacterium | reverse complement strand
CATATGGCCCAGATGGATAATCACATTGTCAGCATTACCCACGACATCGGTGGTGGGCGCATCACCGGATATTTTGTCAACGGCGGCGCAGGGTTGCTAGAGGAAACCAACCGCGCAATGACGGTCATTGAGCCCCGCGGGCCTTTTGCCAATATTGCAGCACCTCTGGTGGGCACAGATAATTACGACTTCATGATGTACGGTGTACCTAACCTGATCGCCAACCAGGAAGACGCAACCTATGCGTCCAACTATCATGCGCAGTCAGACACATTCGACAAAGTAGACTTGGTGCAGCTGAAGAAAAACGCATCAATCGCCGGACATGCTATCCTGCATTTTGCCAACAGTGACTGGCGCGGCACGCGCGCAACTGCCGACGAAATTGCCGCCATGGTGGAGGCCAACAAGCTTCATCCGTCCATGGACAGTTTCGGTTTACTGGATGCCTGGATGCGAGGCGAGCGGGGCCTGAACCCCAGCCCGCAAAAGCCCTAAGTACGAGACACCGCCGCCAGCCTACCGCTGGATGCCAGGACTGCGTGCAATTATTGTAGCACGAAAGCCTTGGCGATGATTTTCCACTGACCGTTCACCTTGCCCAGCGTCAGGGCATCGTAAAAACGGTCAGTTGAACGGAACAGAACAACCGCCAAACGGTCATCGACGATATTTGTGCTGATAATTGCTCCGTCGCGGTTGCCACCAGCTGGACTTGCATTGGCGGACCAGCTGCGAAGAACCTCGTTCATGTCTTTCCATGAGCGCACCGCGTCTTTGCCGTCATCGGCCTTGGTTACACCAACCATCGTTGCATTGTCTGCGTCAAAAGCACGGAACAAGCGGTCATGGCTGGCTTCGCCTTGACCGTGAAAATAATCAAACACAGCAGCTTTGATTGCCACTTTGTCTTCTGCGGTATCGGCTAGAGTCGGTAACGAAACAATACATGCCAGTATCAATGCTTTTACGAATTTCATCTTCTTGTCCTCATCTGATTTTTCTGTCGTTTTGTTCACACTGCTTTTAATCTTCTAACAATAGACCAGTTATTCAGCAGCAATTTATGCTATATTATAACCAAACATGCTGCAAATGAAACCCGTATCGGCTGTTCATTATTGAATGGCCGATCTACATTCCTATTTATACTGGTAACGAACGTGTGGTTATGGTCATTGATGACGGAACCACTCACAATTGACAATCTAGCTCCCGGTCCTGAAGGCATTATGCCATGTTGAAAATAGACAATTTACGCAAGTCCTACTCCACGCCCCAGGGCGAAATGGACGTGCTGAAAAACCTGTCGCTGGACATTCAAGCCGGTGAGAAGATCGCACTTGTCGGAGAATCCGGCTGCGGAAAAAGTACGCTCCTGCATGTAATTGCAGGGCTGGAGCCAATCCAGGCGGGATCTGTGAAAATCGGCGAAGCAGATGTTGCCGTCCTCGACGAGGCCGGACGCGCCGCCCTCAGGCGCGAGAAACTAAGCCTGATATTTCAGCGATTTAACCTGATAACCAGCATGACGGTTGCAGATAATCTGTCGTTTGAAGCCCTGCTGGCTGGCCGATATGACCCGAATTGGACAAACGAATTGTCCGACCGACTTGACCTGAACGATTTGATGCACCGCTACCCCGAGCAGCTGTCTGGTGGCCAACAACAAAGACTGGCAATCGCCCGGTCATTTGCGGCGAAGCCCAGCCTTATTCTCGCCGACGAACCCACCGGAAATCTGGACGAAGCCAACAGCGATATTGTTTTGGATATCGCCTTTGAATTGATCGCGCAAACCGGCTGCACGCTGTTGCTGGCAACCCACAGCAGCCGCCTGGCAAAACGTGCGGACCGCATTCTCCGGCTCTGCGGTGGCCAGTTGTCATGACCCGCCCGCCGCCAAACGTGCATTCTGCTGGAAGACCGGGGCTTTTGGTCATCGTCCGTGCCTTGATCAGCCATTGGAGGCGCCACAAAATCCAGGCCATCACGCTTGTTGTGGGATTGGCAGCAGCAACCGCCCTTTGGACGGCAGTGCAGGCACTGAACAGCCACGCCCGCGCAAATTACGCGGCGGCAGCGGCGGTCGTTGAAGGTGCAGGCCGCCCGGCGCTGGTTAGCGCTGACGGCGGAGCCCTTGACCAACGCGCCTTTGCTGCGTTGCGGCGCGCGGGCATTGCCGTGACACCGATTGTTGTTGGCCGCTTCCTGCACCAAGACACGGTTATCGAGTTAACCGGTATCGACCCCCTAACCAACCGAGGCGGCGCATTTGATTTGACTGGTTCGGCTGGGACCACGGTGCCTGCAAACCCCGATGGACAGCAAATGCTGGCCTTTATCCAACCGCCGGGGATGCTGTATGCGGGCGCTGAGACAGCGGCGCAGCTTGAGGCGTATTTTTTGAGCCAACCAATAGAAACGCCGCCCAAGGTGGAAGTAAGACCGGACTTCGCCGACGGTACGGCGATCGGCGATATAACAACAGTCCAGCGTCTATTGAATATGGAGGGGCGGCTATCAAAACTATTGCTGCCCCGGTCTGGCCTGTTCGAACTGACAGACTTGCCCGCCCCCTGGAACCAAACACTCAAATTCGAGGAAGCGGCGCAGCAAGTTGATCTTAACGGCCTGACCGACAGCTTTCACCTCAATCTCACCGCCTTTGGCCTGCTGTGTTTTCTTGTGGGGTTGTTTATTGTTTATTCCGCAATTGGACTGGCCATTGAAGACCGACTGTCCAGCATTCGAACCCTCAGGATATGCGGGGTTTCGCGGCGGCAGCTATTAGGTCTTATGATTGTGGAGATGACCGGTTTGGCGATCATAGCTGGCAGCCTCGGTGTTGTACTGGGCTATATTATTGCCAGCTTGCTGTTGCCGGATATCGCCGCCAGCCTGCGCGGCCTATATGGTGCCCGCCTCAGCGGCAGCCTGTCGCTTGACGCATCATGGTGGGTCGGCGGTATTGCCATCAGTGTGCTGGGTGTTTTGGCGGCGGCATTTGGTGGTTTTTACCGGGTTTCAAAAATGTCGTTGCTGGAGTTCAAAGGCACTGACGCGTGGTGGGCCAAACAGAACAAAACCATCACCATAAAAGCGACTTTGGCTCTGGTTTTCCTGACTTTGGCTCTGATTTCCTATGGTTTTGGCCATGGATTAATGGCGGCATTCGGGGTAATGGCCGGTGTATTGCTCTCGGCTGCTTTTCTGTTGCCCCTCTTGTTGAAGACCTTCCTTGCTATCGGCTTGCATTTCGCCTCAACGCCGCTCGGCAGATGGTTTTGGGCCGATGCCCGCCAACAACTGACCGGGCTTTCCCTCGCCCTGATGGCCTTGATGCTGGCACTGGGCACCAACATCGGCGTCAGCGGGATGGTCAGCGGGTTTCGTGGCACTTTCGATGCGTTTCTCGAAGAACGCCTGTCCGCCGACTTGTATTTGCTGGCGGCCACAAAGGAACAGGGGCGCTCAATCAAGGCCTGGACTGCGGGCCAACCGGCAATAGAGGCGGTGCTGCCCATTACCGGGGCCACCAGCCATATCGGCGGTCAACCTGTCAATATAGTTGGTTTTGAGGATCATGCTTCATACCGCAGCACATGGAGCTTTCTGGAAGCTACCCCCGCTGTTTGGGACCAGACGGTTTCCGGTGGTTCGGTCCTGGTCAACGAACAGTTGGCCCGCCGCTACAACAGATGGGTTGATGACAGTGTTACACTGAAAACCGCCGCTGGGCCAAATAGGTTCACTATCGCGGGTGTCTACTCCGATTACGGCAACCCGCGCGCGGAAGTCCGCATGGTTAACCATACATTGGTGGCCAATTGGCCTGACGCCACCCAGCGCAGGTTCGCGCTCATAACATCTGCCAGCAATCAGGTCCGCACCACCATCATCAAAGAATTTGACTTGCCCAGCAGCCAGATCATCGATCAAGCCGCACTCAAAGGCTTTTCGCGCGGCATTTTCGAGAAAACCTTCACCATTTCAGATGCCCTCAGCGGCCTGACGCTGGGGGTTGCCGCCATCGCCATGTTTACCAGCCTGCTGGCGCTTTCAGGCGCGCGCATATCCGGTGTCGCCCCCCTGTGGGCGATGGGAGTACCCAGACGAAAACTGGCGCTTTATGAGCTGGCGAAGATAATGCTTCTATCGGTTCTAACCGCTGTCGCGGCGATACCACTGGGAATTGCCATTACGTGGTGTTTGGTTGCGGTTGTTAACGTTGAAGCTTTTGGCTGGCGGCTGCCGCTGCATTTGTTTCCGTCACAGTGGACGGTTATCGGATTGCTTGGGCTGTTGAGCGCGCTTGTCGCGGCGATTTATCCTGCGTTAAAGCTGCAAAAAACACCGCCTGCACTGCTGTCGAAGGTATTTGCCAATGACCATTAAACCAGTGTGCCTTGCCCTATTTGCAATACTCGTACTGGCTGCACCCACTTCTGGTCAGGGGTTTGCGGGCCTTGGCAGCAACACGGACGGTTTTGCCAAGGTGGTGCCCGGCCGGGAAATCCGGTTCCCCGATGATTTTGGCCCCCACCCTGAGTTCCGGATAGAATGGTGGTATGTCACAGCCACCCTGACCGCTGAGGACGGACGACGTTTTGGCGCACAGTGGACCCTGTTCCGCCAGGCAACCGAGCCCGCTATGGAGAAACCAGCACAAAACCATTGGTCTACCAGCGAATTCTGGATGGGGCACGCTGCGCTGACCAGTGCTGATCAGCATTTTTCCGCCGAAAAAATTGCCCGTGGCGGCATCGGCCAGACCGGCGCATTTCCTGCCCCGTTCGAAGCATGGATTGACGATTGGAGCTTCACTCAAAAAACCGCTAGCGAAGACAATAAAGCCAAATACACCATCAACGCTCATAGTGACAATTTTGCATACGCCCTCCAGCTAGCCCAAACAGGCCCAATGGTGATGCACGGCGACGCGGGCTACAGCGTCAAGTCAGACGCCGGGCAAGCGTCCTATTATTTCAGTAACCCGTTCCTTGAAGTTAACGGAACCATCGACCTGGAGGGCGAGCAACTGAAAGTGGTGGGGAACGCTTGGCTTGACCGCGAATGGTCCAGCCAACCATTGGCCAGCAACCAGACGGGCTGGGATTGGTTTTCGCTTCGTTTTGAAACGGGCGAAAAACTGATGTTATTTGGCCTGCGCAGTGACGAAAGGCAACCCTTCCGGTCCGGCACATGGATCACGCCCGAGGGACAAACAGGGATGCTTGAGGGTGCGGCGCTGGACATGCAGCCGGTCCGGTTCGCCACTGTCGCCGGGCGCAAAATCCCTGTCGAGTGGTCAGTAAAAATACCATCAAAAAATGTTGCACTTACCGTCAAGGCGCTGAATGACAATAGCTGGATGACCACCAGTATTTCCTATTGGGAAGGTCCGGTTACTGCAACTGGCAGCCACAGGGCTGAAGGGTATCTGGAGATGACCGGTTATTGATCTTCCCTTTAACTAGCGCCTATCTGTATAATCCCATGAATGTGGGACCATCGACATTCAGTACAGGTTCCTGCGGTAATGTGTGGGCGATACGCCAAATTTGCCAGAAAAGGCGCGTGTGAAAGCAGCGGGTGACAGATACCCGATTTGCCCTGAAACCTCCTGCACGCTGTAACGTGAAGTATCAAGAAGTGCGAGCGCCTTTTGCAGGCGCCAGTCTGACAGGTAAGACATGGGGCCTGTGCCTACCAGGTCGCTAAAGCGTTCAGCAAACCGACTGCGCGACATGCCCACCTCCGACGCCAAACTGGCAACCGTCCAAGGTTCGGCAAGGTTCTGATGGATGTATAAAAGCGCCCGCCCGATCTGGCCATCTGTAAAAGCTTTCAAAACAGCATTAAACTCAGCATTCATGATGACACCGGTTCTAAGGAGTTCTATGAAAACAATCTCTGACAACCGGGTCACAGTTGTTACACCACCGAGATTCTCTGCAAACACACACCGCACCACCAGACGCAGGGTTTCATCAAGCCATTGGTTTCTGGCACGGTCTGACGCCGTAACCAGCATGTGATCCGGTAAAGCGCGGAGGAGCGGGTGATCTGCATCCTTACGAAACGAAAAATGCCCACATATCAACTGTGTTGTTGCCGTAGGATCGCCGTCACCCACCACCAGGACACCATCATTTTTGTAGCCAGCTGTAGTGAGCGCCGTTTCCAAATCACATATTGGGGTCTCAGGCGTACAGGAAATAGAATGTGTTGCCCCGTGCGGTATCAAAACCAAATCACCTGCATTTAGATACGCGCTGTCACCCGAAGGAAACTGTATGTAACAGGTGCCTTCCACCACTAGATGAAAACGGGCAGTCTGCTCTAATTGAGGCACTTTCACACCCCAGGGCGGTGAAAAATCGGTCCTAAAATAGAAGACACCCTTCATGTTGAGCGTATCAAGAATATCATCAAGTATATCCATGCCCTATAATCCTTGTGGTCTGTTCCTGGGGTTTCGGCGCTCTACAGCTATACTCTGAACCGGCGAGATAAAACACTGACGTTTTTTGCAGATCGTCCCATCTAGTATGCCAAACGTACTCAATTACGCCGAAGGCATAGCCAATCATCCAGAATTTTTTATATAGGCAACAAGCTTCCACGAGGAAGTTCAACCGATGCTGCGACGAAGTCGGCAGCAAAATATGGAGACTTGGAATGTTAAAAGAAATTCTGATGACAGGCACCACAGTTGTTGGCTTGGCGCTTTCAGGCGCGGCAGTGGCAGACAGTGGCCCATCCGATATGCAGATTGCGCATATCGCCTATACCGCAGGCAATATTGATATTCGCTATGCTCATCTGGCACTAGCAAAATCAGCAAACCCCGCCGTTCGTGACTTTGCGCAACTGATGTTGCAGGACCACGAAGCGGTGAACGATCAGGCGTTGGCGCTGCTAGCGAAACTCGGCGCCACCCCCGAGGACAACCCTACCAGTCAGAAACTGACTGCGGACGCTAACCAAAAACTGAACGAGCTGGCCGACCTGCACGGTGCCAATTTTGACCGAGCGTATGCCGCCAACGAACTAGCCTATCATAAGTTTGTTAATAAAACCGTTGAAAAGACCTTCATTCCGAGCACCGACAACCGCGAGTTAAAAAGCCTGCTTGGTGAAGCGCTGCAGGTCTTTAAAATACACCAAAATCATGCGGTAAATATGGTGAAAAACCTCCGCTAAACTTTGTGGACAGGAAAGCGCATGGGCGCGCTTTCCTGTCGCCTACTCCCGGAGCTTATCATGATCATGAAAATGTTTTCACTGGGCACAGCACTGATCATTCCTCTTGTGTTGACTGGTAGCTTCAACTCACAGGCAGAAATTAGAGCTTTGCAAGAATCATCGGGCAGTGCAAAAACCCATATTGTTGAAATAAAGGGATTTAAATATAGCCCTGAAATTTTAACCGTCAGCGTCGGTGACACTGTTCGCTGGATCAATTTGGATGCAGCCCCACACACGGCCACGGTCGAAAACGGAAGCTGGAATAGCGGCAAGCTGAAACGCGGCGAGGAATGGACCCTTACCGCCACGGAAATCGGCGAGACCCGATATATCTGCATTTATCATCCGGTTATGAAGGGGACTCTCATTATCAAGAAACGGACCCAAAGATGATAGTTAGATGACGACCAGTATTTCCTATTGAGAAGGGCCGGTTACTGCAACAGGTAACCACAAGGCCAAAGGTTATCTGGAGATGACCGGCTACTGAAGTTGTAACACTTTGCCGAGCCCGGCGCTGCGACCCAACACATCAGCCAGCGTTTTGCTATCAAGAACCGCCATAAAGGCAGCGAGCGCCTCGTCGACCATACCCGCAAGGCCGCAAACGTTCGTGATCGGGCATGCGTTGGTTTTGTCGTTAAAACATTCAACTACATTTAGGTCTTCCTCGCATGACCTGACAACTGCACCAATATTAATCTGATCAGGCGCGGCGGCTAGCCGCATGCCTCCCTGGCGGCCACGTATGGTGGTAATATAGCCACCACGACCCAGCTGATGGACCACTTTCATCAGGTGGTTTTCGGAAATGGCGTACCGCGCGGCGATCTCCCTAATGGTAGAAAGCCCGTCACCCTTTCGGCCCAGATACATAAGGACCCTGAGCGAATAATCTGTATAGCGAGTGAAGCGCATGAATATCTCCTGTTATTAAAAGATATATTTTTTTTATTGCTTTTATGCAAGAGCGTTATTATATGATGTAAATAATATACATGTTTAAATTTTTGGCCGACAGCAAACACAGTGCCCCAGGAGGCAAAAGTGACTGAAAAAACGACAGCACGCAACAAACCCACCCTGCCAACCACCGCCGGCCACCATTATAAGCCCACCGGCTTCAGCGACCGCTTCGCTTTTGGATTTGTTAAACTGCTTCGATTTTTTGCCGACCTGTTCTTCCAGAAACGATACGGCCACCGCGCCGTTGTTCTGGAAACTGTCGCTGCAGTGCCCGGCATGGTTGGTGGCTTATTGCAGCACCTGAAGGCCCTGCGCCATATCCGCGACGACCAGGGCTGGATTGCCGAACTACTCGAGGAAGCAGACAACGAGCGTATGCATCTGATGACGTTCATCCAGATTTAAAAACCCACAGCAGCCGAGCGCATCGTGATCATGATCGTGCAAATGATCTTCTATAATGTCTATTTTTTCCTGTATCTGCTGTCGTCGAAAACCGCGCACCGGGTTGTGGGATATTTCGAGGAAGAAGCTGTACGCAGCTATGACCACTATCTGGCAGAAATTGACGCCGGAAACCTCAAGAATGCGCCTGCGCCGCAAATCGCCATCGACTATTGGAACATGGATACAACCGCTACCCTTCGCGATGTTGTAATTGCTGTTCGCGCCGATGAAGCAGGCCACCGGGACCGTAACCATGGTTTTGCCGACGCGATCAAAGGCGGGCGGAACCCCGGCGGCTTGAACAAAAGCCATGACATAGTGCCTGCCCCTGAGCCAATCGGCGCAGATTAAGGAGCCAGCACATGACACAGGACACACACATTCCCACCCGCACGGTTAACTCGGCATATTTGGTTGATGATGCACTGATCGAGACGCTGGTACATACCTTTTACGACCGCATCCGGGCGCACCCCGCACTCGGCCCAGTATTTGACAAGGCTATTTCCAACTGGGAACCGCATCTGTCGACCATGGTTAATTTCTGGTCTTCTATAATGAACACAAGCGGTCGCTATAAGGGCCAGCCCATGCCAAAACATATGGCCCTTACCGGTGTTACACCAGCGCACTTCACCATTTGGCTCGGCCTGTTCCGGGACACAGCGGCAGAGCTGTGCCCGCCCGAAATCGCAACCCGTTTTGCAGAAAAATCTGAGCTAATTGCCAAGAGCCTGCAACTGGGGATGTTTGGTTTGCCCGGCCTTAAACAGTCCGCAGAATAAGGTGGGTGAAATGCATAAGGATATGCCGAGCGGTTTGACCGCCTATAAGCGCACGCCCACCTTCACCGAGCAGAGCGTGCCAAAAGGGTTGTTGGAAGACCACAACACCAAGGCCGGTGTCTGGGGCCAGATCCATGTGGAAAGCGGCAAGCTTATGTATATCATACCGTCGAGGGACCAGACCAAACTGTTAAGCCCCGGCGATGTTGGCACCGTTGAGCCTGAAATGCGTCATCATGTGACACCGGTTGGCCCGGTGAAGTTTTACGTCGAATTCTGGCGGTAATTTACTCTGCTGCAAACAATTCAGGCGGGTGCCGGTGCCTGGTTGCCTGCTCGTATGCATACGACAGCTTGATCAACAAACCCTCGGCGTATGGCCGGCCCAGAATCTGCAGACCCGCCGGCAGCACACCGCGGGTATAACCCATTGGCACGGATACGGCTGGCAGGCCGGTTGCAGGCGCAACCAATTGGCTGTTGTCGCCTTTATAATCCTCAAGCGCGGTCGCAAGCGGCGCAGGCGGATTGGTCCATGTAGGGTAAATAATGGCATCCACATTTGTCGCATCCATCGCCGCAATCACATCGTCCATATAGGCTTTGCGTGCAGGGTGTTTGGGATAATCGAGGCACGGCGGGTCTGCCTGCTCCGGATGCTGGCCCAGTGGTTTGCCGCCAAAAAATTCCAACCCTTCCTTAATATAGGGTGAATAGTCGCCGCTTTCATAGACTTCCATCACATCCTTGATCGGCGCGTTTGGTCCCAATGATTTCAAATATTGTTGCATGTCATAGCGAAAGCGAACACAGAAGGCGTCCGCATCAAAATGGGCGGCGAAATTCTCAACAGTAAATGGGTCCACGACGGTAGCACCGGCAGCGCGCAGGTCGGCAATGGCTTGCTCAAAAACCGCAATAACTTCCGGATCAGCATCATCGGTGTTAACCAACGCCCGAAGCACCCCGATGCGCGCACCCTTCAGACCGTCCGCATTCAGAAACACGGTATAATCTTTTTCCCGCTTGCCTTTGCCAAGCTCGGTAAAGGGATCAGCAGGGTCGTAGCCTGCAACCACATCAAACATACGCGCGCCGTCGGTAACCGTGCGGGTCATCGGACCGGCTATATCCCAGTCAAACGACAAGGGAATAACCCCGTCACGGCTGGTAAGGCCGATGGTCGAGCGGATACCAAACAACGCCAAATGCGACGATGGGCCGCGGATTGAATTGCCGGTATCCGATCCCATGCCGGCAACACCAAAACTGGCTGCGGTGCCCGACGCTGTGCCACCACTGGAACCGGCTGGTGTTTTGGTCAGATCGTAAGCATTGGCGGTAGTACCAAACGACGAGCTGACAGTTTGGCGCGGGCTGAAGGCCCATTCGGCCATGTTGGTCTTGGCCAGCACAATCGCCCCCGCTTCACGGAGCTTGCGCACCATAAAGGCGTCGTCCGGTGGAATGCTGCCCTTGAGCGCGATGGAGCCACCCGTTGTCGGCAGGTCATGAGTATCGAAATTGTCTTTGACCAGAATTGGCGCACAAAATAGCGGGCCAACATCTTCGCCATTCGACAGTGCGGTATCGGTTTCATCGGCACGACTGAGTGCACCGGGATTGATCATGGAAATAGCGTTCAGGCCCGACGGCGCATCATACTTTGCAATGCGATCAAGATAGCCCTGCACTATCTGGCGGCAGGTCATGCGGCCACTTGTCACCGCCGTTTGTACATCAGCAATTGTCGCTTCAACAAACGAGAAAGATTCAGGCTCGGCTGGCGCGCACGATACAATGCCAACCGCAAGTGTTGCACCGATAATAAATTGTTTCATTCGCCCTGCCCCTCAATCATTTTCCCTTTTGGGACCCTATCAGCCTTCGCATGGTTGCAAAACCCCATTGCCGGTTTTGTGATTTCCCTGCGTTTGTAGTTGCGACTACAGGCTAAATAGTCATCCGTTACCATTCTTGACTGTTTGGTCAAGAATGGGTAGGCTAAGACAGGGAAATGAGAAAAGGGAGTGGATATGCCATCTGACACTGGCAACAAATTGAACAGTAGTTGTATTTCCGATAGCGATATTGCAGCTAATTTCGACGATTTGCACAAGCCCCTGAATGCACTGCAAGCTGTCGGCGCGGCAGACCATTGCATTTATTGCTATGACGCCCCCTGCATACAAGCGTGCCCTACATCAATCGATATCCCCACATTCATTCATCAAATCCGCACCGACAATGTGATGGGCGCGGCGCGCACAATTCTCTCTGAAAATATTATGGGTGGAACCTGTGCCCGCGCCTGCCCAACGGAAGTGCTGTGCGAACAGGCCTGCGTCTACAACCACGGCGACGAAGACCCGGTTGAAATTGGCCTGCTGCAGCGATACGCGGTTGATCACCTGATGGCGGCTGGCGGCGCGCACCCTTTTGAGCGCGACAAAGACAGCGGCAAGCACATTGCCGTTGTCGGCGCCGGACCAGCAGGCCTTTCGTGTGCGCACCGGGCGGCAATGCTTGGCCACACAACTACACTATTTGAAGCAAAGAAAAAACCCGGTGGTCTCAATGAATATGGTCTCGCCGCCTATAAAATGGTCGATAATTTTGCCCAAAAAGAGGTCGAGTTCCTGCTTGATATCGGCGGCATTGAGATCAAATACGGCCAAACGCTTGGTGGCAACTTAAGCCTACAGGATCTGCTTGAAAGGTTTGATGCAGTTTTCCTGTCGGTGGGTCTTGGCAGCACCAACAAACTGGGGTTGGACCGGGAAGATATGGGCGGCGTTACCGACGCTATTGATTTCATCGAAGCCCTGCGCCAGACAGATGACAAAGCCCAAATGGCTATCGGCAGTGATATTGTCGTTATCGGCGGCGGCAACACCGCCGTTGACGCAGCAGTGCAGGCGAAAAAACTGGGCGCCGGGAATGTAACACTGGTTTATCGCCGCGGCGAGGCGGCCATGAGCGCCACAGCCTATGAGGTTGAACTGGCGCGCAAAAACGGCGTGATGGTAGAGCTGTGGGCCAAGCCTGTAGCTATCAGCGGTAGCGACCAGATTACCAGCATGACATTTGAGCGCACCAAAATGCTGAACGGCAAGCTGGCTGGAACCGGCGACACCTTTGACGTGAAGGCAGACACCGTGATGAAAGCCATCGGCCAGCAGCTGGATATCGCACCCCTGAAAGGGTTCGAGATTGCTGGTGGAAAAATCGCTATAACCGCAAATTTTGCCACCAATATTTCCGGTGTTTTTGCGGGCGGTGATTGTATCAACACCGGCGAGGACCTGACCGTACAAGCGGTTGAAGACGGCAAACAAGCGGCCCACGCCATCAATGACTATCTGACAAGCGAAGGAACGCATAATGGCTGATCTGGGATGCGTTATCGGCGGCGTTGAAAGCATCAACCCCTTTTGGCTGGCCTCGGCACCGCCAACCGACAAATATTATAATGTTGTCCGCTCCTTTAACGCCGGTTGGGGTGGCGTTGTGTGGAAAACCCTGGGCATCGACCCACCAGTTGTGAATGTGTCCAGCCGCTACGGTGTGCACCAGGACACCGGCGGCGGTGTTATCGGTATCAACAACATCGAGCTGATTTCCGACCGGCCGCTGGAGACAAACCTGCGCGAAATTGAACAATGCCGTAAAGAATGGCCAGACCGGGTCATCATCGGCTCAATGATGGCGGAAATTGACGAACAGGCCTGGAAAGAATTGGCGATCAAAATAGCTAACTCGGGCGTACACGGCATCGAGCTTAACCTGGGCTGTCCGCACGGCATGTGCGAGCGCGGCATGGGCTCCGCCATCGGGCAGGTGCCTGAAATGGTCGAGCAAACCACCCGCTGGGTCCGCGAGGCGGTTGATATTCCGGTTTTCACCAAACTGACGCCCAATATCACCAATATCCTGTGGCCCGCTGAGGCCGCAAAACAAGGCGGTGCCCATGCGGTGTCGCTAATCAACACGGTAAACTCCATTGTATCAGTGGACCTTGACGAAATGGCCCCGAACCCGGTTGTTGACGGCAAGGGAACCCACGGCGGTTACTGCGGCTCGGCAGTCAAACCTATCGCCCTTAATATGGTAGCTGAGATCGCCCGCGCGGTTGAAACGCAAGGCCTGGATATTTCCGCCATCGGTGGCATTGAAAACTGGCGCGACGCCGCAGAATTTATCGCCCTGGGGGCCAATGCCTTGCAGGTATGCACCGCCGCCATGCTATACGGTTTCCGTATCGTCGATGACATGATCGACGGCCTTTCCGCCTTCATGGACCAAAAGGGATACCGCACCATTGAAGACTTTCGCGGCAAGGCCGTTTCCAATACGGTAAACTGGAACGAACTGAATATGAACTTCGATACCAAGGCCTTTATCGATCC
>JAJFIT010000095.1 GCA_021774775.1 Alphaproteobacteria bacterium | reverse complement strand
GCATCCGATAGCCCCATATCGGGTAAAACCGTCGTCTTTACCGGCTCGCTGGTGGCGTTGACCCGCGCGGAAGCAAAGGCGGGAGCTGAGGCGCTGGGTGCTAAAGTTGCGGGCTCGGTTTCCAAGAAAACAGATTATGTTGTGGCTGGACCCGGTGCTGGATCGAAGCTGAAGCGTGCGAACGAACTGGGCGTGCGCACCATGTCTGAAGATGAATGGATCGCCTTTACTTCGGCTTGAGTGCCGCCTACCATCCAATTGCACCACCGGTGTTAATTGCTGTGGGGAGGGAATGATGGCGCTGAAAATGCTGCAGGTTACGGCACCGCTGGCTGCGGAGCAAAGCATCCGGAAAATTTCGGAAATGGAAGGCGTGATATCGTTCCATAAAGACTGTGATACTGACGGCGATCACGCGGTATACAGCTTGCTTGCCGATTCGGCGCACCGCCAGCGCCTTGTTGATGATTTGCAGAATCTGGTGAAAATGTCACCGCGTTTCAGAATCAATATATTTACCGTTGATACGACAATCCCTACGGCTGGTTCCACTGGTAGTGTGGACACAAGAGAAGAGCTGTTGGTCAAGATGGAACGGGGCGCCGAGCTGGATTTCAACTATCTGCTGCTCACTTTTTTGTCCACGCTTGTGGCCATCATCGGATTGTTACAAGACAACATCGCCGTTGTCGTTGGGGCCATGGTTATTGCACCGTTTTTAGGACCAAACCTTGCTTTTGCCTTCGCAACGTCGCTGGGCAATAAGGAGCTTATGCGCCAGGCTTTTCTGACCGGAACGATCGGTGTCGGCTTTGCGGTCCTTGTTAGCGCAGCTTATGGTTACCTTGGCGATGGTGTTCCGGTTAGTCAGGAGTTGATGTCGCGAACCTCAATTGGCATGGACGGTGTTGCCCTTGCGGTCGCTTCCGGGGTTGCTGGTGTTTTATCCCTGACATCTGGCCTGTCGATGACCTTGGTCGGTGTCATGGTCGCCGTCGCCATATTACCGCCGGCTGCCACATTTGGCTATATGGCTGGTGCGGGTGAGTTCAAGCTTGCTTACGGCGCGCTGTTGATGGTTTCGGTGAATATCGTGTGCGTTAATTTGTCCGGCTTAATGGTGTTTTTGGCAAAAGGCATCAAACCGCGGCTTTGGTTCGAACGCAAGATGACAAAACCTTATGTTGTTGGCGGCATTGCGGTGTGGTCGGCTTTGTTAGGCTTGATGATAGCCGCGATAAAGTACCCGCTGTTTTAGCCACACGCAGCAGACACACATTATTACAAATTCATGATAGCTAAAATATTAAGCTATGCGTTTTTTGCATGGCTACTACGCGATAAATACCTCTACTGAGTGAGTATTCCCCGCCCTATATATCCGTTGTCAGCGCAAATGCACTGAAACCTGCAACAGCAGGAATAAAAAAATTAGCGAGTATTGAGGAGCCAGACCATGGCACGCAAGCAAGTAGAGATCGAATTGATCACAGAGAACTCATTCATGGGTCTATTGGCAACAAAAGGTCAAACTCCGGGCGTAATCGGAACACCGATCGCACCTGAAGTTAGCCGCACAGGACGCCTGTTTGAAGTTGTCGGCCAGAACGAAAAGAAAGCATCAACGTCTTTCCGTATTGTTCGCCCGGCAAGCTGGGGCAGGATTGTTGGCGGTTACTCGGCGGACGGCGCTTTCGCCCATTAAGCCGGTCGACCGATCGCTGGTTATCCACCAGCACCAAAATGATGAGAGCCTACAGAATTTCGCTGTGGGCTTTTTTCATGTCTGAACCACCGGGTCAGCTCTTGCGCAGTTGAAGGGCTGCCCATTCGCCGCGCTCACAGTCGGTCTCCAACGTCATGTCTTTGTTCTGGTAAGCTTCAAGAACGTCTGGCTTTTGGCTCATCAGCAGGCCTGAGAGAATAAGAACACCGTTCTGCTCGACACTGGCCGCTATTGAGGCCGCCATATCAATCAGCGGACCAGCGAGAATATTGGCAAATACAATGGAATAGGGCTGCTCTGACAGTAGTGCAGGGTGGTTAAGGCCGTCAGCAACCAACAGGGCGATGCCCGGTTGTTGGCTAACCGTCTCGCGCGCAGCAATATTGTTGATGGCGCAGTTTTCCCTGGAAACATCCACCGCCACAGGGTCAATGTCCGTTGCGGTAATGCGCGCTGATGGCCATGTTTTTGCCACGGCCAATGCCAAAACCGCCGAACCGGTTCCTATGTCCAGCACCGAGGGCGTTGACATACTGTCTGCCAAACCATCCAGCAGGCTCAGGCACGCTGATGTTGTCTCATGTTTTCCCGTCCCAAACGCTTGCCCCGCATCAATCTGCAGATTAATCAGGGCGTCGTCGGCTTTATCAGCATCATGAGACCCAAAAACAAGAAATCGCCCGGCACGCACTGGCGATAGCAGCTTTTGACTTTCCGAGACCCAGTCGCGGTCCTCCAGCGGTCCGAGGTCATAGCTCCAATCGGCAAGGCCTGCATAGTCCATCAGTTCAGACAGGAAATCTGGCGCGGGCTGTTTGGCAAAATAAATATCCACCTGCCACAGGGGCAGGCCGGCTTGCTCGAAGCGCGACAGGGTGGGCGGAATCTGCCCCCGCGTGTCGGCAAACTGCTCCAGGTCGCCCTCAAACTTCTCTGCAAGCTCTGGCGCTAGTTCGCCCGTTAGCCGCCATCCAGATTGGCCCACGTTTATTCCTTTCGGGTTAAGTAGGCCAGCTTAAGCAGACCTGACAAATCGATCGACAACGCGCTTTGTCCCGGCTTTTTCAAACGCGACCAGCAATTTATTGCCCTCGACATCTTCAACCATGCCG
>JAJFIT010000094.1 GCA_021774775.1 Alphaproteobacteria bacterium | reverse complement strand
CGGCGAATTAAACTGGCCGCATCTACCGTATTTTAGCAATTTACCTGACAAGGACCATGCGGAAAGTTTGCTAAAACTACTTCACAAGACACTGGCGTACGGCGCTGCGGCGTTGGTTCTCGGTCACATTGCCGCCGCTCTGAGGCACCATTTCATTCTCAAAGACGCTACGCTGGTCAAAATGATGCCCAATCGAGCAAAAATCAGGACCAAATCATGAAAAAAGTGAATCAAACAGCCTGTTTTCTGATCTTTTTCTGGGTTTTTCTGACACCGTCAGCATCGGCTTCCGATTGGACGCTCGTTGCGACCGAAAGCGCTATCGAATTTAGCGGCACCCAAACAGGTGTCGCCTTTTCCGGAAAATTCAATCGCTTTAACGCTGACATCGCATTTGATCCTGCTGACCCGGCCAGCGCATTTGTAAAGGCCGAGATCGACTTGGCCTCCGCCTTCACGGGCGATACACAGCGCGACATAGCCATACCGCAAGAGGACTGGTTCTTTGTCAGCTCCTTCCCGAGCGCAACCTTTGAAGCAAAAGGGTTTCAACCCATCGGCGATAACCGTTACATTGTTACTGGAGCGCTAACGCTGCGAGGCGTCAAAAAAACCATCACCCTGCCGGTCCACTTGAAAATCGATGGCAACCGCGCCGAAATGAGGTCGGAAATTACCCTAAATCGTACAGACTTTGGTGTTGGGTCGGGACCCTGGTCAGAGGGCAAATGGGTTGGCCTTGATGTGGCCGTGTCCCTACATGTTGTCGCAGAACGGAGTGTGCCATGATCAACAATAAACCTTTCGTCCGCATAACTGTAATTGCGGCAGTTTTAATGATTGCAGGCTGTGCATCGGTTGTGTCGGTTGTTTACCCGCTCAACGAAAATGCCGCCAGGGCACGAGCCGGGGCCTATCAGCTGGACCCGGACCATGCTTCGATTTTGTTTTCGGTGTCTCATTTCGGTTTTTCCACCTTCCGGGCGCGCTTTGATACCCTGTCCGGCTCGTTGGATCTGGACAGCGAAAACCCCGAAAACAGCAGTGTAACAATTGATATTAAAGCCGAAAGCATCCACACCGGCGTCAGCGAGCTGGACGAGCTATTGTTGGCGGACGACATGTTTGCAAGCACAGACAATCCTGTCATTCGGTTTACTTCAACGTCCGTCGACCAAACCTCCGACAAAGATGCGACCATTGCCGGTGTTTTGACCATTCGCGGCATCACCAAACCAGTTGTGCTTGAGGCACATTTTATCGGCAGCGGCACCAACCCGTTGACCCGCGACCGCACAGTCGGGTTTTCCGCCACAACAACAATTGAACGGTCTGATTTTGGGCTGAAAAACTGGTTACCTTTTGTCGGCGACAAGGTCGACATCAAGGTAGACGTAGAGTTTATAGAAAAACGCTAATTAGCAATATTTGCCACACGAGTTTATCCGGCAAACATTTTCTGACGCGCTGCGATGCCGCGCTCGATCGCGGCGGCGGTCAGGCGGTCTACATCCAGATAGTGTCTGATCATTTCCAGCAGCCGAAGCTCTTCCTGCGTCAGATTGCTGTCCGAGGCCGCAACTTCGCAGGCCAGCGCATAAACAAGGTCATAGTGGGTTTCAGGAACCGCTTCTTCGATTAAGCCCAAAACAGCATCAAGCCCTTCTTCACTTTGCAGAAGCTGGATACATGTCTGGGTGTCGGTGCGAAGGCGCTCCACATTATAGGCCCTGAAGGCTGGCAAATAGCCAACAATCCCGGTCATGCGCGTCAATTCGGTATCGGTCATTTCATCGTCAGATGCTGACACGGTAACCATGACATAAATGAGGGCGGTTTCTGGGCTGATTGTCGACATAAAAAACTCCTGTTGGCATGCACGCTAAATTGAACTGTGGTCGATCTCAAGAAAAATACCGTTACTGGTCAAAAGAAGATAAATTTCTTCCGCTTTACAGGAACATCAAGACCTTGAAAATATTTTGCCTCGGCAGTGCCCGAAACCAACCCAAATTGGCGCCATAATTTACTGATGACCGCCAGGTTCTCAGCCAGCCCAACTTCAAATATACGTCGGTGGACGCCGAGCAGATAAATGTCCGGGCTGTCCAGCGCCTTGCTGCTGTCGACCAATTTCCGGTGATCCTCCGCTGCGCTTGCGAAAAAGGTCACGTTGGGTTTACTGCGCAGGCTATAGGCTTGATCGAACGCACCGGTCACAGAACAAAGATAGGCATAGTAGAAATAAAACTCCGTGAATTGCCGGGTTTCCATAAAAAAGCTGAAAAAAGGCGTCGCCTCGCGGGCCTCAACCAATTCCAACAATGCAGTGACATGCTTGCTTGCCATCATAAAGGGGGTCGCGGTGGGCATGACAGTTGGCCTGGGCTCAATTGATTTGGCTTCAAGGTGCGGCAAAGCAAAATAATTGCACGCCGCTGCAAAGTAAGCCTCAAACCCGGTTATCACCGGATACATATGAGTACGCAGGCGGCCATCCGCCCCGATGAAGTTGCTCTGATTGACCGGCCTGATAAAATGGTTCTTGCTGTCCAGCAGCAGATATTGCGGCGCGGCGACAAGGCGGGATGCCAACAGTTTCAACGCCTGCTGGGAGCGCCAGCCGGTTTTCCTGGTGGCTTTGCCGGTCAGGGCGCGATAGTCCACCAATTCAACGCGCTCGCCGTGGGCGCCGTATTCAGGCAAAATCTCGGTTTCGAAATAAGCCCTGAAAGCCGAAAAGGCATTATCGTTTACAATGATAAAAATACGACTAAAGGTGCCTTCGCTTGCATAAAGCCTAAGCGACCGGGCCTGCAACTTCAGCGCCCGCAGTTCGCCAGTAAAGCCAACAACCACCAGATCCAGTAACCAAGGATTAACATCAATACCCATGGGATCAGGTGAAGGCTCAGTCATGGCTATAAAACTGCTTTGCTATCTCAATCGCTTCCGAGAGGCCTAACCGCTGCACCTCCACGCCTTCCGGAAAGGCGTCCAGAAGCCGGGTCGGGGTTTGACCGTCCAGCATTATAAACAGGCCGCGATCGCCCGCGCGGCGCACCAGCCGACCGTAGGCCTGCGAAAGCTTCAGCCGAGTTAGCATTTCGTCGTACAAACGCCCACCAAAGGCCGCCCGTCGGGCGCGGTGCAACAGGGTGGGCCTGGGCCACGGCACCCGGTCAAACACAATCATGCGCAAACTGTCGCCCGGCACATCAACACCGTCGCGCACCGCGTCAGTGCCCAGCAGGCAGGCGTTTTCCTCATCACGGAAAATATCAACCAGCGTCGCTGTATCCACCGGGTCAACATGCTGACCGTATAGCGGCAGGCCGTCCTGCTCCAGATCAGCTGCCATATGATGGTAAGCTGCGCGCAGCCGACTTATGGCGGTAAACAGCCCAAGCGCACCGCCGCCAGAAGCCCGAAACAAGTCGCGGTAGGCCGCCCCTACCTGCAACGGGTCTGCTTTGTTAACGTCGCCGACGATGAGAACCTTGGTTTGCGCGCCGTAATTAAACGGCGAGGCCACATTCAGCCGCCGGGGCGGCACGGTCAGATGCTGGGCGCCGGTGCGCATATCAGCGGTAGACCAATCATCGGCATGGCCCGCCTTATCGCGGAGGGTCGCGGAGGTAATGATAACACCGTGGCTGCCGGTCAATACGATATCGGCAAAGGGTTTGGTCGGATCGACAAAATGGCGGCAATAAGCAACATCGCGTTCCCGGCCATCGATGCGGTCAACCTCAAGCCAATCGACAAATTCCTCGGCGGGCGGGCTACCAAAAGCCTCGCTCATGCTGGCCCAAAGCCCCACTGTGTCCGCCCGTAACCGCAAAGACCGGGCTGATGCCTCCAACCTGCCACGCGATGTGCTGTCCAGGGTTTCCGATTCTTCGTCCAGCTTTTGTGCCAGCGCCGACGCGAGCGCCCCCATGGGTTTTGCCAGGCTCACAAGAGCTTCGCCGAGACTGTGCGCAGCGGGCGCGAGCCCTTCAATCGGTTCCGTGATCGTTGCTTCCAGACCGTGCGGACCATTTGCATTGGTGCGCGCCATCACTTGCGACCGGCCCAACATCAAAAAGCTTTCAAAACGGCTCATGGCCGCAGCGCCCGTTACCCGTCCCAGCCAGTTGTCAGACGGCAGGATACGCGCAGCTTCCAAGACCTCGTCCAACAAGGCTTTGCATTGCAAATCGTCGGCAACCAGCTCATCAAGGCGGGATTTCAGCCCGCGCGCACGGGTGCTGCCGCCGGTTTCCTTGCCCCTGATCCAGCGCCTGAGCTCTGCGCCCTCCATGCCTGACAGGCGCACCGAAAAGGCGCTGTCCGCAGCTTCAAACACATGATGGCCCTCATCAAACACCAAACGTCGCGGCAGATCGGGGTCATCGCCGCGGGTGGCGGCTTGGGTTACCACCAACGCATGGTTGGCCACTACCAAATCGGCGTGCTTGGCCTTGCGTGCGGTTTTTTCGACAAAGCATTTACGGAAATGCGTACAGGCTGAATAAAGACATTCGCCGCGCCGGTCGGTCAGCCCGGCGATGCGGCCCGCACCAAAGTGGGCACCGAGCCAACTGGGAAAATCGCCGCCAATCATGTCACCGTCGCGGGTAAAGCGCGCCCAGCGCACCACAAGGCCGATTAGAATACGATCGCGGTCTACACCCATGGCTACACCCATTGCACCGCTACCAGAGCCGCCACCGGCTGTATTCATGTTGGCGCGCATCATCACCGCCCGCAGGGTTTCTTCAATGTTCAGGAGGCAGGCGTAGTTTTCCCGGCCCTTGCGGATAACCGCACGCTTGGCCTTAATTTTCGGATCAGGATATAATTTTGACAGCTCCTGATCAAGCTGGCGCTGCAGGTTTTTGGTGAAAGTAGACAGCCAAACCGGCCCGTCATTTTTTTCCGCCCACAGGCTTGCGGGCGCGATATAGCCCAGCGTTTTACCGGTACCGGTGCCGCCCTCAAGCAGCTGCAGATTAGGGCTGTCGGCTACTTCACGCGGCCTGAAGGCATGGGTTGCGGCGGCAGCAAAACGCTGCTGGCCGGGGCGTTCCTCCGCGCTGTCTCCCAAAAGTTCGCCGAGGCGGCCCCGGCTATCGTCCGGGCTTACCGGGTCGTCGCCGGGCGGCGGCGGCGGTGCACCATCTTCCCAGTCCGGCAGCGCGCCCCAGACCGCAAGCCCGTCTTCGCGGCTATCGTCAGCGTAAGTCTCAACGGCGCGCAGCACCAAAGGTCCCCACGGCCATCCGGCTTTAGCCATCATCACGGCGATGCGGGCGGACCCGGCCCGATACCGGTAAGTTTGCGCGGCGGGGTCATCAAGAAGGCGGGCAGCAACAGCCTGCAGCGCCAAACAGTCGTTATCAGCGTCGCCCACAGGCGCGTCCAGTGTCAGCACATTTACCAGACCGCCAATGGTTGGCAGGCAGTAGCGCGCCGGGCGGATGAAAGCGAACAATTCGAGCACGTCATAAGCGCGAACGGCGGGCAGGCCCAGCCGCCGTGCGGCCAGTACCCGGTTTGCCAGCAAATGGGGCTCGCGGCTTAGAACGTCGGCCGCCGCGTCCAGCGACAGCTGCTGGAATTCGCCGTCTGCGGACAGGATGGTTGCCGAGGTGACACCTATCACTGCGACCGGGACAACGTCCAGTGTCGCGCTGCGTTTTTCGCTGTCTACTATCAGGTCATCAGGGGCCAAATCACTCATCGGGTGAGCATACCGATGCTGCCCCCAAAATACAGGCGCAAAATGCTCCGTTAACAGGAAATTTGATTAAAATTCATTTCGGCAGCTTTTGGTGTTTTCCTTGACGAAAGCAGCCTGAATGCATAGGGTCCGCCGCCTTGTTGAAAAGAATTGCAGCCTGCCAACCCGAATAGAATGGTGACGCCATGACCGGAAATATTGACCTTGCCCTTGCCTCGAACGCCTGGCCGTTTAAGGAAGCTGAAAAGCTGGTCAAACGCTTCAAGGGCGGTGCGCCGGAAAAAGGCCACATCCTGTTCGAAACCGGTTACGGCCCTTCGGGCCTGCCGCATCTGGGCACCTTCGGTGAAGTTGCCCGCACAACAATGGTGATGCGGGCCTTCCAGGAAATTTCGGACGTGCCCACCAAGCTTATCTGTTTTTCGGATGACATGGACGGCCTCAGGAAAGTGCCCACCAATGTGCCGAACCAGGAGCTGCTAGCGGGCGCGCTTGGTATGCCGCTAACCGAAGTGCCGGACCCTTTTGGCACCCACGACAGTTTCGGCGCCCACAATAATGCCCGCCTGCAGGCGTTTCTCGATCAGTTTGGCTTTGAGTATGATTTCTATTCGTCGACCGAATGCTACAAGGCCGGTCGCTTTGACGCGACGCTGTTGAAAATTTGCCAGCGCTACGACAAAATCATCAATGTGATCCTGCCAACGCTGGGCGAAGAGCGCCGCCAGACCTACAGCCCCTTCCTGCCACGCTGCCCGGAAACCGGTGAAATTCTGCAAGTACCGGTGACCATTGAAGACCCGGATGCGGGCATCGTTTCGTTCAAAAGCGCATCAGGCAACCATCACGAGGTACCCGTTACCGGCGGCAACGTGAAATGCCAATGGAAGGTAGACTGGGCCATGCGCTGGGACGCGCTGGACGTTGACTATGAAATGGCCGGCAAGGATCTGGACGAAAGCGTGAAACTGTCGTCGATTATTCGGCGCATTCTCGGCGGCAAACCGCCTGAAGCGTTGAGCTATGAGATGTTTCTTGACCAGAACGGCCAGAAAATTTCCAAATCAAAAGGCAACGGCATATCGATTGAGGAATGGCTTGCCTACGCCAGCCCTGAAAGCCTGTCTTTGTATATGTTCCAGTCGCCCCGCAAGGCCAAGCGGCTGTATTTTGATGTAATCCCCAAGGCAGTTGACGAATACTATACTTTTGCCTCCAAATTCCACGAGCAGGAACTGGCCGACCAATACAGAAACCCGGCGTGGCACATTCACGGCGGCGGCGTGCCTGCGGCCAGCCTGCCGGTCTCATTTGGCCTGCTGTTAAATCTGGTTTCGGTTGCCAACACCGAAGACCGCAACGCGCTGTGGGGTTTTGTCGCCCGCTATGTGGCCGGTGCCAGCGCTGAGGCATATCCTGATCTGGATAGCCTGATGGGCTATGCCATCCGCTACTACACGGACTTCGTCAAGCCAACCAAGTCATTCCGCGCGGCGGAAGGCAATGAGCTGGTCGCATTCGATAGCCTAAAAAGGCGTTTGGCCACGCTTGATGCAAATGAACATGATCCCGAAGTGATCATGACCGAGGTTTATTCCGCCGGGAAAGACGCCGAGTTTGAAAACCTGCGCGACTGGTTCAAGGCTTGCTATGAAGTATTGCTGGGCCAAAGTCAGGGTCCGCGCATGGGCGGTTTCATTGCGCTTTACGGCATTAAAGAAACGCTCGCTTTGATTGATGATGCTCTGGCCGGGAAGTTCATCATTGGTGAGAAATTGGCAGGCAAGTACGATACATAAGCAAAAAGCCCCACATCGCTATGAGGCTTTGAAATCGTATTCTTGTGTGCGGTCAGTTAGGCTTTGGTGTCCACCACTTTGGCCTCACCCTTGGCAACACCCACCATCGCAGGGCGCAGCAAACGATCCTTAATCACATAACCGGGTGCCACCACCTGCATCACGGTGCCCGGCGCATGGTCAGCGGTTGGTACCTCAAACATGGCCTGATGAAATTTATGATCAAACTTCTCGCCCACTTCCGGCTCGACCTTCTTGATGCCGTAGCGCTCCATGGTGTTGAGAAGCTCGCGCTCGGTCATCTCCACGCCCTCAACAAAGCCTTTCATATCATCGGCCACATCGTCCGGCATGGTATCAAGCGCCCGGCGCAGGTTATCGCTTACGGTTAACATATCGCGGGCAAAGCCGGTCACAGCGTAAGCGCTGGCGTCCTGCCGGTCGCGGTCGGCGCGGCGGCGCACATTTTCGGTTTCAGCGCGCGCGCGCAGAACCTGATCCTTCAGCACAGCAACTTCCGACTGAAGCGCCGCGATGGGGTCGACCTCTTCTTCGATGTCAACATCTTCCGGCAGGTCGTCGGCAGCGCCCTGGTGGACATTTTCACCCGGCACAGATTCCATATCTACGTGCCCGTTTTCGTCGGCGTCTGGTTTTTTCTGATCAGCGCTCATGTCACTCTCGTCCTTACTAACTTTACAAAATCCGGCTTACCACCTGCGCGGTATAATCCACCATTGGAACAATGCGTGCGTAATTTAGCCGGGTGGGGCCAATAACGCCGATCACACCAACTATTTTCTTGGCACCGTTCATATAGGGAGAAACCACCAAAGATGAACCCGAAAGTGAAAATAAATTATTCTCGGACCCTATGAACAGGCGCACGCCGCGCCCGTCTTTGGCGAGTTCCATCAATTTGATCAAGTCTTTTTTGCGCTCCAGCTCGTCAAAAAGCTTTTTCATTCGCTCCAGATCGTCGGCGGCCTGCACATTTTCAAGAAGGTTGCTGTGGCCTGAAACAATCAGCGTTGACGGCAATGCGTCCCCGCCCGCCCAAACCGCCAGCCCGCTTTGCACCACTTTTTCCGCAAGTGTGTCCAGTTCGCTTTGGTGGCCCGCCAGCTCAGTCTCGATCCCGAGAAGCACATCTTCCATCGCCCGGCCCGCAAGTCGCGCATTGAGAAAATTGGTTGCCTGCACCAGGGTGGCCGGCGGCACACCAACAGGAATATCGATCAAACGGTTTTCAACCATGCCGTCTTCCGACACTAGCACCACAAGTGCCTTGTCGGCGGCGATGGGCACAAATTCCAAATGGCGAATGCGCGCTTCCTGATGCGGCACCATCACCAGTGATGCACACTGCGACAGGCCCGAGAGCGCCTTGGTGGCGTCAGCAAGAACATCCTCGAACTGTTTACCGGAGGTGACGCACTGGCCTTTAATGGCTTCGCGCTCTGACTTGGTCAGATTACCAACTTCCATCATGCCGTCGACAAAAAGCCGTAGGCCCAGGTCTGTGGGAACCCGGCCCGCTGATGTGTGCGGCGCCAGAAGCAGGCCTGCTTCTTCAAGGTCAGACATAACATTGCGAATGGTTGCGGCGGAAACACTGATGCCGTCGGCGCGACTGATTGTGCGCGAGCCAACCGGATCACCGCTTTCCAGATAGGTTTCAACAATTTGGCGAAAGATCGATTTTGATCGTTCGCTTAATCCGGCAATTGACATAGTCGCCTTCCATGGTTTGCGCTCAATCCTGAGATTGCCGCCAATCCGGTAAACACGCAAACAAAATCCATCAAGCCCTTTGACCTTGGCTGTGGGGCAGAGTAGAAGAGCGTCATATTTACAGCAAACGCTGGCGGTCAAAGAAGCCGCCGCAGCGACCAGACTAAAAATACCAGACCAAAACAAAGGACAGTTTATGCGACCCAGCGGACGGACCCACGATGAAATGCGCCCAGTTGAGATGATTCCGGGCTTCGCAAAACATGCTGAAGGCAGCTGCTTTGTCAAATTCGGTGACACCCATGTTTTGGTAACCGCCACCTACGAGGAACGCACACCGCCGTGGATGCGTGACAGTGGCAAAGGCTGGATCACCGCAGAATACGGCATGCTGCCGCGCTCGACCCACGGCCGAATGGCGCGTGAAGCCGCCAAGGGCAAACAGTCGGGCCGCACCCAGGAAATTCAACGCCTCATTGGCCGCGCCATGCGCGCTGTTGTTGATCTGGAGCTGATGGGCGAGCGGCAAATTCGCCTCGACTGCGATGTTATTCAGGCCGACGGCGGCACACGCACCGCTGCTATTTCAGGTGCCTATGTCGCCCTAAGTCAATGTTTTGACTGGCTGATCAAAAAAGGCGACCTGGCGGTAACACCCTTCACTGACAGCATCGCGGCGATTTCCTGCGGCATATTCGAAGGCACGCCCGTGCTTGATCTGGATTACCCGGAAGACAGCGCCGCCGAAACCGATGCCAACTTTGTCCTGACCGGGGGCGGCGGCATTGTGGAAATTCAGGCAACCGCCGAGGAAGACCCTTTTTCCGAAGAAGCGTTCATGCGCTTGCTTCGGCTGGCGCGTATTGGCTGCGACGAAATCAAGCGGGCGCAGGAAGCGGCGATCGCCTCTTTTTAGGCACGACCAACAAAGAGAATATCAATGGCTCGGCAGTTCAGCGGCAATAAACTGGTAATCGCCAGCCACAACCAAGGCAAGGTGCGCGAGATCGGCGAACTGCTCGCGCCTTTCGGTGTGGAAATCATTTCCGCCGGGGACCTGAACCTGCCCGAACCGGTTGAGGACGGCGACACCTTCATTGCCAACGCCGAGATCAAAGCGCTGGCTGCGGCGACCAAATCCGGGTTGCCGGCACTAGCTGATGACAGCGGCCTGGAGGTCAAGGCGCTGGGCGGCGAACCGGGCATCTACAGCGCGCGCTGGGCAGGGCCGTCCAAAGACTTCGCTGTCGCCATGACCGAGGTAAACCGCCGGCTGGGCGACGACGCAAACCGCACCGCCAATTTCACCTGTGCGCTCACACTTGCATGGCCTGACGGCCATATGGAAAGTTTTGAGGGCAAGGTTTTCGGGGACCTTATCTGGCCCATGCGCGGCGAGAAGGGTTTTGGCTATGATCCTTTTTTTGTACCCGAAGGCCACCAGCGAACATTCGCTGAAATGGAGCCTGCAGCCAAACACGCCATGAGCCACCGGGCGGACGCATTCAAGCAGTTGATCGATGCCTGTTTCCCCACAAACATCTAAGCAAACCACAGACCTGGCTGCACACGCGGTTTTACCGACCAACACCGGTTCGGAAAATACAGCGATTTATGTGCATTGGCCCTTCTGCGAGAAAAAATGCCCCTACTGCGATTTTAATAGCCATGTGCGCGAGAAAGTCGACCAAAAGAGCTGGCAAAAGGCGATGCTGCAGGAAATCGACACTTTTGCCGCTCATTTTCCCGGCCTGAAAGCAAAATCCATCTTTTTTGGTGGCGGAACGCCCAGTTTAATGCCGCCGGACACCACCGCAGTGATCATTGAACGCATCAAAAAACACTGGGCACCAAAGACCGATATCGAGACTACCCTGGAGGCGAACCCATCCAGCGTTGAAGCGGGCCGGTTTAGCGACTACGCCCTGGCCGGTGTCAACCGGGTTTCCGTTGGCGTTCAAAGCTTTAAGGACACGTCTTTAAAGTTTCTTGGCAGGCTTCATAATGCAAGAGAAGCCACCACGGCCTTGGAAGTTGCGCGGAACAACTTTGATCGTGTTAGCTTCGATTTGATCTATGCGCTACCTGAACAATCACTTCAAGAGTGGCGGACAGAACTGCAACAGGCGCTGGCTTTTTCGCCGTCCCACCTGTCGCTCTACCAATTAACCATCGAAAAAGGGACCGCCTTTTACCATCAGTTTAGGCGCGGTAAATTCTCGTTGCCTGATGAAGATCTGGCCGCCGCGCTGTTCCAGATAACCCAGGAGCTTACAGAAGCCGCGGGGCTGCCCGCTTATGAGACCTCCAACCATGCAAAAACCGGTCAGCAGTCCCGGCATAATCTGGCCTATTGGCGGGGCGAGCCCTATGTAGGCATTGGCCCCGGCGCCCATGGTCGCTTGCCGGGCCGTAATATCGGGTCGGCCTATGCCCACCAGCAGATCAAGCGCCCGGAAGATTGGCTTGCCGGTGTTAACGCGTCCGGGTGCGGGCTGGAGGTGCTTGAGGAAATCGACCCCGGTGAGCGAGCGGTTGAGACCATCATGATGGGGCTGCGGTTAAAAGAAGGCATTTCAGTACCGGTTTTTGATGCGCGCTTTGCCCGGGGCATTCACCATTATCTGGACAGCAAAGCGATCACCGACCTGGTAGTGGACGGTTATGTTACAGAGGATAAAAAAACTGTAGCGCTGACGGCAAAAGGCGCACCACTGCTGAATTTCCTGCTAGCAAAAATGATCAAATAGTCTTGTGTGAAACGCTAACTCAGGCCTGGTTTTTCCGTGCTTAATTTTTTAATGCATAACCAAACGCCGGGAAACTGGCGGGGGCGGGGTCAACCACTTTAAAACCGCTCCGGCGCACCTCAAGGACTGCAAGCGCGCGCTCGACGGTGCCATCTTCCAAAAACCGAAACAGCCCGTCAACGCCGACAAAACCTTCGCTGCTCATAAAGCGCGGCAAGGCAAAACGCGAATCTCCGCCACCGCCGAAGCCATCAGAAACATCTGGGCCATCAGGACCATCAACGACAACCGGTTCGCGCGCCATCCGCGCCACCAAAGCCATGGCATCATAGGCCAGCGTCGCCAACCGCGGCGGGACGTTGCCGTAGGTTTGCTGATACCGCGCCATAAATGCCGTTGGCGATGTGGGGTCCGGGGCGGCAAACCACGCACCCTGCAGCGGCGGTTCGCCCAACAAACCATCATCGTTCCACAGGCCGGTGCCCAGCAACTTCACCCGGTTAGGGTCAATCTCGTAAAAGGGTAACAACGGCGCCAGCGCTCGCATTAGCGCGCCGCCTTCCGGCACCAGCACCGCATCAAAATCCACGCCCTCCATTACTTCAGCGTCTTCAACTGCCACAGCAATTTCGTCGGTTACGTCATCACCAAGAGAGCGCAGAAAACGTACTTCGCGGCGAGCATCACTGCGGCGCTCATCATAGCGCGCCAACCTTTTAACCGGTTCAAAAAGCGCATCAGCGTCAGGTGGATAGCTTTCAATCGCAGAGATAACCGCCCTCGAGTCCGCAACCGCGTCGCCGAACGACGTGCGAATTCGGTTACCGTACCGACCTTGTGGCACCAGCGCACCAAAATTGCCCAGCCCTTGCTCAAGCGCATGGTCCACAACGCGCTTGACCTCAGCCTCAGGCAAAAAACCCATGATAAAGCGCCCGGGTTTGGCCACGCTGCTGTCGTTTGAAAATCCAACGACCGGGATACCCGTGGGTGCCAAAATATCGCCAACTGCTTCAACATTTGTCGCGAGAAGCGGACCTAAAACAATTGACGCCCCAGCTTCGATTGCCTGCCGCGCCCGAAGCTCGGCCACCGCCGGATCGGCCTGGGTATCCATCGGCATAAGCTTTAACCGCGGATCGTAGGCATCAAAAAGCGCAATAGTCGCTGCGCGCAGGAGCGCCTTCCCTGTATCACCCTCTGGCCCGGAAAGCGGCAACATTAACGCAATGATAACCGGCTGCTGGTCTGCGGTTTTCCCGGCCACGGGCACCGCTGCTTCCTGTTCTGCAACATCTGATGAATGCTGTGTTTGCGGCCGATCATCGCCAATCGGACGAGCCGCCCTGTCAACCGGCGAAGGCCCCCCGCCGCACGCCGCAACAAACAATGGCACAAGAAAAACCAGCACCAACGAACAGGCCCGTGTGCGATTTTTATGGCTTTTATTATTTAAGATACTTGCGAACATGAAACCCTTGGTGTTTGCTGGTTGGATAGTCGGCGCGACTGTAGGGTGAAACGCCGCCACTGTAAATTCCGGTATCAACATAAGTACTGGGTCCGCCCCATCCGCCCGCGTATGCCTTACCTAGGTCTGGACCAAAAAAATGGCAGAAATTCGATCAGCTGACCCAGCGACCAACACTATAGCGACAAATCAGGCAGCGCGCATGAAAGCCGGGCTCTATATTGTCGCGACCCCAATCGGTAATTTAGGTGATATTACCAAGCGGGCACTGGACACCCTGAAGGCGGTTGATGTCATTGCCTGCGAGGATACCCGCATCACGGGCAAGCTGTTGAACGCTTTTCTGATCAAGAAACAAATGATTGCCTACCATGAACATAGTGCCGCCGGCAGGCTTCCCCAACTACTGCAAATGATCGAGGACGGTAAATCTGTCGCGTTGGTGTCGGATGCTGGCACCCCGCTAATTTCAGACCCCGGTTACCGGCTGGTTGAAACTGCCGCTAAACGCGGGCTTTATGTCACCACCTTGCCGGGACCGTCAGCTGTTGTATCGGCGCTTACGCTGGCGGGCCTGCCAACCAACCGTTTTCTGTTCCTGGGTTTTGCCCCGACAAAAACCAAAGCCCGGCAGGACTGGTTTGCCGCAGAGGAAAATAATACTGCCACGCTGGTATATTATGAAAGCGCAAAACGATTGGCGGGCAGCCTGCGGGATGCACAAACGGTTCTTGGTGACCGCCGAGCTGCCGTTTGCCGCGAAATCAGCAAAAAATTTGAACAGGTGATACGCGGCGATCTGACCAGCCTCGCCAACCGCTATGAAGTCGGTGGACCCCCCAAAGGCGAAATTGTTGTGGTGATCGAACCGTCGGCAACAGGCAAAGACGACACTGCAGGGTTTGACCTGGAAACCGCCAGAATACTGGAGCTCGCGCTTGAGCATATGAGTGTTAAGTCTGCCGCCGCTTTTGTTGCGGAAATTACCGGGGCGCGTAAAAAGGAAATTTACCAGCAGGCGCTGGTACTATCCAAATCGGCTGAAACCTAGGTTGCATAATATAAAATATAATGAAAAAACAACCAGATACCGACAAAAAGCCTAACAAAAGACAAATGGCTGAACAGCGCGGGCGCACCGCCGAAATGCTGGCAGTACTTCTGTTGAGAGTTAAGGGTTACCGTATCCTCGCGCAGCGGTTTCGCTGTAGCGTCGGGGAAATTGATATTGTCGCGGTCAAAGGCAGCATGTTTATTTTTATCGAAGTAAAAGCGCGGCGAAACACAAACGAAGCGCTGGAAAGCATTACGGCGCACCAGCGAAACCGCATCGAAGCCGCTGCCGGTGTTTGGCTGCAATCAGAGACCTCACAAAATTTTGCTGTACGGTTCGATGTTATTACGGTTGCACCGCGCACACTTCCAACCCATATGATGGACGCATGGCGGCCCGGCTGGTAAATATACCGGATTGGTGTCACGGGCTTTATCGCCGCAAATTAGCCGAAGCATAAATTTCTAAGGAATAGAAAATGGTATCTGCTGACCTTCATGTTGCCTTTCAAATGGACCCGATGGAAGGGGTCAACATCGACGGTGACAGCACCTTTGTCCTGATGCTGGAAGCGCAGGCGCGCGGCTATACCCTGTGGCATTATCTGGCGGAAGACCTGTCTTACAAGGACGGCGCGGTATATGCGACAGCACGGAAGGTGAGTGTGCGCCGGGAAAAGGGTAACCATTTTGAGGTTTTGTCAGACGACGTTAACCTGAACCTTCGCCACGTTGACGTGATTTGGATGCGCCAGGACCCGCCTTTTGACATGGCCTATATTACCGCGACGCACCTTTTGGATCTTATAGCAGGCGATACCCTGGTGGTGAACAACCCGGCTGAAGTGCGCAACGCCCCGGAAAAGCTCTTTGTCGCCAAGTTCAAAAACCTGATGCCGCCAACCCTGATCACCCGCAGCGAAGATGAAGTGAAGGTCTTTCGCGCTGAACACGGCGAAATAATTGTGAAACCTCTCTACGGCAACGGCGGCGCAGGCGTTTTTCACCTGAGAGCGGACGACAGCAACCTGGGCAGCTTGATGGAAATGTTCCTGGAAGGATCGCGCGAGCCTGTGATGGTCCAAAAGTTCCTGCCCGAAGTCCGGCAGGGTGACAAACGCATCATTCTAATCGACGGCGATGCTGTTGGAGCGATAAACCGGGTTCCGGCAGACGGCGAAGTTCGCTCCAACCTTGTTGCCGGCGGCAAAGCGGTTCGCTCCGGCATGACCGAGCGTGAGCGGGAAATTTGTGACACAATCGGACCAGACCTGAAAGCGCGCGGCCTGACCTTTGTTGGTATCGACGTGATCGGCGACTGGCTGACGGAAATCAACGTAACATCACCGACAGGCTTGCAATCGATTAACCAGTTTGACGGTGTGAAACTGGAAGCTCAAATATGGGATGCGGTTGATGCCAAAGTGGCTGCAAGATGAGGCTAGCGTTACATCATCAATACCTGCCCGCCTATAGGCTTCTATAATCCGGCTTTTTTCGCTCTGCGTATATTTTCTGCGTCAAACATTGCGCGAATGGCGGGGCCGTCAGAGGGCCTTTCCTCTAACGTTTCTGGATCCCATTCGCTCCGGGTGGTGTCAAAAAAGTCACCGCCGTAGATATGAATACCGCCGGTGAAACGCAGCAACGGGTTAGTGACTGAATGCACGCCATCTTGAGGCAGAAAGCCAACGTCTCCCTCAAAGAGGGCTTGGGCACTATATGCCTTTATGCTGTCTTCCTCTCGCCGCCACAAAATATTATCCTCACGTCCGGTATAGATGCCAATGTTGGCCCACATCAGGTGATTGTGAGGCAAAAGATTCATTTGCGGTGTCCACATGGCATTAAAAATAGTGAGGTTTCTGGATTTGTGCAGAACCTTAATGCCGGCCTTATGAGGCTCTCCGAGCGCGGCTAACATCGCGTCAGGTTTTGATACTGCGCGTTTCAACACTTCACGAACGGCTCCCTGGCTATCACTGTCCCTGTTGGCTTCAATACAATCAGCCACAAAATGGTCCAGATTAACGGCGCCGCCATTCGCAGAAGTTATGATGTAGGGTGCCGCTATTACTTTAGGAGTAAACGCGATGGCTGCGAGTGTGGTCGTCGTGCCGACAATTAAATCTCGTCTGGATACGCCCGCTTCTGATTTTGCTTCTGACATGCTTACCCCCCTTGCCACCTTTTTTCTGGGCAGAAAAGTACCATAAACTTATTAGTTATACCATTCCAGAGTGTCAGGAATTGCATGGCTGACGGAAATCAACGTGACGTCACCGACAGGCTTGCAATCGATTAACCAGTTTGACGGTGTGAAACTGAAGGCTCAAATATGGGATGCGGTTGAAAATAAATTATAAAATCAACAAGTTAAAACCCACACACCCCCAGCTTTGAACATAACTCGTCCAATTCTTCCAGCGTTTTATAGCTGACCGTTACGGTGCCGCCTTCACCCTTATGTTCGATCACAACTTTCATCGCGAGCGCGGCAGACAGGTCTTTCTCAAGCGCGACCGTGTCGGCGTCTTTCCTGGAGGTGCCGCCGCCATGACCACCGGGCCGCGGCTCTCGCCTGTTTGCGCTGGCGGGCTTTGCTGCTGCTTCGGTTTGGCGAACGCTCAACCCTTCAGCAACAACTTTAGTCGCTAGTCCAACAGGGTCAGCAGCCGACAACAAAGCGCGCGCATGGCCCATTGACAGGCGGCCGCTGTCAACCAGATCACGAACCTTCTGCGGTAGATTAAGAAGCCGGAGCAAGTTGGTGATATGACTGCGGCTTTTACCAACAATCTTGGCCAGCACTTCCTGGGTATGACCAAATTCCTTGATCAATTTGCTATAGCCCGCCGCTTCCTCAATCGCAGACAGGTCCTCCCGCTGAATATTTTCCACGATCGCAACTTCGAGCACTTCTGCGTCTGTCAATTCGCGCACCACAACCGGCACTTCATGAATGCCCGCTATCTGCGCCGCGCGCCAGCGACGCTCTCCAGCGACAATTTGGTATTTATCCGGTCCTATCTCGCGCACCAAAATGGGCTGTAAAAGGCCTTTTTCCCGGATAGATAGCGACAATTCCTCAAGTGCTGCTTCATCAAAACGGTACCGCGGTTGATCATTATTTCGTTCCAGGAACTCAATGGGCAACCTGCGACGCCCTGCTGGCACGCTCGCCGACATGCCGCCCTCATTGCCGCTTTCACTTGCAGGGTTTGCGCCGCCAGGCACGACAGGGTCGTCAATAATTGGTCGGTCATCACCCAGTAATGCGGACAGCCCGCGCCCCAAACCTTTTCTAACCACTTTTGCCATCAAACACCCTTAACATCTTGTAAGCATTGTATTTATGCTGCTTTCTGTGCAGCGTCCCGTGTCAACAGTTCCCGCGCCAGATCAATATAAGCCCGGCTTCCGACGCAGCGGTGATCATACAGTAACGCGGGTTTACCGAAGCTCGGTGCTTCTGACACCCGCACATTTCGGGGGATCACTGTTTCAAATACTTTATCGCCCAAATAGTCACGAACATCTGCCTCAACCTGAACTGCCAGATTATTACGTTTATCAAACATCGTCAGAACAATGCCATTGACGGTGAGCATTGGATTTAAGCTGGAGCGAACCTGTTCAACCGTTTTCAACAGTAAACTCAATCCTTCCAAAGCAAAAAACTCGCACTGGAGTGGCACAAGTACAGAATCGGCGGCAACCAATGCGTTGATTGTCAGCAGTGACAGTGACGGCGGGCAGTCAATCAGGACATAATCATATTTTTCGCGCAGTTTTGCCTTTTCTATGGCGTACCGAAGCCGAAAGTTGCGCTGGGGCAACTCTGCAAGTTCCAGGTCAGCGCCTGACAGATCAATCGTGGAGGGAATGATGCTCAGGCCGGGAATGTCGGTTTCCAGAACCGCGTCTTCGACGGGCGCGGCGCCCAACACGACATCATAGGATGTAATCTTGCGGTTTGCCCGGTCAATACCAAAACCGGTACTGGCATTCCCCTGGGGGTCCAGGTCCAAAACCAGAACTTTTTTCTTCACTGCTGCGATGGCTGTGGCCAAATTTATCGCAGTCGTGGTTTTGCCAACCCCGCCTTTCTGGTTGGCCACCGCAATAATTTTCGCCCTCACCCCGCCGCGCATCAAATACCTCTAAATACTAATGTTAACAAAGAATTAGCGCCTTTTTATGTCAGAAAGCCTTAAAATAACACCCTCATCGCTCGACCGGCTGTCGAACTGTTCGGTGATCATATTCCATGAAGCAGCGGCCCGGGTCAATTCTTCTTCTGCTGTTAGCCCCTTAAGAAGCCATATTTCAGTTTGCGGACCAACAAACGGCGCTGACCAGGCTAGTAATTGTTCAATTTTGGCACAGGCCCGCGAAGTGATGATATCCACGGTTGGATGGTCTACCAGTTCGACACGGTCATTAATGACCGTCGCCGGTGCGTTGGTTTCGCGGATAACATGGTTCATAAATATACACTTGCGGCCATTGGATTCCACCATAATAGCCTGCCCCAACCCCATTATAGCGAGCACCAACCCGGGAAACCCGGCACCCGAGCCAATATCCAAAAGCTTCAGCGAGGTGGCGGGGTGATATTGCCGGATCAGCGGAAACAATTGCGCTGAATCCAAAAAATGTCGTCGCCATTGATCATCGATGGTCGAGTTGGCTACAAGGTTTTTTGCTTTTTGCCACTTTGTCAGTGCTGATGAATAAAGTTTCAGCCTATGCAATGTTTCACGTGAAACATCGATGTCAGCGACAAATTCCTCAGGGCCATAAATCGCAGGCACGGTCACGCAGCTTTGCGTTTTTTGATATAACCCAACAGGATGGTAATGGCTGCTGGTGTAACACCTGCAATCCGCGCCGCCGCTCCAAGGGTGGTAGGGCGCGCTTTGTTGAATTTTTCCCGGATTTCGTTAGATAGGCCCGCAATGGCTAAAAAGTCTAAATCCTCCGGTATTTCAAGGGCTTCATCTTTTCTAAAAGCCAAAACATCCTGGTGTTGCCGCTCAAGATACCCATGGTAAGTGGCGTCAATTTCCACCTGGCGCGCAACGCCTGCGTCGGTGGATGACAACTGATCTGGCCAGATCTCTCGCAACTTCCCGAAGTCGATTTCATTGAAGCCAAGCAGGGTAACGCCGCTGCGCCGTACACCATCCCGGGTTATTTTTATACCGTGTTTTGCCGCCTCATTTGGTGTAAGTGACAGCGCGCTCAACGCCGCATGGGCCTCGGACAAGGCCTGTTTTTTGGCCGCAAATTTCCCCGCCCTTTGCTTACCAACCAGGCCAATCGCTGCGCCTTTTTCGGTAAGGCGCTGATCGGCATTATCAGCCCGCAGCGTCAATCTATATTCGGCGCGGCTGGTAAACATACGGTATGGCTCGCGCGTTCCCTGGGTCACCAGATCGTCAATCATCACGCCGATATAACCGTCTGCGCGGTCAAGCCGGAAATCGCCTTCCGCGCCCAGTGCACTTAAAGCCGCGTTCGCGCCCGCCATCAAACCTTGTGCCGCCGCTTCTTCGTAGCCGGTTGTTCCGTTGATCTGCCCCGCGAGATACAAACCTGACGACCGGCGGGTTTCCAGCGTCGGGCGCAGTTCGCGCGGGTCGACAAAATCATATTCAATCGCATAACCATGCTGAAGAATTGTCGCATTCTCCAGCCCGGGGATGGATTTAATCATCGCGGCCTGCACCTCTTCCGGCAAGCTGGTGCTGATGCCATTTGGGTACACCGTATGGTCATCAAGTCCCTCTGGCTCCAGGAAAATCTGGTGACTGGACTTGTCGGCAAAACGAACAACCTTATCTTCGATCGACGGGCAATAGCGTGGACCGTTGCTGTCAATTTGGCCGGAATAGATCGGCGCGCGGTGTAGATTGTCGCGAATGATTGAATGGGTTTCTTCGGTCGTTCGGGTCAGGTAGCAACTGATCTGTGGTACCTTAATTTCGTCTGTCAGAAAGGAAAAGGGCACGGGCGGTGTATC
>JAJFIT010000093.1 GCA_021774775.1 Alphaproteobacteria bacterium | reverse complement strand
CTGCAACCAATTCCCTTTCTTCTTGTTCAACTTGGCCTCGGTCGTTAACAATAACGATTGTTGAAGATTGGAACCGAGGTCAGGCATCCGTGGAATTAATCGAACCTACCCTGCAAATGTGGCTAACTTTTGCGATCGTTATTGCAGCGATTGGTGCCTATTCCTACGACCGGATTCCGCTTGAACTGTCATCCATTGCCACAGTAGCGCTGGTTTTACTGCTGTTTACCATCATGCCTGTGCTGGATGATGACGGCAACAATGTGCTGGGCAACCGGGACATTCTGAAGGGCTTTGCCGACCCATCGCTTGTCACCATTATGGCGCTGCTGGTTGTTGGCCAGGGCTTGGTTCAAACCGGGGCCCTGAACGGCCCGGCGCATATGCTGGTTGGCTGGGGCAAAACCCACCCCAATGTGGTGCTGGTCGCCAGCCTGGCGGTAGTGATGTTGATTTCAGCGATCATGAACAACACGCCGGTGGTGGTGATTTTCATCCCTATCCTAGCGGCGGTGGCTGATAAATTAGGCAAACAATCCGCACAGGTTATGATGCCACTAAGCTTTGCGGCCATTCTGGGCGGTAACATGACCAAAATTGGTTCCAGTACCAACCTTTTGGCCGCGGGCGCTTACGAGCAATCCCACGGCGGCACCATCGCCTTTTTCGACTTTACCGTACCGGGCGCTGCGCTGGCGGCGGTTGGTTTCCTCTATGTAATATTTGTGGCCCCAAAACTATTGGTGGATCGCAGCGGCATTGCCAAACGGTTGGCGGGCAGTGGCGGCAAACAATTCCTGTTTCAAATGGAACTGGCCCCCGACAACGGCCTGGTGGGTCAAAACGCAGTTGCCGGCATGTTCCCTGGGCTTAAGGATGTAACCGTGCGCATGATCCAGCGCGGGCACCTGAAACTGTTGCCACCTTACGACGATATCACGTTAAGTGTCGGCGACATTGTTATGGTCGCTGCCACCCGCAGCGTGATGACCGAGTTGTTGAATGCATCCCCATATCTGGTGACCGACGCCGGGGGCGACGACGGCGATGACGAACAGGCTGGGCGGCGGCGGGTTATCGCGGAAGCGGTGATTGCGCCGGCCTCAAGAATGGATGGCCGCACGCTCGCACAGTCAGGCTTTCGCGCCGAAACCGGCTGTTCGGTGCTGGGTGTGCAGCGGCGCAGCCGGATGATCCGCGCGGCACTAACCGCCCTACGGCTGGAAGCCGGTGATGTATTGCTGGTTATGGGCGAGCGCCACAATGTACTGGACCTGCGCGACAACCAGGATGTTCTGCTGATGGAATCGTCGGCTTCTGACGTGCCGATGAAGGAATATGCGGTGCGCGCGCTGATGGTATTTGCCGGGGTTGTTTTTACCGCAGCACTTGAAATTATACCGATTGTTGTCTCTGCCATGATCGGTGCAACCATGATGATGGTTTTGCGATGTTTGAATGTGCGCCAGGCCAGCCGAGCGATCGACCGACGGGTATTCACCATCGTTGGTGCGGCGCTGGCGCTGGGTACCGCCATGCAGGGCACTGGCGGCGCGGCGTGGCTGGCGCATTCCTCGCTCGAACTGATGATGGGCGCGCCGATCTGGGTGATCCTGTCCGGGTTCTTCCTGCTTGTGGCGCTGCTGACCAATGTGCTTTCCAATAACGCCACAGCGGTACTGTTCACGCCGATTGCGGTTTCGATCGCGCTTGAACTGCAAGTGGACCCTATGCCCTTCCTATTGGCTGTTATTTTCGGGGCCAACTGCAGCTTTGCCACACCGATGAGTTACCAGACCAACTTGCTGGTGATGGCACCGGGACATTACCGCTTTATCGATTTTGTCCGTGTTGGCACGCCGCTGATATTCATCATGTGGGTGACATTCACTTTGTTTGTGCCCTGGTATTATGGTTTACTCTGATAATGAATGAGCCAGCAAAATGACTGATCAGAAAAAATGACAGACCGAAGAAAATGACAGACCAGGGCGTACAATTCCCCAAGTTTTATGTGACGGCAGCATCACCCTGCCCCTACATAGACGGCCAGGAAGAACGCAAGGTTTTCACCGAATTGAAGGGCGCAGATGCTGCTGCACTAAACGAAGCGCTGGGCAAGGTTGGATTTCGCCGCAGCCAAACCGTTGTTTACCGGCCCGCCTGCGAAAACTGCGCTGAATGCATCTCTGTCAGGGTGCTGGCACCTTTTTATGTGCCCAGCCGGTCGTTGCGCCGTATCGCCAAACTGAACAGTGACCTGACATCTGACGTGCGGCCCGCGGTGGCAACCGACGAACAGTTCGAGCTTTTATCCCGCTACCTGTCGGCGCGCCACGGCGATGGATCAATGGCAGGCATGACCCGAGAAGAATTCGAGGATATGGTCGAATCCAGCCCGGTCAATACGGTCTCAATTGAATATCGCCGCGCCCTGACCAAGGAGCTTGTCGCTGTCGCGCTAACCGATCAAATGTCCGATGGTCTTTCCATGGTTTACAGCTTTTTCGACCCGGGCGGAGAGCGGCGCTCGATCGGCACCTATCTGATCCATGACCATATTCTGCGCAGCCAGCAGGCGAATCAGGAATTTGTCTATTTGGGCTATTACGTCAAGAACAGCCCAAAAATGAACTATAAAGCCCGCTTCAAACCGCTCGAGCGGTTGGGTCCCAACGGTTGGGACTCGTTTGATCCGGTCTCGGCACCTGATTAACGCAAATAGGCGCTTTTGCTTGCACTTTGTACGTTCGGGCCTTGCTCTTTACTTGCTATGGGTTTTTCTGACTCTATACTGGCTCCGAATTTGGCAGCCAGCCATGCATGGTTGTCTGATACAGGAAAATATACCGTTCACATTTTACCGATGCCTGAATGGTTGGATGACCAGAGATTGGTTAACGATAGGTGGGGACCACATTCGTGACACGCAAAGACAAAGCCGTGACGTCAAATAAAAATAAAGACACCCTGAATTCCAGTGAAAGGGCTTCACCCAGCCGCCGCAACATTATTCGCGGTGCGGGCCTTGTCGGTGCTGCAACTGTTGTCGCCGCTTGTGACGCTGGCGGAGGCGCGCCGCAAAATACTGGTGGCCCGGCGATCATCAGCCAAAAGCGAAATCTGAAAATGGTAACCACCTGGCCGAAAAACTTCCCCGGCCTTGGCACCGGTGCCGAGCGGCTCGCCCGCAGAATTGAAACCCTGTCGGACGGCAACCTGACGATAAAAGTTTATGCTGGCGGCGAGCTGGTTGGCCCGCTGGAAGCCTTTGACGCCGTATCACAGGGCAAAGCCGACATGTATCACGGCGGCGAATATTACTGGCAAGGCAAGTCGCCCGCATTTAATTTCTTTTGCACCGTGCCCATGGGCATGACCGCACCGGAGATTACCTCATGGATCCGCTTTGGCGGCGGCCAACCTCTGTGGGACGAACTGTCAGCCCGCTTTAATGTCAAAGCCTTCCTTGCCGGAAACTCGGGCACCCAGATGGGCGGCTGGTTCAACAAGGAAATGAACTCGATTGAGGATTTTCAGGGCCTGCGCATTCGCATGCCGGGCCTTGGCGGCGAAGTAATGAAGCGGGTCGGTGCAACACCTGTTACCAAAGCGGGCGGCGAGATTTTTCAGGCACTGAGCCAGGGTAATATCGATGCAACCGAATGGGTTGGCCCCTGGAACGACCTGGCATTTGGCTTCTATTCCATCGTGAAGAACTATTATTACCCGGGCATTCATGAGCCGGGCACCGCGCTGGCGCTGGGGCTGAATCTGGACCTGTGGAGCGATATGTCAGCCACTGAAAAGGCCTGGATTGAAGCAGCCACCGCCGCGGAAAACGATATAATGCTGGCTGAATTTAACGCCAATAACGCCCGCGCGCTGGACACACTCATTAACGAACACGATGTGAACCTGTTAAAATTCAACGACGATATCCTGCGCGCGTTGGGTTCAGTTTCAAACGAAGTTGTTGCAGAGGTGGCCAACCACGACGAACTTTCAAAACGAATTTTCGACAGCTATGTGGCAGGCCGCACCAACGGCAGGCGCTGGGGCGAAATCGCGGAGAAAGCCTTTATGGATGCCCGCAACCTGTCTGACGGATAAACCTGCACATGGTCGATATGCTTATCAGGCGGCTGGACGGTTTTGCCGCCAAAACCGGTGACATTCTTGCCCTTCTGCCGCTTCTTCTGGTGCTGGTTCAATTTGCCGTCGTGCTGTTGGTTTATGTATTTTCTTCAGGCAGTGTGCAACTTCAGGAAAGCCTACAATATATCAATGCGCTGATGTTCCTGGGCGGGGCCGGATACACCGCTTTCAAAGATGAGCATGTGCGCGTTGATCTTCTTTATTGCAATTTCAGCGAGCACGGCAAAACCAGGGCTAATTTCTACGGCACCCTGTTTTTACTGGTGCCGTTTCTGGTTCTGTTTTGGCACGCCAGCCTGCCCTATGTCGCTGACAGCTGGGCCATTTTGGAAACCAGTGTCGAGGCCAGCGGCCTGCCCTTCATTTATATTTTGAAATCAACTCTGTTGCTGTTTGCCCTGACCCTGTCACTGCATGCCATCGCTGACTTGCTGCGCCACGGCAAGACCCTGTTTGGGGACAAAACCTAATGGATATGTCGGTCATACTAACGCTGCTGATGTTCGCGGCGCTGGTGGGCATGCTGATGTCAGGTTTTCCGGTTGCCTTCACCCTGGCTGGAACCGGCTTGCTGTTCGGCGGTATTGGAATCGCCACTGGACTGATGGATTTCAGCTTTCTTGAAATCCTTCCTAACCGTTTGTTCGGAAACGTAATTCGTAACGAATTGCTGTTTGCAGTACCGCTGTTTGTTACCATGGGCGTGATGCTGGAGAAATCCAATGTGGCAGAGGAACTGCTGGAAAGCATGGGCAAATTGTTCGGTGGTCTGCGCGGCGGGCTGGGCATTTCGGTGACAATCGTTGGCGCACTTCTGGCAGCGTCTACTGGCATCGTGGGGGCAACAGTTGTCACCATGGGGCTACTCTCTTTGCCCACCATGATGCGGCGCGGCTATGATACCTCACTGGCCACCGGCTCGATCGCGGCTGCGGGCACGCTGGGGCAAATCATCCCGCCGTCGATCGTGCTTATTTTGCTAGCGGACGTTATGTCAAACGCCTGGCAACAGGCCCAGTTGAACAAGGGTATGTTTTCGCCGGTACCCATGAGTGCGGGCGAACTGTTTGCCGGTGCACTGATACCCGGCCTTGCCCTTGTCGGCCTGTATATTATGTATCAGATTGGCATGGCCATTTTCAGGCCCGAAACCAGCCCGGCAATAGCTTGCGATGAAGCCGAGCCTGATGACGGCCTGTATATGCGGCTGTTTCTCGCGCTGCTGCCACCGTTGTTTTTGATTGTTGCGGTGCTGGGCTCCATCCTGACCGGTATTGCAACCCCGACCGAGGCGGCATCTGTCGGTGCTGTCGGCGCCATCCTACTGGGCGCGGCGCGGCTGGGAGGCAGAATGCGTAACGTCGTTCTGGTCAGCATCGCGGCGCTTGGTTTGCTGCTGGCAATTGCTGCCGGTTTTGATCTGCGCATGGGCCGCCGCGTGGTGCCAACCGCCGATCAGCTTGCTTATTGGGCCGCAATTGGCCTGACCCTGCTGTTTTTTGCCGGGCTTGCAACGGCCCTGTGGCGTACCCACAAAACCGGCGTGCTGGGCGAGGTGATGCGCTCCACCGTGCGCATCAGCACCATGATTTATGCGATACTGATCGGGGCATCGCTTTTTTCGCTTGTATTCCGTGGCATCGGCGGCGACGAGATTATCGAGGCCATGTTACACGGCCTGCCCGGCGGGCAGTTTACCGCTATCCTGCTGGTAATGGTGTTGATGTTTGTGCTGGGTTTCTTTCTCGACTTTATCGAAATCACCTTCGTGGTTGTCCCGGTTGTCGCCCCTGCCCTGCTGGCCATGGACGGCACATACGGCCCCATATGGCTGGGCGTTTTAATGGCAATGAACTTGCAAACCAGTTTCCTGACACCACCGTTTGGCTTTGCCCTGTTTTATCTGCGCGGCGTGGTGCCCGAAAACGTGCCGACCACCGCAATTTACCGGGGCGTTATGCCGTTTGTCGCCATCCAGATCGTCGCCTTGCTGGTAATATCACTGTTCCCTGAATTAGTAACATGGTTGCCGGGCCTGCTGTTTCACGGCTAACAAACCCTCCACGCTGTTGATCTAACAGAAAGTTTATTATCCGTTGGTTGCAGCAAACCCGCCAGCCTGTTACCCATCCCTCATGGAAAAAACCTTGCAAGCACCGGAAAAATCGCTGTTCAAAAAAATATGGGCGCAAGTTGGCTTTGTCGGGCTGGTTGCTATCCTGCTATGGGGTAACCTGATCTATATGAACCTGCGCCCATCTGACCCCATATTGCCGGGCTGGGAAGAATATTCAACGCCGCGGTTCGAGGAATTGATGCAGCGCGGTGAGCCCATGCTGGTTGAGGTTTATGCTTCATGGTGCCCAACCTGTCTGCTGCAACACCGGGCACTGGACACGTTGCACGCGGAGGGGCGCGGCCCCAACGTACGGGCGATCAGGGTCGATTTTGAGCGTGATCTGGATTTTGTGCAGAAATATGATTTTCGCCACACCGGCACCATGGTACTGTTCAACCGCGGCCGAGAAACCGCACGGGCGACCGGCCTGATAACTGCCGATAAAATCGAAGAGTTTCTGGCGCTGCAAGGTTTCGCGCGCTAACGCTAGGGTTGCCGCTCGCCGACGATGTGCGCATCAATCGCTATAAGTAATTCATCCAGGTTGATTGGTTTGCCCACAACTGCATTCATGCCCACGTTCTCATATTGCTGGCGGTCCGCTTCCATTGTGTTGGCTGTGAACGCCAGAACCGGGACGTTGGCGTATTGGGCCTTTGACTGACGTATCTGTTTGGTAGCCTGAACACCGTCAAGTACCGGCATCCTGATGTCCATCAACACGCCGTCAAAGACATCGTCGGCGAGCGCGTCAACGGCTTCCTGTCCATTCCCAACGATTCTCAGGTGCCAGGGAAATTGTGAAAGCAATTTTCCGATCAGCATCTGATTTACCGGATTGTCCTCGGCGATTAACAGGCGCAGCGGTAATTTTCCCACACGTTTCAAAATGTCATCGTCTCCGGTGGTTACCGGCGTTGGTAATGCCACTTTTTCAAAAGTGGCACAGAATTGAAATGTTGCTCCGACGCCGGGTTCACCGGTCGCAGTAAGACTGCCGCCCATCAACCCGGCAAGTTCACTGGAAATTGCCAGCCCAAGGCCGGTTCCGCTGGCATTTTTTGTTGATGAAGCATCCAGTTGCTCAAACCGACCAAACAACAAAGACGCTTCCTCATCGGTGAAGCCGACGCCTGTGTCCTTGACGCAAACACAAAGACCGCAATCATCACTGTCTGGCGATAACTCCAGGACCACCCTAATTTTTCCGTCATCGGTAAACTTGATCGCATTGCCGATAATGTTGAAAAGAATTTGCCGAATTCTACTGGCATCTCCCATAAGGGCATAAGAGGAGGAGCGTGGAGTAAGGACTTCAAATACAATTCCTTTTTGCTCCGCCGACTGACGCATCGCCCCGGCGATCGACTGAACCAGTTCAATCGGGTCGAAGGGCTTTTCGTGCAGCCTGATTTTGCCCGCTTCGATTTTCGCCAGATCGAGCACGTCGTCGATAATAGCTAAAAGCGCGCGAGCGCTGGTATTGGCGGCTGACACAAGGCCTTTTTGCTCAAGATCAAGCTTGGTTTGCGTGAGCAGGTCAATCATGCCGATAACACCGGTAAGCGGTGTGCGCAACTCATGGCTCGTGTTGGCAAGAAATGCGTCTTTGGCCAGATTGGCACGGCGAGCGGTTGCACCTTCCATCAGCGCCGCCTCCAGCTCCGACTGTTTGGCTTCCAGGGCCTGATTTTTCTCCCTGATCGCCTTTTCAGACGCTACCAGCTGGCTAATATCCCGCGCCACAGCGATGGTTGCCACCTGAATTCCCTCAGCGTTCAAAAACGATGTAAGACTGATGTCCATAATGGCAATGTTGCCAGCGCCTGTGTGCACATCCATATTCCCGCGCCAGGAACCAAACGTATCCAACGCTTGAAGTTGATCCGGACGCATCGCTGCCCATTTTACCTGATCTGCATAAAAGTCACCGACATCCCGGCCCAGCATATCTTCCCGGCTATAGCCGTAAACATTAACAGCGCCCTCATTGCAATCGATTAACTTGCCCTGCATGTCAGTGATCGTGACAGCTTCGCGCACACTTTCCAGAATTTGTGCCTGATCTTCAATTTTTTTGAGCGCACGAAGTTCCGTGAGCTTGGAGCTGGTCAGAGCCGCAACAGCGGTTAGCGTTTCCAGATGACCATCGGTAAAGTGCCCGGGCCGGGGGTCTTCGCAGTCGATCACGCCCAGTAGCTGGTCACCGTTCAACAGGGGTACGCAGAGCTCCGAGCGGGCCGGAGTGATGTCTGGCACATAATCACTGTCAGCCTGCAGGTCGCCGATCAACATCGGCTGTCTACTGTTGGCAACGCGGCCTGTTACCCCGATACCTACAGGGATTTCGAGTTGGTTAACGATGGTACGGTCTTTTGGGTTTTTTTCACCGATAGCCGCTTTCTGCACGAGCAGGTTTCTGTCTGCGTCCAACTCATAGAGCACACAGTCCACAAAACCCAGACGCCCGACCACCTCTTTCGCCACGTACCAGGCCAGATCTTCAACCGAAGAAATTTTTATCAGGGTAACAGCAAACTCATGGAGGATGCGCAGCTGTTCTTCTTTTTGCTGGATGGCGTCAAGCAGCTCCATCCGTTCGTCATCGGAACAAACCGCCAGCTGGCGCGCGAGTTCATTAACATCCTGCACAACTGCCCCCTCCAAAAATACTCACTGTCCTCAAAACTCGTGCTTGGCTTCAATGTATGGGCTTAAGGTACCCGATGAATACCTACTATAAGGTAAATGACGCGGGAGGTACACTTGCCAAAGCCTGCGGGCTCCGTTCATTCATATTTGTTGGGCGGCCATACATTCGTCTGCATTTGAAAGAGTGCCCACCTACGCCATATCATTGGTATGGCAGCAATGAGGAGGGAAACATGCTCGGATATGTATCACTTGGGACCAATGATATGGCCAAGGCAACGGCTTTTTACGATAGCTTGGCCGCACTGGTCGGCGCGAAGCGGGTTTGGGACGACGAAAATTTTGTCGCCTGGAGCAACGCACCTACCGGCGGCATCAGCGTGACCA
>JAJFIT010000092.1 GCA_021774775.1 Alphaproteobacteria bacterium | reverse complement strand
TCCAGATAAAACCAGTCCCCCCCCACCTGGTCTGGCGGTACGACAAACTCGATCGACCAGCTCATGGAACTTGTGCGCGTGGGTCGGTCATAATGGCATAGAATAACCGGAGGCGGCATATCAGCGATGCTGACGATTTTGGCGATGGGGAATGCGTCCATATTACTGCGGTTACGCACCCACATGGAGGTATGCATGTCTTTGGAGCCACTCATGGGCACGCCGCCACCAGTCCAGCGAATGTCAAAGTTTTTCAGAAATCCCGGCAGGGGCCGCTGGCCCGATTGCATGGCCGGAACACTGTCGCGCGCGGGCATGGGGCCTGCTTTTTCCGGCGGCACGACAATCCCGGGGCGATCATCACCGAACGCCGCTGAGGCGGCGAAACAAACCTGATCGCCCGCCATAACATCAGCGCGGGTCTGCACCACGGCTCGTCCCTCGCGTAAAATTTCAGACTTTATCGCCAGTTCGCCTTCCGGCGCGGGCGCTACAAAATTTCCAAGGAGCGACCTGATCGGGCGCGGAGAAGCCAAATGCCTGGACATGGCCTCTGCGGCAATTGCTGCAACAAGGCCGCCGTACAACGCTCGCCCCTGTGCCCAACCCGTTGGTATCTGCACACTTTTGCCGCCATTTTCGGCCAGATTATTTATAATTTCTTTAAGGCCATCGTTATCAGACATTGCATACTCTCACTTGGTTGAAACCGCCATTTAATGGCTGCAATACCATTAGCTAGCCCGAGCACGCAACAAGCCAAGGTAGCAGAAATGCATAGTGTGAATACAAGGAACGACGAACCGCCCTTTATTCTGCCATAAGCTTCTCTATAATAGCCGGAAATTAAACGCCGTCGCACCGCGAGGTGGCGCTGGGCAGCGAATGAAGGATTGCCGCACAATGGCTATATATTTCTACGAGGGCGACTTGCCCGCTGACGTTTCTTTCGGCGCAAGCGTGGCGGTTGACAGTGAAACCATGGGCCTTAATCCGCACCGGGACCGATTGTGTGTGGTGCAGCTGTCGTCGGGCGACGGCGATGCCCATCTGGTTCGATTCCGCGCGGACGACTTTAGCGCGCCCAACCTGAAACGCCTGATGACTGACCCGGACGTGTTGAAGATATTTCATTTTGCCCGGTTTGATGTGGCAGTGATGAAAAAATATCTAGGCGTCGACACCGCACCGATATATTGCACAAAGATCGCCTCAAAACTGGTGCGCACCTACACTGATCGCCACGGCTTGAAAGACCTCTGCGCCGAACTGGCAGGTGTGGCACTGGACAAACAACAACAATCCAGCGATTGGGGTGCGGTTGAGATTAGCGAAGCGCAGCAAAGCTATGCCGCGTCTGACGTGTTATATCTGCACACGCTCAAGCAAAAACTGGATATGATGCTGGCGCGCGAGGGCCGCACCGATACGGCCGCAGCAGCCTTTGCCTTTTTGGCAACCCGTGCTGACATGGACCTGGCGGGTTTTGGTGACATGGATATTTTCTCGCATTAACCAGATGCGCGGCAAAGGCCAAATACGCGACGAAGGACAGTTGGTTTGAGTACCCCGGTTAAAGATCATTATCAAAGCCCCGAGCGCGCCCGCGAGGTTGCGCTGGAAGCGCTGCGCCCGACACCGACAAACGGCGGGCGCATTAACTGGGATGGCTTTATTCGGCTAATGCAGGTTTTCCTGCCAATCAGTGCGCTGATTCTTGGCACCATAACCATTGGTTGGCCGTTCCTGAACGATGCCGAGGTAAGCTTCACCCTGTCAAAAGACGATGTGGCCCGCTCGGACGGCGTAATCAGAATGACCAATATGAATTATGTAGGCACCGATGCCAAAGACCGGCTGTTTCGCATCCATGCCAATGCAGGCGAACAGGACAACCCCAACGCACCGCGCGTGCGCCTGACCGATATTCGCGCCGAAATGGAACTGGACGAAGGACAGCTGGCCACGGTTGACGCCCGCACCGGCATTTTCCGCACCAAGAACAATAGTCTTTCCCTGATCGGCGGCGTGAACCTGGAAACCGGCAACGGCTATCAGCTTCAAATGGCTGGCGCGGAAATAGACCTGCGGGCCCGCGCTGCGACCGGGCAGGGCGACGTTACTGGCCGCTCGGAACTGGGCCAATTAAAAGCCGCGCGCATGAGTTTAAATGTTAAAGAAAAAGAAGCTGTATTCGAAGGCGGGGTTTCGCTACATATTGTGCCAAAACGCCCCGAAAACGATCTGGCAAACAAACCGGTAACCGGGAGATGACCATGACCGCAACGTCTTTTTGGTATAGCCGCACGCGGCATATGGCTTTGGCAACGGCGGCATTGGCTTTTTGCGTTGTGGCAGTTACTGCACCCGCCAACAGTCAGTCGGTGCTCAAGGACCATGACACATACCAGCCCATTGATATTTCAGCCGAGCGGCTGGAAATGCAACAGAAACAGGGCCGCGCGGTTTTCACCGGTGCGGTGCAGGTTCTGCAGGGCAAGCTGACCCTTCGGTCCAACACGATCACGGTTTTTTATGACCGCGCCGACACCGACGGCGACCCCTCAATCTCGCGGCTTGACGCCCAGGGGCAATTTCAGCTGCTGTCGGACAGTGAAACCCTGACAGGTGATTGGGGCATTTATGACGTGGACCGGCAATTGATTACCGTTGGCGGCGCGGTGGTTTTCAGACAGGGCAGCTCGGAGTTAACCGGGTCCCGGCTGGAATTTGATCTGGTTTCCGGCCTGGCCAAGCTGGACGGCGAAAATACCGCTGACGAAAATGGCCGCGTACGCGGCAGCTTCACTGTTCCCAGCAAGCCCAAGCCCGATTGAACCGAAAACACCGCGCCAGCTTCGGCACATGACCCTCTATTTTCCTGAAATTTATGGTTAATTTCGCTGGATTGGTTCCGGCGTTCATGATTTATTGACAATTAGTATGCACAAATTGAGCCAAGATGTGGCTTGCTCAAGGTCCAGAAGAGGCTGAAGCGCGATAAAATAACAAACTATCAACCACAACCGGAATGATTTGAGACACATATGACTGCAGAACAGCAGCAAAAGCAGGACCGCCCGGCGAACGACGTTTTCGACGGCTTGAATGTGCAGGGCATTGGCAAATCCTACAATGGACGGCCGGTCTTGCGCGATATATCCCTTTCGGTTCACCGCGGCGAAGTGGTCGGACTGCTGGGTCCCAACGGCGCCGGTAAAACCACCTGTTTTTACAGCATCACCGGATTAATCGCGCCGGACCACGGCCGGGTTGAACTGGACGGCCAGGACATTACCCACATGCCTATGTATCGCCGCGCCCGCCTGGGCATTGGCTACCTGCCGCAGGAAACATCTATTTTTCGCGGCATGACGGTTGAAGAAAACATCAGGGCGGTGCTGGAAGTTGTCGAACCGGACCGCGCGCTCAGAAACGCCATGCTGGACGAGCTGCTGGAAGAATTTTCCATCACACACCTGCGCAATACCCCGGCGCTGGCGCTGTCAGGCGGGGAGCGACGCCGCTGTGAGATCGCGCGGGCACTGGCTGCAAGACCGAAATTTATACTGCTGGATGAGCCTTTTGCCGGGATCGACCCCATCGCCATCGCAGATATTCGCGAGCTGACCGCCCACCTGAAAGACCGTGGCATTGGCGTGTTGATCACTGACCACAATGTGCGCGAAACGCTGGATATAATTGATCGCGCCTTCATCATTTATGATGGCCATGTCCTGTTTGAAGGCAACGCCGAAGAAGTTCTGGGCAGCGAAGAAGTACGCCGGGTTTATCTCGGCGACAGCTTCAGTTTGTAGAAAGCGCAGCAATGGCATTATCCCCAAGATTGGATTTAAGACAAAGCCAGCAACTGGTTATGACGCCGCAATTGCAGCAGGCGATCAAACTGTTGCAGCTTTCCAATCTCGATCTGGCGGATTATGTCACCACCGAAGTAGAGAAAAATCCGTTTTTGGAAGTCGGCGAAGCCGATAGCGGCACTCCCACCGAAGGCGGCGAGCACGGCGGCACCCATACCGACGAATCGATCCGGGAAAGAGACACCAGCCCAAACGGCAGTGACAGCAGCGGTGACGCCGGGGACAGCAGCGACGGCGGAGACGGTGACACGGGCATGGTAGCGTCAGACCGCAGCATGGACAGTGCACTGGATACATCCAGCTCATCCGATTCGGCGCTTGATACCAACATGGACACCAATATTTACAACAATGATGCCGCACCGGACCGCGCTGACGCAAGCGGCGGATTGTCATCCGGGCTGACCTACGAAGGCGGCGGCACCATCAAAGGCGGCAGCGGCGTCTACGACGACCGCGGGCTGGATCAAACACTGGAAGGCGAGGAAAACCTGCATGATTTTCTGCTGCGGCAAATGGTGGTTTTGTTTGAGGACCCTGCCGAGCGGCTTGTCGCCACCCATATGATTGATGCAGTTGACGAGGCGGGCTATGTGCCTGCCCCGATCATAGAAGATGTTGCCGAACGACTGGGTGCATCAGAACAATCGGTCGGCCGCATATTCACGTCGCTGCAAACCCTGGAACCGTCTGGCGTTTTTGCCCGCAGCCTATCCGAATGCCTCGCAATCCAGCTGAAAGACCAGGACCGCTACGACCCCGCCATGCAGGCGTTGGTGGAAAATCTGGAGCTGCTGGCCAAGCGCGAACTTTCAACTCTGAAGAAATTATGCGGCATCGACCAGGAAGACCTGTCTGACATGATTCAAGAGATCAGAGCTCTTAACCCCAAGCCTGGGCTAGCCCACGGCGGCCAGGCGGTGCAGCCGGTGGTGCCTGATATTTTCATTCAAAAAAGCCCGGCCGGCACCTGGGTGGTTGAGCTTAATTCGGACACGCTGCCAAAAGTTCTGGTCAACTCGCAGTATGTCAGCGAACTGTCGGGACTGGGCGACGATAAAGACGCCAAAGCTTTTGTCTCCGACTGTATGTCCAACGCCAACTGGCTGGTCAAAGCACTGGACCAACGGGCGCGCACCATACTCAAAGTGGCAACCGCACTGGTGAAAACCCAGCAACCGTTTTTCGAACACGGCGTTCGTTTCCTGAAGCCTTTAACCCTGAAGGATATCGCCGAAGAAATCGACATGCACGAATCGACCGTGTCGCGGGTTACCAACAATAAATTTCTGTCCTGCCCGCGCGGCATGTTCGAGTTGAAATATTTCTTCACGTCGTCAATTTCCGCTGCCGACGGCGGCGATGCCCACTCAGCCGAGTCGGTAAAATTCCGGTTGAAAGAGTTGATTGACGCCGAAGACCCAAAGAAAATTCTGTCTGATGACAAATTGGTGGTGATGATGAAAGCTGACGGCATCGATATTGCCCGCCGCACGGTGGCGAAATACCGCGAAGCGATGAAAATTGCGTCATCAGTTCAGCGACGGCGACAAAAAAATATGGCAACCTGAGTCGGCGCATTTTGTTATCAACATGAAATTTCAACCTCCGGTAAAAGATATGGTTTTTCAGTATCTTGATGAAAATCAAGACGCGTACATCAGTTTTGAGTAAACTTGCTGCATAAGGCAGCGGGATAGTTGCAATGGCTACCTGTTCCTCTTGCCAGATGATCTGACACCATGATCTCACAAGGTGATCTGGCATCCGGAACCAAAGCAAGGTTTGCCGAACAAGCATGAGATCGCTAAACTTAAATTGCCCATGTTGGTTGACCAAAAAATCGGGCAGGTCACCTTAGTCTAGATAGCCGCCAGGATTGCTTAAAAAGATCCGGGCGCGCACAAAAAGGAAGATTGGCACATATGGATATCAATGTTACCGGACGTAAAATGAATGTTGGCGAAGCCCTCACTGCACACGTAGAAGACAGACTAGCCATTGTGTCAGATAAATATTTCAACCGATCCATTGATGCCTCCACCACCTTTGCCAAAGAAGGTCACAGTTACCGAACCGATATCTCCCTTCATCCCAATCAAGGGGTAAACCTGCACAGCCGCGCAGAAGCCGAAGATCCCTATGCCGCCTTCGAACTTGCGGCAGAAAAAGTGGAAAAACAGTTGCGTCGCTACAAACGACGCCTTAAGAACCACCATAATTTGTCCAGCCGTGAAATTGCCATGGAAGTCGCGCGTGATGTAGTCATCGCGCCGGAGCCAGACAATGATACGCAGGACGAAACTGAAACCGGCGCTGATGATCAGCCGATCATCATTGCAGAAAGCAACCGCGAAATACCGAAAGTTTCGGTTGGCGACGCCGCGATGTTGATGGATTTGGCGGATGCGAACGCATTTGTATTCCGCAACATAAAAGGGAATGTGCTTGAAGTTGTATACCGCCGGGCTGACGGCAATATTGGCTGGATAAGCCCGAAAGAATAAGCGGGCCTATCGCCGGAAAACTGCCAGAACAGCAAACCGGAAAATACGCAATACAACTGTAATAGGGTTACCAAGAAAGCCTAAAAATCGAGCACAATCGCTAGAGTTTGTAATGCATGCCACCGAGACATCGGTGCCACAGGCAAGAGAGTTATAATGAATATCGAAGATTTGTTGGTCACAGAACTGGTTTTTGCTGACTTCAAAGCCTCAAGTAAAAAACAGGCGCTGCAAAATCTTTCCCGCCGCTGGGCAGAGGTTCATGGTTTCGATGATCGTCTGGCGATGGAAAAATTGCTGGACCGCGAACGGCTGGGCAGCACCGGCGTTGGCAAGGGCGTTGCCATCCCCCATGCGCGCATTGAAGGCCTGACCAAAATTACCGGTGTCTTTGCCCGGTTGGCAACGCCTGTTGATTTTGACGCCGTAGACGATGTGCCGGTTGATCTGGTGTTTATGTTATTTGCACCGGAAAATGCAGGCGCAGACCATTTGAAAGCGCTGGCAAAAGTGTCCCGGCTTCTGCGCGACAGCGCTGCCTGCGACAAGCTACGCCAAACAACCAATGCAAACGCACTCTATGCAATGATTGTTCAACCCGCCAGCAACGTCGCCTAGCCTTTTATTCTTGCGGATAATCGACCCGGTAAAAATACAGGCCGTCGGGCGGCGCATTGCGGCCAAGTGCTGAACGGTCCTTGGCTTCGAGCGCGTTTTTAACGTCTGCCGCCGTCCACTTACCGCTACCCACCAGCATTAATGTGCCAGTGATGGATCGAACCTGGTGGTGCAGAAACGACCGGGCACCTGCAAACAGATGAACCTCCGGCCCGAACCGCTCAACCCGCAAATAGTCCATGGTTTTTACCGGATCTTTTGCCTGACAGTGCATATGGCGAAATGTGGTGAAGTCATGCCTGCCGACCAAATACTGCGCCGCCGCGTGCATGGCACCTTCGTCAAGAGCTGGCTTTACATGCCATTTCAGCCCCCTGTCGATGGTCAACGGAGCCCGGCGGTTACAGATTTTATAGACATAATGCCTGGCCACTGCGGAAAAACGAGCATTGAAATCCTCCCCTACCGCCTGCGCGCCCACCACCGCAATCGGCTCACGGCCCAAATGATAGTTGATCGCACCCTGAACTTCGTCCGCTGTAATGTCTCGCTCGGTATCAAAATGAGCAACTTGCCCGAGGGCATGCACACCGGCATCTGTGCGCCCGGAGCCACTAACGCGGACCTCCTGCTCGGGGGCGAACTTTCCAATCGCGTCCTCAAGTGCCTGCTGGACCGACGGGCCATTGTCCTGGCGCTGCCAGCCCACATAGGGCCTGCCATCATATTCAATTGTCAGTTTAAAACGCGTCATTGGCTTTCCCCGCCTAACCGCGTTCCTGCTGGCACGGGAAATCCGCGCAAAAAATCTTCGCGGTGGGCAGAAGATTTCCCGGCACGCTGCGCAGTTTCAATTTGATAGGTCCCGCTGCCGCAGGCCACCAGCAATGCGTCAGTCATTGTCGTTCCATCACTCGTGTCAGTCTGGTTTTGATCAATTGGGCGGCCAGACAGAATTTTAACCCGTTCGCCCCCAATAGTGGTCCAGGCTCCGGGGAAGGGATATAGTCCGCGCACCATCCGGTCGATATGCGCCGCGCTTTCGCTCCAGTCAATGCGCGCTTCGACTTTGTCAATTTTATGCGCGTAGGTTACTCCCTCGCCGGGTTGCGGTATGGCTGTTGCGGTTCCGTGGTCCAGACCTTCAAGGGCTTCATTTATCAGCGATGCGCCCAAGTCAGCCAATTTGTCATGCAGGGTCTGTGTGGTTGCGTGGGCGGAAATTTCCACACACGCACTGGTCAGCACTGGCCCGGTATCAAGGCCCGCTTCCATTTGCATGACGCAAACGCCGGTTTCACGGTCGCCCGCCATAACCGCCCGGTGGATAGGTGCCGCACCGCGCCAGCGCGGCAGTAATGATGCGTGTATATTAATGCACCCAAGCCTGGGTGCATCCAGCACAGCTTGCGGCAAAATCTGACCGTAGGCGACCACAACTGCACAGTCGGCATGCAAGGCAGACAGTTCGTTCTGGCTGGTTGGGTTTTTCAGACTTTTCGGTGTTCTGACAGGAAGGCCGAGCTCGTTGGCAACTTTGTGAACCGCACTTTTCTGCTCTCGCTTGCCGCGACCGGCAGGGCGTGGTGGCTGAGTATAAACCGCAGCTATTTCGTGGCCTGCACCGTGCAATGCACGCAGGGTCGGTACCGAGAAATCAGGCGTGCCCATAAAAATAAGTTTCATTGCGCCCCCCTGCTTGCCTAAAGATATGGTGCTAGAGCACCACCGAATCTTTTTGTGCTTTCTGAACCTTTTTAACGATCATATTGCGCTTTAGCCTCGACAAATAGTCGATGAAAACAATGCCGTCCAAATGATCAATTTCATGTTGCACACATGTAGCAGTGAGCCCGTCCATCAGGGTTTCCTGCATCTCGTTACTATAGTCGAGATATTTTACCCGCACCGAAGCGGGCCTTTCCACATCGGCATAATGCTCAGGCACAGACAAACAGCCCTCGCTGTATGTGGACCGCTCCGACGATTCCCAAACCACCTCCGGGTTTACCAGAAACATGGGTGACTTTTCGTCTTCATCGGCGGACGTATCAACCACAATCACCCGCTTGGCGATGGCGACCTGGATCGCTGCCAGCCCAATACCGGGCGCTGCATACATTGTCTCCAGCATATCATCGAGAAGCTGGCGCGTATCGGCGTCAACTTTGGCCACAGGCGTTGAAACTGTTTTCAGCAAAGGGTCCGGCACATTAATGATGTTGAGTTGGCTCATAGTCTTGTTGGCTCATTGATATTGCGCAAGGGCTTTACCTATGGAGCAACGATCGCCGCGTCAAGGTTTAACGACGGTGGTACCGGCCGTTTTGGCTGATTTAATCCGCCAGAACCGGAGCGTCGAGCTGATAGCCTGCCCGCATGTCCTCAATTTCCAAAACCCACAAGTCCGAATCGAAAGATCGTTTCTTGTCAATTGTTGCCTGCGCCTGCGCGCTGTCCATTCCATTGGCCAATCCATTGACCAGCCCGGCGTTCAACTGCCGCCAAACCCGGTTGCCGTCAAAGTCGAGGGTGCGTTCATACAAAAGAATACCGTCATCAAACCGGTCTATTTTCAGCAAAATACCACCTCGGTCGGCGTCGCCGCGGGCAATGACAAACGCGGGAAAGTCCAGACTAAAACAAGTTCGGATATGCGCTTCGACCCAAAGCGAAGTTTTCAGGGCACCATTCATAACGTCTATAGGTCACGGATATTCGGGGCGGTCAAGCCTCGGGGTTCAGCATTATGCGCGGCTGGGCAAGCGGTGCAGGTCTCTGGCTTAAACCTCTGCGGTTTCCAGACCCATGGACTGCAGCCGGTCAAGAAACAAAAGTCGCACTTCTTCGGCTGGAATATTGAAAGACAGACCAGTGGTATCATTTCTGCACCAGCGTACAGTTGCACCAATTTCTCCGCGGCCCGCGATCAAAAGCGTGACATCAGCGCCCTTTTTAATCGGTAGATCCAACCGAATGCGCGCGCCGCCCAGAGACATATTCCATATTTGACACTCAAAGTCATGCCGCCCTACTTTTAACTTGGCAGGCCACAAAACTGACCTGCGCCGATAACTTCGAGCATCAGCCGAACCACCGATAAACTCGGCGGGCTTTTGCTCACATTCGGGCGTTTCATCGGTCTGTGTCTGGGAATTAATTGTCATATCGATCCAGCCTGCGGGTTAAGTCAATGGAATAATCAACAGATAATTATACGGTGTTGGGGTAAAGTTTTTGTCACCAAATCAATATAATTTTCTTAAAAATGATGTCGCAAAATGCAATGAACCTCTTGGGTGTTGCTGCATTTTGCATTAAACAGGGGCAGCAAGAACCAAAAGAGCGACAAATGACCACAAACGAAGACAATATTCTGATCATTGAAGACAGCCCGACCCTGGCGCTAACTTACCGGGAATATTTAAAGCCGCTTGGTATCCCAACAAAAATTGCCGAAACCGGCCAGCAGGCTCTCGCCAGAATTAGCGACCAAACACCATCCGTTATTTTGTTGGACCTAAAACTACCCGATATGGACGGCATCGATATCCTAAAGCAGCTACAAGCAAACAAAGTTTCCTCCAGGGTTATTGTTATCACCGCCCATGGGTCGGTAACCATTGCTGTTGACGCTATGAGAAGCGGTGCGTCTGATTTTCTGCTGAAACCCTTCAATGCCGAACGGCTGACAACCACGGTTAACAACGCACTGGAAATTTCCCGTCTTTCCAATCTGGTGAAACGCTATAGCGGCGGATCACCGAAAAAGTTTGACCGTTTCATCGGCAGTAGTCCGGTGATGCAGTCTGTGTACCGCATGATAGAAGACAGCGCACCGTCAAAAGCGAGCGTTTTCATTATGGGTCCGTCGGGTACCGGCAAGGAATTATGCGCAGAGGCCATTCACCAGTTAAGCCCGAGGAAAAGCGAACGATTTGTAGCGCTAAACTGTGCAGCCATTCCCGAAAACCTGATCGAAAGTGAAATTTTTGGCCATGTAAAAGGGGCGTTCACCGGAGCCGCCGCCGACAGAGCCGGTGCTGCTGTGTCCGCTGACGGTGGCACACTGTTTCTGGATGAAATCTGCGAAATGCCCCTGGACCTGCAAACCAAATTACTACGATTCATCCAAACTGGCCAAGTCGTGCCGGTGGGAAGCAATCAGGCAGTGAATGTGAATGTTCGTTTCGTTTGCGCAACAAACAGGGTGCCCGCGCAGGAAGTGGCCGAAGGTCGGTTCCGGGAAGATCTATATTACCGGCTGCATGTTGTCCCTATTCACATGCCGTCGCTAACGCACCGCGGTCAGGATGTTCTTGAAATTGCTAAACATTTCCTGACTGTTTTTTCTGCGGAGGAAAATAAGGCATTTAAGGACTTTTCTGCCGATGCGCGCGAGCGGCTACTGGCCCATAGCTGGCCAGGCAATGTCCGTGAGTTGGGCAATGTCATTCAAAGTATAGTTGTCTTGAACGACTCTGAAGAACTTACCGCTGAAATGCTTATGCCTGTTTTGGGGTCAGTGCCGGTGCGCCGCCATGAAACGCCAGCATCAAACCACCGCGCCGAGCCGGAGGCGCGCGATTACGCTCCGGATCACACGGTGGATCAAATTGCTGGCGACCATGCCGCCAACCGGGGTATCGAACCGCTGGCGGTTGTGGAAAAGAGGGCGATTGAACAAGCCATCGCGCTGTCTGATGGCCGTGTCCGCAAGGCAGCTAAAGCGCTGGAGGTTAACCCGTCCACGCTCTACCGCAAGATCAGCGCCTGGCAAGATCAATCCTGATCGTGCCGAACCTTCGCTACAGTTCCAATTCTTCCTGCGCGGTAACCTTGCCGCGGGTCTGTTCCAGCATATCTGCATTGGCAGCAGCCAGGGCCGCCATATTGACCAGGTCGGTCGCCGTCGAGGTAAGCCGCGCCACTTGAATAGCATGGCTCATGCCAAGCAGCATCGGGCCAATCACCCTACCGCCGCCAAGTTCGCTCAAGAGCTTATAGCTGATATTTGCTGAATGCAGCGTTGGCATAATAAGCAGGTTTGCCGGGCCGGAAAGCCGCATAAACGGGTATTTCTCCATCAAGTCGCGATTAAGCGCCACATCTGCCTGCATCTCGCCGTCAAACTCAAAGTCAACCTTGCGTTCCTCCAAAATAGACACTGCCTCCTGAATATGACGCGTCCGGTCTGAGGGCGGATTACCAAAATTGGAGAAGGACAAAAAGGCCGCACGCGGGTCATGGCCCAACCTGCGAACAAAGGCCGCCGCCGCCTGCGCAATATCGGCTAGCTCACGCGCAGAGGGAAGTTCATTCACGGTCGTGTCGGCCAAAAATACTGTGCGCCCACGCATAACCATAATCGACAACCCGAAAGGCCGCTGCCCCGGCAACGGGTCGACCACGCGTTTCATATTCTTGAGCGCACGCCAATAATGGCGGGTAACACCGGTAACCACAGCGTCCGCGTCGCCGCTCGCGACCATACAGGCCGAAAAGACGTTGCGGTCCCGCTTAACCAGGCGGGTTACATCGCGCAGCAGAAAGCCGCGCCGGTTCAGCCGTTCGTAAAGCATATCAACATAGTGACTGCGACGCGGATTATTACTGGCGTTTGATATCTCAAAATCGGTATCGTCCACACCCATTTCGCGCAGTTTCTCTCTAATCGGGGCCTCATACCCCACCAAAACCGGAATGCCGTAGCCCGCATTTTTAAAACCTATTGCCGCGCGCAGAACTCTGTCTTCCTCAGCCTCAGCGAACACAACTCGCTTCAGGGGGCGGCGTTTCAAGTCTTCAAATATTGCCGACAGTGTGTCCACTGTCGGGTCGAGCCTTGCCGACAGCTCCTGTTCATAGGCATCCAGGTCATCGATGGGCTTTCGGGCGACACCGGTTTCCATCGCCGCACGCGCCACATGAACCGGAATGGTGCGAATGAGCCGCGGGTCAAACGGTGCTGGGATAATATAGTCCGGGCCGTAATGGGGCTGCTCGCCGCCGTAGGCAGCAGCAACTTCGTCGGGTACGTCTTCGCGTGCCAGTTCCGCCAGCGCATGAACCGCCGCGATCTTCATCTCTTCATTGATCGTGCGCGCCCGCACGTCCAGCGCACCCCGGAAAATATAGGGAAACCCAAGCACATTGTTCACCTGGTTGGGATAGTCCGACCGGCCAGTGGCGATAATTGCATCAGGCCGCACCGACCGCACGTCTTCCGGCGTAATTTCAGGGTCCGGGTTGGCCATGGCAAAAATAATCGGCTTCTCCGCCATAGAGGCAACCATATCTTTGGTTATTGATCCCGCTGCGGCCAGACCGATCACCGCATCAGCCCCCTTAATCGCCTGTTCCAGCTCGCGGGCATCTGTTTTAATCGCGTGGGCTGATTTCCATTGGTTCATACCCTTGGTGCGACCAGCATATATAACACCCGTACGGTCAACCATCGTGACATTTTCATGTGGCAAGCCCATCGCCTTAATAAGTTCGATGCAGGCAATGCACGCCGCACCGGCTCCCACCGCAACAACACGGGTTGTCTTCAGGTCTCGGCCAGTCAAGTCCAGCGCATTAATGAAGCCTGCAGCCGTGATAATCGCGGTGCCGTGCTGGTCATCGTGAAATACCGGAATATCCATAAGCTCGCGCAGGCGCTGCTCAATGATGAAACACTCCGGCGCGCGGATATCTTCCAGGTTAATGCCGCCAAAACTGGGGCCCAACAGCTTCACGCAGTTGACAAATTCATCGATATCATCGGTGTCAACTTCAAGATCGATCGAATCCACATCAGCGAATCGCTTGAACAGCACCGACTTGCCCTCCATCACCGGCTTGGAGGCTTGCGCCCCCAATGCACCCAAACCGAGAATTGCCGTGCCATTCGATATCACCGCCACCAGGTTGCCCTTGGAAGTGTAATCATAGGCCGTATCCGGGTCTTCGGCGATTGCTTTCACCGGCACCGCCACGCCGGGGCTGTATGCCAGCGACAGGTCACGCTGGGTCGCCATTGGTTTGGACGGAATTATCTCCAGCTTGCCGGGGCGACCGGAAGAATGAAAGCGCAACGCTTCATCATCAGTAAATTTTGTTGGTTTGGTTGGCATACTATTTCCCAGATCTACTTTTTATCAGTTCTTATGTGTGTTTATCCGTTCTTACACTTGGCAGCCGGTGCCGGAATGCTCTAAACCAGATTACAGTGTTTTTGCAAACTGAAGCGGCGCTTACTATCGCACATTGCGCCCTGCAAACTAAACTGAAATTGTATGGCTGTTGTCACAAACATTTGTTGAAGGAGTTCAGCTTTGGACGCCAATGCCGCAAAAAACCAGGCTGCAAACGATGAAGGGCCCAATACCGCCGGTGTTGGCGGCAGTGCAGATGCGCCGCCGACGCAGCCCTCTGCAACAGGCGAGGACAGCAACAAATGGCTGCGCGCGCTCAAGGCACCGGGTGTGACCCCGATGATGAGCCAGTTTCTGGAAATGAAAGCGGCCTATCCCGATTGTCTGCTGTTCTACCGCATGGGCGACTTTTACGAACTGTTTTTTGAAGACGCCGAAAAAGCCTCAACCGCGCTGGACATAACCCTGACAAAACGAGGGAAGTTGTCCGGCGAAGACATTCCCATGGCCGGGGTGCCTGTGCACGCAGCCGAAAATTATCTGGCGCGGCTGATCAAGCGCGGCTTCAAGGTCGCAGTATGCGAACAAACCGAAGACCCGGCAGCCGCCAAGCGCCGCGGTGCCAAATCAGTGGTCCGCCGGGAAGTTGTGCGGCTGGTAACCCCCGGCACCCTCACCGAAGACACGCTTCTTAACCCGCGCAGTCACAATTATCTGGTAGCGATTGGCCGGGCGCAGAAGGATGTTTCACTGGCAGTGGCCGACATGTCGACCGGCGAGTTTTTTATCCTGCCAACCAAAGCGGGACGTTTGGACGCCGACATTGCCCGCCTGCAACCCGGCGAGATATTGGTGGCAGAAACCACAGCATCAGACCAGACCGTCAGTGCCGCCTTATTTGACTGGCGGACCCGCATGAGCCCGCTCGCCGACCATATTTTTGACAGCGGCAACGGCAAGCGCAGGCTGGAGGCGCTGTTCGATGTTTCAACATTGGATGGTTTTGGCAATTTCACCCGTGCTGACCTGGCCGCTGCCGGGGCGCTTCTGGACTATCTGGAAGACACGCAAAAAGGCACGCTGCCGCGGCTCAATCCACCAACAAGGTTGTCATCGGACGGTTCGATGATGATCGATGCCGCCACCCGTCGCAGCCTGGAGCTGGTGCGCACACAAAACGGCGACAGCGAAGGCAGTCTGCTGGCGGTTGTTGACCGCACGATCACCGGGGCAGGGGCGCGGCTCCTGGCCAAGCGTTTGTCTGCGCCGCTTACCGATCCGGTGCGGATCGGCGAACGGCTGGACTGTGTTGCCTTCTTCGCTGACGCACCCACGCTGCGCAGCGAACTTCGGCTGGTGCTTAAATCAACGCCGGACATGGACCGGGCCATGATGCGCCTTTCGATGGGGCGCGGTGGTCCACGAGATGTTTCAGCTATTCTGTCCGGCCTCAAGGCATCTGCAGCGGCAAAAACGCTGCTTCTGGCGCAGTCTCATGCTTTGGACGAAACACCCATGCGCATTGAAGATGCGGTTACCGACCTGGGCGATCACACGGAATTAGTGGCTGAACTGGAAAAAGCCCTGGTGGACGAACCCCCAATACTACCCCGTGACGGTGGTTTTATCCGGGAGAAATACAATGAAGCGCTGGACGAATTTCGGGTGCTGCGCGACCAATCGAGGCGGTTAATCGCGGCGCTGGAAGGCGAGTATCAGACGCTAACAGAGATCAATACGCTGAAAATCAAGCACAACAACGTGCTTGGCTATCACGTGGACCTAAACGCCAAACATGCAGAGAAAATGATGTCTGCGCCCCTGAACGAGACCTTCATCCATCGCCAGACACTGGCAAATGTGGTGCGGTTTTCCTCCGCTGAGTTATCGAGGTTGGCGGGCAAAATATCTGAGGCCGGCGACCGCGCACTGGCGCTGGAGCAGGACCTGTTTGCAGGCTTGAGTGCGCTGGTTCTTGATCAGGCTGGACCGGTCTCGCTGGCGGCTGACGCGCTGGCCATGCTGGATACAACATCGGCG
>JAJFIT010000091.1 GCA_021774775.1 Alphaproteobacteria bacterium | reverse complement strand
AACCGCTTTCACCCGCGGGTCGGTGCAAATAGTGTCCACCGCTTCCTTGTCGCCGTTAATCACATTGAACACGCCGTCCGGCAAGCCTGCTTCCGCCCATAATTTCCCCAGCATCATCGGCACGCTCGGGTCTTTCTCTGACGGCTTCAGCACATATGTGTTACCGCAAGCAATGGCCATGCAGCTCATCCACAGCGGGATCATTGCCGGGAAATTAAACGGTGTGATACCCGCCACAACACCCAGCGGTTTGCGCATGGAATACATGTCGATGCCGCCGCCCACATTGTCTGAATATTCGCCTTTAAGAAGATGCGGGATGCCCTGGGCAAATTCAGCAACCTCAAGGCCGCGCTGCACGTCGCCCTGCGCATCCGAGAATACCTTGCCGTGCTCCATCGCCAGTGCTTCAGCGAGCGCGTCTTTCTCGCGGTACAGGATTTGAACCAAATTTTGCAGCACCCGCGCGCGCTTTACCACAGACGTGCCCGACCATGCCGGAAATGCCACCTCTGCGGCTGCAATGGCACTTTCAACCTCTGCCTTACTGGCCAGCGCAACTTTACCCTGTTGCTGACCGATGGACGGATTGAAAATAGGGCCGAAACGGCCAGACGTGCCTTCAACGTCCTTGCCCGCAATATAATGATGGCGTTCGTACATGATGCTCTCCGAAATGAAACTGAATGGATACCATACCGTTAGATAGCGAGGTCTGGCCATTTGCGCGCACCATACAACAAGCAATATTGCACGTCACTGAGAAGTAATGCATAGTTTATTGTGCAATTATGCACATTAATGCAATGATGTGGTATCATGTTTGACTGGAACGATCTTCGGTATTTTCTGGAACTGGCGCGGCGCGGAAAATTGTCGTCAGCAGCGCTTCGGCTCGGCGTGGACCATACCACTGTGGCGCGCCGGGTAACGGCATTGGAAGGCCAGTTGGGGCTGGACCTGTTTGACCGAACCAACAGAACCTATAGCCTAACGGCCGATGGCAAGCGATTGCTGGCGCACGCGGAGAAAATGGAGGCGGGCTCCATTGACCTGCTGGAAGCAATCACACCCACGGACAGCGGGCCTACCGGCACGGTGCGGCTGGCAACACCCGAGGCTTTCGGCAGCCAGTTTATCGCTCGCCATGCCGCCAGCTTTCATGCCTACAACCCAGGCATTCAATTGGAAGTCATTGCCGAAACCCGGCCCCTGTCACTGTCGCGCCGCGAGGCCGACGCCGCTATCACGCTCGCTAAAGCCGAGCATGGTCGGGTGATTTCAAACAAGATAGGTGATTATCGGTTGCGGCTGTATGCTGCCCCCGGATATTTGCAAAAACACCCGCCAATTGTGCGCCCCGGCGACCTGAAGGACCACCAGTTTATCTGGTATGTGGACGACCTGCTGCCGCTACCACAACTGAAGATGCTCGATAAGATGATCGGCGCGCCCAATATCCTTTTTCGCACCACAAGCGTTACCGGCCAGGCCAACGCAGCAGCAACCGGACTGGGGCTGGCGCTGTTACCGTGTTTTGTTGCGGATCAAATGAAATCGCTGACCACTGTATTGCCGCGCGAGGTATCGATCATTCGCGATCTATGGCTGACAGTGCAGGACGATATCGCAGCGGAACCCCATGTGGAGCGCCTGGTTGAATTTCTCAGAGGGTTGCTGGCGTCTGAGCGTCGAACCCTGGTGGGTGACCGCTGAGTTAACCGGTTAGGATTCTGCTAAGTCTCTGGCTTCCGCAGTTTCTCAAGCCGTTTTTCCTGTGCGTCTTTTTTGGCCTGCCCGCGCTGTTGGCCGCGGGTATCACTTGATTGGCTAAATATTTGCGGCATGCGAACAATAGTGCACACATCGTTGAAGGCGAGTGTCGCCAGCAGCAGGCCAACCTGATCGGTGAAGAAAAATCGCCCGCCGGTTCGCTGACATATGGCAAACCGGGATTGCAGGTAGCCCGATAAAGCAGTTGCAAATTTCAGGTTTTCCGAATTCGCCGCAATAGCAAAAGCACCCGCGCCGATATTTTGCCAGAAAGCAAAATGCCCGCGCCGGTTATCATCAGGGATCAGGGAAGAAATCATGATCGCATGATCACGGGGCGCACTGTCCGCAGGCTGCCAAACATCTTTCATGCTTGTTTCCAATACGCCGTCAACATCGTGAATAATCACGCGGCTGTAGCGTGACAGATAGTCTGGCAGATACATATAGCGCGCACCGGCGCAGTAACCCTTGCGCAAATCCGGGTTCAACCGCTTTAAAGCCTGCGGGTCATGGGTGATATTGATATGCACGCTATAGCGGTCTTCCAGCTCAACGAGGCGCGCCAACGTAGGCTCGAAACCGACCGCATGCACATGCAGCAAAGCGCCAGGGTTTAAAAGACTGAAGCTTTCCAGAAATCCCTCGAAATAGGTGGTGAAATAACCCTGATCAGTGGAGATAAACGTACATTCACTGTGCCCGGCGTGGCGTATGTGCCAGCAACTCTCTGGCAACGAACGCTGCGGCTTGCCCGCAAGCGCTTTCATATCGCCAACGGCTATGACATTGGCGGCGGCGCGAAAAAACTGGGTCGAATAACCTGTGTCTGCGGGTGCGCTGGCGTGCCACTTCACCGCCCCGGTCAAATCACCCGACACTGCTGCCAAAAACCCCTTATAATGAGCCTGCTTCGGGTGATTTTCCCCCAAAGTATCCTTGGTAAGCTGTATGGCGGCGGCCACACTGAGGACGTCATCCTGTGTGACAGTGTTTTGGAATATTCTCAGTTTTATCAACTGGTACCGTGCCTGCACCAGCATGTCTGCCGCTAAATCCCGCAGGTTGTGGTCTCCA
>JAJFIT010000010.1 GCA_021774775.1 Alphaproteobacteria bacterium | reverse complement strand
CTGCGTTCGACAATGTCTTCGTCGGACTTACCGGTGCGTTCAATACCAAGCTTGGCGCTTTCTTCTTCGATGATGTCCATCACCAATTGCGATGGCTTGGGCACCCTGCTGCCTTCATCGTAATCATAAATACCTGCACCTGTTTTGAGGCCCTTGCGGTCTTGCTCAACGACCCGGTCAATCCAGTCAGTTGCCCGGGTTTCATAATCTGCACGGTCCATACCTTTGCGGTTCAAATACCCAATATCGAGGCCCGCCATGTCAGACATGGTCATTGGACCCATTGGCATGCCAAAATCGAAAAGGGCCTTGTCCACCTCGTGCGGCATATTGCCTTCGATAATATTCAAACCAGCCTCGCGACCGTATTGCGCCAACATCCGGTTGCCAATAAACCCGTGGCAAACGCCTGAAACAACACCTATTTTTCCAATTCTTTTGGCCAAATCGACACAAGTTGCCAGCACATCAGGTGCTGTTGCTTCGGCGCGTACAATCTCAAGCAAGCGCATAACATTTGCTGGCGAAAAGAAATGCAGGCCAAGCACATCAGCCGGGCGGCTGGTAACCTGCGCAATGGCATCAACGTCCAAATAAGATGTATTTGTCGCCAAAATCGCGCCGTGCTTTGCAACAGCATCCAGCGCCGTGAATACCTTCTTTTTGATCTCCATGGTCTCAAACACGGCTTCGATGATCAGGTCGCAGTCAGCCAGGTCATCGTAGCTCATGGTACCGGTGAAAAGGCCCATACGTGCTTCCACGTCTTCTGCGCTGATTTTTCCCTTGGAGGCAGTGCGTTCATAATTTCCGCGTACTACACCCAAACCGCGGTCAAGGGCGGCTTGTTCAACCTCAAGAATTGTAACTGGTATTCCCGCATTGACGAAATTCATTGCAATGCCACCGCCCATAGTGCCAGCGCCGATTATGCCAACTTTCTTGATTTCGCGGCGCGGTGTTTCTTTGCTGATACCGGGTATGCGCGCAACCTGGCGTTCAGCAAAAAACATGTGCTGCAGCGCTCTTGATTGCGGATGCACGAAACATTCACCGATGGAGGCCCGTTCGAACGCCAAGCCTTCCTTTAACGGCATGCGCACGGCAGCTTCGATACACTGAATGCATTTTTCCGGGGCAAAATAGCCCCGGGTTTTACGGGCGATGGATTTCCGGAATCCATCAAAGAAAGCTTGATCATACTTGTCGCCGTCAATTGTCATCTCGCCGGTGCGTCGCGGCCCTTTGGCAATGACTTCCCTGGCAAGATCAATCGCTGCGTCGGTAAGGTTAGCCGTAACAATTTTGTCAATCGCGCCCCAGGACACCGCTGTTTTGGCCTTAACGTGCCGCCCGCTCAGGATCGCATCCAGTGCGTTTTCAACACCGGCGATACGTGGGAACCGCTGTGTACCCCCTGCCCCGGGTAAAATTCCCAGTTTGACTTCTGGCAGGCCAATTTTCGCGCTGTCCAGAGCAATGCGGTAATGGCAGCCAAGCGCGATTTCCAAGCCACCACCCAGCGCCGTGCCGTGGATTGCCGCGACCACAGGTTTGTCCATATCTTCAATTTTTTGTACTACGTCCGGCAAATGCGGTGCTTTGGGGCCGGTGGCAAACTCCTTGATGTCAGCGCCGGCAATAAATGTGCGCCCGGCGCAGGATACCACAATCGCTTCAACGCCATCATCATCAGCGCAGGCTTTCATCTGGTCAACCAGTCCTTCCCGAACCGAATGCGACAGGGCATTAACCGGAGGATTATCGACGATTAACAGCGCAATATTGCCGCGTTTTTCCATGGTAACTGTAGTCATAATTGGTCCTTTGAGCATTCAGTCGTGATTCAAGTGATAGAAATGGCCGGTTCAGTATGTTCTCGCGCCAGTGTCAACAAGATTAGGGCGAATTGGTCAACAATCCAACTGCATCATCAATTGAATGACCCAATTCAGTGCAAACTGGATAGTCTCCAAATTCATTGTGCTAATCGCTAGCTATTCAATGTGGGCCATACATTCAATTTTAACCCGCGCACCCAAGGCAAGGCCCGAAGAGCCAAGCGCGCTACGCGCTGGATATGGCACCCTAAATAAGTACGATACACCTCGTTCATTGCTGGCCATTCGTTAATGTCTGCAAGCATCACCAGACATTTAACAACTTTGCTCGTGTCGGACCCGTTCGCCTGAAGTGTTGCCTTATATTTTCCATCTTTGCCGGGTTTCAGGGCCGATACCGCCGGGAACGAGATTAAGCGTCCCTAGTTTCGCCCCAGTTCGCCCGATAAATACAAAATAATGCCTACCCTGACCGCTTTGGAAAAGGGCAAATCGCTCTGGTCGTTTTGGGCTATAACGGTTGATGACCACACCAGCATTGCGAATAATGTCCATATTTTCATCTACACTCCCCGGAATCTGAAGGCACCAGGCGATCAATGTCTTTGAGATAGCTATGCAGGTCAAGCTTGGGGTGCCGCCTCTTCCATATTTGGAATATCAGATGAAAAAGATTGTGGGTATTTATTGGACAATTACCGCCCGCCAACTACATTACTGGCGAAATAAAAGCCGATTTGGAGACTAGAATGGAACTCAGCCTCACTGCGGAACAAACAGCCTTCCGCGACGAAGTCCACGCTTTTCTGAAGGAAAGTTTACCTGAAGATATAAAGCACACTCAAACCTCTGGTGGCCACTTAAGCAAGGAACAACACCAGCGCTGGCATAAAATTCTTGGCGACAAAGGCTGGTCGACACCGCTTTGGCCGTTGGAGCACGGCGGAACGGGCTGGAGTCCGGTCGAATATGCGGTGTTTGACGAGGAATGCTACCGCATGGGTGCGCCGCGCGTGCTGCCCTTCAGCGTTTCCATGCTCGGCCCTGTTCTTATCAATTTCGGTAACGACGAGCAACGCAAGCGATTTTTGCCCGGCATAAGAAGCGGCGAAGATTGGTGGGCACAGGGCTTTTCAGAGCCGGGTGCCGGTTCTGATCTCGCCAGCCTCAAAACCTCGGCAGTTCGCGACGGTGATCATTATGTTGTGAACGGTCAAAAAACCTGGACCACACTGGGCCAGCACGGCGACTGGATTTTTTGCCTGGTCAGGACGGATGCATCAGCCGCAAAACCACAAATAGGTATTTCCTTCATTTTGATCGATATGCGCGACCCCGGCGTAGAAGTGCGCCCCATCATCACGCTGGACGGTTCACATGAAGTAAACGAAGTATGGTTCACCGATGTGCGTGTCCCAGCCGAAAATTTGGTCGGGCAGGAAAATATGGGCTGGACTTACGCCAAATTCCTGCTGCAGAACGAACGCATCGGCATTGCAGGCATCGGCCAATCTAAAGAACAGTTGGTTAGTCTGCGGCGGTTGGCTTCTGCTGAGAAAAAAAACGGCAAGCCGCTGATTGAGGACCCAAGCTTCCGGGCGAAATTATCAGAAGTGGAAATCGAGCTTCGGGCGCTGGACCTGACCAACAAGCGCATGCTGGTGGAAACCGAACGCGGCATGGACCCCGGCCCGGTGTCATCAATGCTGAAAATTCGCGGCAGTGAGGTAGCACAGCGCCTGTTTGAACTGAAAATGGATGCAGCAGGTCTGTATGCACTACCGTTCCAGCCCGAAGCGGGCGATGCCGGATGGAACGATCAGCTGGCGGGCACACTGGCCCAGGCGCGGTCCGCACCGCATTATCTCAATACCCGCAAGATCAGTATCTTCGGTGGTTCAAACGAAATTCAGCGCAGCATCGTTTCTAAAATGATGCTTGGCTTCTAGACCGAAAACAGAGTGTAAAACCATGAATTTTGACTATTCAGAAGAACAAAAAATGCTGGTTCAGTCGCTGGAGCGCACACTGGCAAAAACATATGACTTCGAGACCTACCGGTCTCAACTGGCGACCAAGAGCAGCCACGATCCCGCCCTGTGGAACAGCTTGGCTGAACTTGGCATAATGGCCATGTCCCTGCCCGAAGCGGCCGGTGGTTTTGACGGAAACCACACTGATATTGCGCTTATTTCGGCTGAACTGGGGCGCAGACTGGTGCCAGAGCCTTTTGTCAGCAATGTAGTGCTGTCAGCTTTCGTGCTGAATGCATGCGGCGGGGACAGTGCTGCAGAGCAACTGGGTGAAATCGCAACAGGCGAACGAAAATTTGCTGTAGGGTTTTACGAGCCCGGCGAGCGGCACAACCCGCTGGCGTTGAGTACAAAAGCCGAAAAAACTGCCGATGGCTGGTCAATTACAGGACATAAAGCTGTTGTTTTGGGCGGCGATACCGCGAGCGAACTGATTATTTCGGCCGATGCGGGCGGCGCAAGTCTGTTTATGATCCCAGCTGACTCAGACGGGCTGACTGTGCGCAAATATCAACTACTGGACGGTCGTGGTGCCGCCGACCTGATTTTCGATAATGTCTCAGTTGGCGCCGATGCGTTACTGGGGCAAGCCGGACAGGCAGAAGCTATTATTCTGGATGCGGTGGACCGAGGCGCAGCAGCACTGGTTGCCGATTCACTGGGAGCAATTGAAGAAATCATCGATATGACCAAGGAATACTTGCGCACCCGCACCCAGTTTGGTCGCCCGATTGGCTCTTTTCAGGTGTTGGCGCACCGTATGGTTGACTTACTGGTTGACTATGAACAAGCCAAATCAATGTCGATGGAAGCATCTGTCGAGGCAGACAACGAAGATGCCGCCACGCGCCAAAAAGCCATTTCTGCTTGCAAAGCCAAAGTCGGTGCTGTGTCTCGTAAATTCGGCAAAGAGTCGATCCAGATGCACGGCGGTATTGGCATGACTGACGAGTATGCGCTCGGGGCTTATGTAAAGCGACTGCTGGTCAATGAAACCATGTTCGGCGACACGGATTACCACCTGGAACGCTATTCCAGCCTGTAGAGGGTCGCAATTGAACCATAAAAACCGGACACGCAAAAATTCGCGGCGTCCGGTTTTTTATCGAATAAATTCAGCAGATTAGTCTGACGTGCTAGCTGCTTGGACGTTGGCTGCCTTAATACCAGCAAGAACTCTGTCATCGCCGATGTTTTCCCAGTTACTTTGTCCGGCAACCTCTCGCAGATGCCAATCGTAGGGGAAGCTGTCCCATGGTGCGCACTGCGGGAACCTGACGTCGCAAACCAATGTACCAGACGGCGTCTCGATCGTCAGCACAGCGTGATACTGCGCGTTTTCTGTGTACGCCGTCGCAAGCAGGAACGCAGCGCCGTATTCCGGCATAGCTTCGCGCAAATGTTTACGCAGCGTTAGGGCGAAATCTTCGCAGTCCCCCTCGCTTCGGATGTTAACGCTTTGCCAAAAATCTCCTTGCTCCGGGGTCGGAATAATCAGGTCCTTCACCATATTATGAAGGGAAATCAATTCCTCGCGCGCAGCGCCATCCATCGGCAAAACACATTCGGACGGCACTCGGGCGCATAAAGCCTTATACCCACTAGGCGCAGGGGTTGTTCTTCCATCCGGCATGGCGGTTTGCAAATCGATGGTTTGACATGCTGACACCGCAATTGTCAGCACACTAATGGTCAAAATTTTTTTTAGATGTTTGGCAATCACGGCGGGCTCCCGTTTCTAATTCAAATCACTATCAAACGTTGAACTTTGCCTGAACGTAGTTTGCCTGAACGTAGTTTGCCTGGTTGCCTTAAATCAATCGCCTTAAAATAGAAGCTTTCAACCGATTCGAGATGATATTGCCCGTGGGTGGTTAATAAGGCTTTAACGTGAAATTTAACACTTAAATTTACTCTTTTTTGTTTAAAACAACGAGATAATTTGATCCAAATTTTAGTGAAAGCTAGTCAAGTATCGCGCCCAATTCCGAGCTGTGATCCTGTACGGCGCTGGGGAGCATGCAGCCACTTGCCAGCGTATTGCTGCGGCAGACGATTTGATTGTGATCCAAATCATATACTGCTCGTACAAAAGCTGAACAAGCAAAGGGGCTCAAATGAGCAACATTCAACCGGCATTTCAGAAAACCACCATAGAAGCCTTGACTTCGAATTATCAGGGATGGTTCTCTGCCAAAACACATGCCGATTATTGCAACAAAGCGGAAAGGTCGTCTATTTCGTTCCTAAATACAGACACCTCCGAGACCTTGGCGTTGAAAGTTGCAGAGCACCGCGACAAGCAAGCCTTTCGGCTGCTGTTTGCGCATTTTGCTCCCCGCATTAAATCCTTTCTGTTGAAACAAAAAATTAACAGCGAAATGGCTGAAGACCTTACGCAGGAAGTAATGGTTACGCTTTGGCAAAAAGCACATATGTTCGACCCGTCAAAGGCGCGGCTGTCTACCTGGATATTCCGCATTGCACGAAACAAATTCATTGATAAAGTCCGCCGGCAAAAATATATCGAACTCGATGTAGACGACCATATTAAATCGATGGAAGCATCTGAAAAAACAGACACAGCAGTGATCCAAAATCAGGACCGCACACGTATTATGTCAGCGATGGAGATTTTGAAGCCCGAGCTGCGCAGCGTGATCCAGTTATCTTTTTATCAGGATCTGTCTCACTCTCAAATTTCCAAGCGGCTTGGTCTGCCACTTGGGACAGTTAAATCACGAATGCGAATGGCGTTTCAAAAGTTACGAATTGGATTAGGGGATTTCTGATGGGCCCAGAAAAGCATACAGCTGAAAACGGTACCGGTCATCTGATTGACGACGAGTGGCTCATTGCCTATGCGGCAGGGAACCTGAGCGAGGCCAAATCGGCACTGGTGGCAACGCATGCCAGCTTCCACCCGGTTCTACGACAGAAAATTCATTCTGCAGAGGCCATAGGCGGAGCCCTAATGGAAGCAAGCGACGAAGCCAGTTTGTCGGACGGACTTTATGATAAACTGCTGGCCAAACTGGATGACACAGACTGCATTGACTCGCGCGGTGTTGATGCGGGCGGGATTTGCACGCGCGACAATACCCCTGAGCCGACTGCGGCTTCTCACCAGAGCGAAAAAACAATTTTCCCGCAGCCGCTGGCCAATTACCTGAATCAGAGGCCAGACGAGCTAAAATGGCGCTTTATGGGACCAGGGATGAGCCAAGTGAAATTACACAGCGAAGACAACGGGGAAAAACTCTGGTTACTAAGAGCCAAAAGCGGCACAGAGATTCCTTCTCACGGCCACAACGGTCACGAATTTACCCTTGTTCTACAGGGGAGCTACTCGGTGGAAGGACAACTATTCGGCGTTGGTGATCTTGAGCTGGCCGCTGACGACATAGATGACCACCGGCCGATTATATCTGAAGGCGCTGATTGTATTTGCCTCGTGGTCACAGAGGCACCAATCAACCTAAAAAGTTTGATTGGTAGAGCGTTCCAGCCCTTCATCGGCCTGTAAAGCCAAAACCATCAAATTTACGACGTTATATAGAGCGTCAGACAAGCTATCTAGGCTGTTGTACCGCTCGCATCGGGCAGGCGTCTTAGCTTACTCAACAGCACCGGAGCCAGCTATTGATGAATGGCAAGGAACCTCTATGTCACGCCGGGTCAATTGCCGGGCTTGGTGTGTGGGACCGATTTAAGAAAACGTCGGTTTCAAAAAACATCAGCCATAAAAATACCGGCCGGACTTTCGTCCGACCGGCTTCCGGTACCCTAACCTAATCAGCAGGGTGTTAGGCAGGAGTTCCGGAGGGGCTCGCATCAGCCAGATCTTGAGCTTTCAAATGGTCAAGAGCATACTGTAAGGCTGATTTTGGATCGTCGAACCAATGGTCTTGCGGGATTTTTTGACCAACGTCCAAGCCATGCAATAGGTCATCGATCTTTTTTGATGCACCGGAAATCAACAACTGTTTGCCAGCCAGAGTTGCGTCCTCAGCAATTGTTTCCACCGCTTTGATCGCCGACAGATCT
>JAJFIT010000090.1 GCA_021774775.1 Alphaproteobacteria bacterium | reverse complement strand
AACGGCTGAGTTGGATAAATATTACCCTAACGCCACACTGATTACCGGGTTTGATATTATTTTCTTCTGGGTTGCGCGCATGATGATGTCGGGCATGCATTTCATGGGCGAAGTCCCGTTTAAGAATGTTTACATCCATGCGCTGGTGCGCGACGCCAACGGCCAGAAGATGTCAAAGTCCAAGGGTAATGTCATCGACCCGCTGGAGTTTTGCGACAAATATGGTGCGGACGCGCTGCGCTTCACGCTTGTGGCCATGGAAGCCCAGGGCAGGGATATTAAGCTGGACGAAAAGCGGATTGAGGGTTACCGCAACTTTGGCACCAAGCTTTGGAACGCCGCGCGTTTCTGCGAGATGAACGGTGTGGCGGGGTCTGACGGGACGATGCCGCAGGCAAAGTTGGCAATTAACAAGTGGATTCTAACTGAGGTTCTTTCTTCCGCAAAAGCTATTGAGCAATCACTTGAGGCGTTTCGATTTAACGATGCGGCATCCAGCATTTATCATTTCACCTGGGGCACTTTCTGCGATTGGTATGTGGAACTGATCAAGCCGGTGTTTTGGGGCGAAGACGATGCTGCGAAGACCGAAACACGTGAAGTTGCGGGCTGGGTATTGGATCAGATATTGGTGCTGTTGCACCCTTTCATGCCGTTCATTACTGAAGAGTTGTGGCACGCTACTAATGAAAATCGACCCTGTGACCTAATCCTTGCCGAATGGCCGAAAGGCCAATGGGCTTCAGGTTGGGTAGGTGATGAAAACGATTTAGCGAGCAAGGACGTGAACTGGGCGATCAAATTCATCACTGAAATTCGCTCAACCCGATCCGAAATGAACGTGCCTGCTGGCGCGAAAGCAACTGCCCTTGTGGTTGATGCCTCTGACCAGACGGCGCGGCGGATCGCCGATTGGCAGGACATGATTGGCCGCCTGGCACGCCTTGAAAGCCTGACTGTAGTGGATGCCGCTGACAGCAAGGGCGCAGCCCAGCTGGTGGTTGACGAAGCAACAGTGTATCTGCCGCTTGCCGACCTGATGGATATTGAGGCTGAGACAGCACGCTTGGCTAAATCAATCGAAAAACTGAACAAGGAAGCAGGCAGTTTGAAAGGACGGCTTTCCAACGAAAAATTCCTGGCGAAAGCCCCTGAACATGTGGTGGCCGAGGCCAAGGCACAGCTGGCGGACCTGGATGTTCAGATTGAGAAACTGCAGGCGGCATTGGCACGGTTGGCGTAAAAAGCAAACTTGTGTAAACAGGAAATTTGAATGCAGTTTGTTGATTTTATTAACAAATTTTTAAATTTAGAGCATATAGTATTTCCTCGCGACTTGGAGACCTGTGGGGGGCAGTGACATTATGGTTGTTTGGCAAGATTCATACAAATCCGTCTGCAATGCGCCGCTGGTTAGCGTGACGGAATTTGATCTGGATCCGTTCCATCCGGGGCTGGAGTTTTTAGCCTACTGGCGTAGTCTCAATGGCGGTGAAACTCCGCGGCGGTCATCCTTCAGCCCCCAGAATATTCCGTCCTTATTGAAATGGTTGATGATGTTTCGCCGTGAAATGGTGGCTGATGACGATTTATATTTTCTTTACTTGCAGGGCAATTCTGCCGCCGAGCTAACAGACGGTTTGCAGCAGGGAACCTATTTGCACGATTTCACCAAACAACAGTGCTTTGACACCCGCCGCGCGGTTCTTAGAGGTGTTTTGGAAAGTGGACAACCGGCGTTTGCCAATATCCTGGTCGGTGAAAAAGGTGCAGATTTCACTACAACAATCAGTGTGGGTGCGTTTCCCTTTCTCAACGAGGGCGGTCAGCCCGAAGTTGTTATGGTGCCGGCACCCCAGTCACCGGAACTGCGTCTCTATCTGTAGGAGGTAGCGCTCACTGGCTCATTCTACCGCGATGCATTTTCCCTCTTCGGTGACAATTTCCGCTTTGTCGAATGATTTTTTTACGCTGTCCTGAACGCCGGCCAGGCCACCAAACTGTGCCATCCACGGCGCGGGTTTGGGGTTGAAATGGGTTGGAATTACCATTTTCGCGTTCCAGCTTTCGCCGATTGTCTTCATTTGAACCGGGTCCTGGTGCCCGAACCAGAAAGGCATAATCAATACGTCGACAGGAAGGGCGTTTAACCCGGCGCTTTCAAGCTGTTCGCGGGAGGCGTTTATGTCGCCCGTGTGAAAGAAACTGACGCCGTCCACAGTAATCCGGTAACCCACATTTTGCGGCATGTTAGGGCCGTGGTCCACATCGAAGGTTTGTACGCTGACGTCGCCGACTGTAAAGTCGGTTTGGGTGGCGTCAGGCACTGAAATAACCCTGCTACGTTCCGTACTCGTTAGGCCGTTCGCACCCAGTGCAGCAACAGCGTCAGCCGGGTAGGCATAGGTAACGCCGGTAGTTGCGCGCAGATGTCTGATGGTCGCGATGGGGTCAAAATGGTCGCCGTGCCGGTGGGTCGAGACAACCAGTTCAAGATTCACGTAGTCACCGCTTTTTTCCATCATCGCAGTCAAATGCTGATCGGAGGGCAGGGCAAACCGACCCTGATACTGGTCCGCTTCCATTAAGCCATCGATCATGACCGATGCAGTTTTGCCTTTGATCAGGAACCCCGCGTTGGCCACATGGCACAGTTCAACTGCGCCAGCACCCGCTGTCGGCATCGTTAACGCTGCAATCGCAGCCAATGTTTTTATTCCGTTACCCACGCCGGTTCTCCGATTTATGCATGCTATAATACAATGGGCAGCATAGGCAGATTTTGGGTTTTGGTGCATCAATTTCAGGTGAAGCGGTACAACGCAGGGATCAACCTGACCGCTCTGTAATAATATTCCAAAAATAGTACCCAAAACACGCCATAAATTATCGACATTGCCGGTTTGCCTCGCTACAGTCTGCGCGAATCCTGACGAATTTTTTTATAGGTGTTTCGCCGCCTGCCAAACATGGATGGCGCCCGGCGACTGGAGTTTCTCAGATGGTTGATTATCGGTCCCGTACAACAACACATGGTCGCAATATGGCGGGCGCGCGGGCGCTGTGGCGCGCCACCGGCATGAAAGATGATGACTTTCAGAAACCGATCATCGCGGTTGCCAACAGTTTCACGCAGTTTGTGCCGGGTCATGTGCATCTGAAAGACATGGGCCAGCTGGTTGCGCGCGAGATCGAGGCCGCTGGCGGCGTTGCCAAGGAATTCAACACTATTGCGGTTGATGACGGCATCGCTATGGGACACGACGGTATGCTCTACAGCCTTCCCAGCCGGGAAATTATCGCCGACAGCGTTGAATATATGGCCAATGCCCATTGCGCTGATGCTCTCGTGTGCATCTCCAACTGCGACAAAATCACCCCCGGCATGTTGATGGCAGCGATGCGGCTTAATATCCCGGCGGTTTTTGTCTCGGGCGGGCCAATGGAAGCGGGCGAGGACGACTATGATGGCCGCAAGCTTGATTTGGTCGATGCCATGGTGGAAGCCGCAGACCCCAACATATCCGACGAGGATGTTGAGCGTATAGAGCGGGCGGCGTGCCCAACCTGCGGCTCATGCAGCGGTATGTTCACCGCAAACAGTATGAACTGCCTGACCGAGGCGCTGGGGCTGTCGCTGCCCGGCAACGGTACCACGCTTGCCACCCATTCGGACCGAAAGTCGTTGTTCCTGACGGCTGCACGCCTGATTGTGGACATCACCCGCCGCCGCTACGAGCGCGACGATGAAAGCGTTTTGCCCCGCTCGGTGGCCAGTTTCAAAGCTTTTGAAAACGCCATGTCGCTTGATATCGCCATGGGTGGCTCAACCAATACCGTGTTGCATTTGCTGGCCGCTGCGCGCGAGGGCGAAATTGAATTTACCATGGATGATATCGACCGGCTTTCGCGCCGTGTGCCCAACCTGTGCAAGGTGGCACCGGCGACGCCGGACTATCACATTCAGGACGTGCACCGCGCGGGCGGTGTATATGGCATCCTCGCCGAATTGCATAAGGCAGAGCTTTTGAACGGTGACTGTTCCACGGTGCACACTGCCACCATGGCAGAGGCGATTGAACGTTTTGATGTCACCTCCAGCGACGACGAGGAACTGAAACAATTTTTCCGAGCCGGGCCCGGCGGTGTGCCGACGCAAACTGCCTTCAGCCAAAGCAACCGTTATAAAACCCTGGACACGGACCGCGAAAATGGCTGCATCAGGGCTAAAGACCATGCCTACAGCCAGGAAGGTGGCCTGGCGGTATTGTTCGGCAATATCGCAGAAGAGGGCTGCATTGTTAAAACAGCAGGCGTTGATGAAAGCATATGGAAATTTTCCGGCCGGGCCCGTGTGTTCGAAAGCCAGGACGCCTCGGTTGCCGCCATATTGGGCGGCGACGTGAAAGCCGGAGATGTGGTGGTTATCCGCTACGAAGGTCCTCGTGGGGGGCCCGGTATGCAGGAAATGCTTTATCCCACCAGCTACCTGAAATCCATGGGGCTGGGTAAAGACTGCGCCCTTATTACCGATGGCCGGTTTTCGGGCGGCACCAGTGGTTTGTCAATTGGTCACGCCAGCCCCGAGGCCGCTGAGGGCGGTGCCATCGCCCTGATTGAAGAAGGTGACATGATCGATATCGATATCCCCAATCGGTCGATTGATGTGCGGGTTGGCGATAATGTGCTGGGCGACCGCCGCGCCGCGCAGGAAGCAAAGGGTAAGGATGCCTGGAAACCGGCGGCGCCGCGCCCGCGCAAGGTAACGGGGGCACTGCGGGCATACGCCGCCATGACCACGTCTGCCAGCAAAGGCGCGATCCGGCAGGTGCCTGAAGAATAGTCGGGGCGAAAACTGATCATTGCTTGCAATTTTCAGATAGACCTTTAGCGTATCTTTTACGCACAACACAGGGGGATATCATGCAGGCTAACTTTCCAACCATATCTATTTTCAAGCAAGCAGTGCAATTGCCACTGAACCATGTGGGTGCTATTTTCGCGTCCATCGGCATGTTTTTTGGGGCTACACTTGTCGCAGTTTTTTTTCTCGGGATCACAATGGCTGTGATTGGGTTTGATGCCGAAGGTCTACAGAATTTAGTTGAGAACTTGCAGGCGGGTAATTTTTCCGGCCTGGGAGCGTTGTTAGTCGGCTATTTTGTTGCCCTTGTTGTTGTGCTTTTCATTACGGCCCATATCTTCAATTATTGGGTCAACCTTGCTGTTTACGGCAAAGAACAAGCACGCTGGTCCTTTTCTGAGGGGCGATTTTCTGCCGCATTGATTAATGGGCTCAAATTGCTGTTGATCGGCATTTTGATCGGCTTAATAAGCGTTGCAGTAACCTTTGCACTCAGCAGTATTGGCCTTGCGCCCAGCTTTGGTGAGCAAATGGCAATTACTGATGTCACCGAAAGCATCACGTCGACCTTTACCAGCACGATCATAATGGCGATTGTTAGCTGCGTCGTCTATTCGATTTTTTCTGCCAATCTAACGCAGACCGCGCTACGCTCTGACGCCGAAGGACTTGAGCACCCCCATAATGTGGACTTTGCCATCGTGCTTGTGTTGCTTTACGCACTGTATCTTATCCCAACCGTCATCGCCGCTCTGACAGGCAGCATTGCGCTTACCTATATCGTCAGTTTGGTCTTTATTCTGCACCTGATGTTCACCGTGCCCATCGCCCATGGCCTGCGATACAAAGTCTGTACGGATGACAGGTTCGAGGATGTATGGTCTTAACCGGCGCCGCCAACTTCATAAAATTTTAGGATAAGCTGAACCAATCGTTGGTTTTTTCTAAATGCTTGTTCTTCATACTGTTGCTTCAATCATTGGAGGTGGCAGCCTTGAAACGATTAACTATGGCCCTTGTTTTGTGTCTGCCGTTGGCGTTTGCGCCCGCGGCAGCGCAAGACATTGATTTTGGCAGTTTGATGGGTCAGACACCCTACGAGAGCCCAAGCTGCGCTGGCAGCGACTTTCACGAACTGGATTTCATGCACGGCGTGTGGGATATGAAAATCCTGGTCGACGGTAGATGGGTCGAGGGCGGCTTTTCAGTTCACCGCCCGGCGCTCGGAGGCTGTGCCTCATTTGAGATTGTATCCTACGAAAACTGGGGCGAGTTTTATCGTCCGCTTACTGGCCGTACCGGTTTGGGTGCATTTGCGATCAATTCATACGACCGCAAGCAGCATAACTGGCGGCAGGTGTGGATCGATGACATGGGCACGGTTGTTACCAGTTTTCGCGGCAAAAAATTCAAGGATGGCATTCGTTTTGTCGGCCATGCCCCGCGCAACGAAGGCTCTGAACTACAGCGTTTTGAATGGAAAATAACCGGTGAGGGCCTGCGCGAATTTATCTACGAGCAATCGACAGACGGTGGAAAGAGATGGACCCGCATCGCCACTGTTCAAATGGTGGCAAGGCAGACGGGCAGTCGTTAGCGTTTTTGCAAGATTATCTCTTGACCAATTGGACTGTTGAGGCCATAGGGCGAATACGATTTATTCGCAGCGGGGTCGACAAAATGACATCACCAACACTCGACGGCGCCGGGCGCGCTTTTATGTATGGTAAACTGCACCGTGTAACTATTACCGGAGCAGACCTGAACTATGTCGGCTCTATTACTATTGATCCGCTTTTATTGAAAGCGGCAGGCTTGTTGCCCCACACGGCTGTAGACGTTGTCAATATCACTAACGGCGAACGTCTTACCACCTATCTAATTGAAGGCGACGCGGGCAGCGGAACAGTGTGTCTGAACGGTGCCGCCGCCCATCAATTTTCAAAAGGCGATATGGCCATTATCATGGGCTATGAACATGTTCCAGCCTGCGATTTGCCTGGCCGTGTCTCTCGGGCTGTTCATGTGGATAGTGCAAACCATATCGTTACTGTTGATGAGTATATTACACCGTCTCTTGATGGTCTCGGTGCACCGGCAAACAGCCGCCAGAATGAAGTCTATCTATCCGTGAATGCATAGGCACTAAACGTCCAGTTCAACCCAGACAGGCGTATGATCGCTGGGTTTTTCCTTGCCGCGCGGAATGCGGTCAACTTGAGCGTCAACCAGCCGGTCAGCCGCTTGCGGCGACAACAATAAATGGTCAATACGAATGCCGTTGTCTTTCTGCCAGGCACCGCGCTGGAAATCCCAGTAGCTGTAGGCAGGGCCGTGCGGCTGAATTTGGCGCAGCCCGTCGGTATACCCAAGGTTAATCATCGTGCGCAAATAGCCGCGGCTCTCGGGTTGGGTCAGCGCGTCTTCAACCCACGCAGCGGGGTTATAACAGTCCACATCTTCAGGGATAACATTATAGTCACCGGCCAGAACCACCGGCATTTCACTTTCCCGCAGGCGCTGGGCCTGGGCGCACAGCCGCTCCATCCAGGCCAGTTTATAATCAAACTTTGGTCCTGGGCGTGGATTGCCGTTTGGCAGGTAAATGGTTGCAATCCTGACGCCGCGCACGGTGGCTTCCATATAGCGGGCCTGTTCATCTTCATCCGCGTCGCCGCCATCAACAGAAGGCAGGCGGCGCATTATGTCTTTGATAGGTTCTTTTGAGAGGATAGCAACGCCGTTGAACGCCTTTTGACCGTGGGTTTCAACATTCCAGCCGCGTTCTTCAAATTCCAGCCGCGGAAAGTTCTCGTCGATGCTTTTAATTTCCTGCAGGCAGGCCACATCAGGGGCGAACTCGTCCAGCCACTCCAAAAGGCGTGGTAAGCGGGCTTTTATGCCGTTGATATTGAAGGTGGCAATTTTCACGGAACGGTCCCTTATTTGCAGAGCATTACAGACAGCAGAATAGGGGCGTAGGCGCTATTGTCTAGCGGCGATTGTGTCTAAATTGAAAAGGATGAACCGCAGCCGCATGACGAGCTGGCATTGGGGTTAACCACCTGGAATGAGGCACCCACAAGGTCTTCAACATAGTCGACCTCGGAGCCCATCAAATACAAAAGCGACATCGAATCGACCAGCATGGTTACGCCGTCGCGCTCAACAACAATGTCATTGCCTTTTTGGTCGGCGTCAAAGTCAAAACCATACTGGAAACCGCTGCACCCGCCGCCTGAAACAGTCAGTCGCAGTTTAAGATCCGGGTTGCCTTGCTGCTCAATTAGAGATGAAACCCGCGCAGCCGCCCGCTCGCTCAGGCCCACTGGCGGGGCTTGCGGTGCTGTTTGATCAGGTAATGTCTGCGTTTCAGTCATATTTTATCTCTTGGGTACCGTCATTGGTGATGCCTTTATTTAGGGTCAGCGCCGTAAAAGGTCAATTGGTATGGTAGCATATATTATCTTTGGCTCAGGACATTTTTCCTGAAGTGGGTATTTTAATCCTCCACCGTAAACTATTGCCTGATCCTGTAATGTATCGGGAATGTATCCGTGGGACGAGACAGCCAACGGAAAGACTATTCCCAACTGCAGCCAAAATTCTGGTTTTGTGAACCGCTGGTGGGTCAATACATCGCAACAATTGGATTATTTGTGCGCAGTGGGCGAAAAGAATTGCTCTGCATAATGGGGGGCGATACTGTGCGTCAAAAGGTTCGGGGATTCTGCCGAGCGATTTTCAAATTATTAATTTTAACTGCCAGTTTTGGCGCCGGGAGAACACTATGTCAGAAAGTCTGCCACATTATGAGGATACACTTGCTGTCTATGCCTGCAAGCCCTCTGAAAGCCGTGGCCGACTGTCGCCTGAGCCCGAAACCGCCTCTCGCAGTTGCTATCAGCGTGACCGCGACCGGGTGATCCATTCTTCCAGCTTCCGCAGGCTGAAACATAAAACCCAGGTCTTTGTCTATCATGAGGGGGATCATTTTCGCACCCGGCTAACCCATTCGCTGGAAGTGGCGCAAATTGCCCGCTCCATCTGTCGGTCGATGCATTTGAATGAAGACCTGGGCGAAGTGTTGGCACTGGCCCACGATTTAGGCCACCCGCCGTTTGGCCACACCGGCGAAACCGTCCTGAACGAATGTATGAAAGACTTTGAGGGTTTTGACCATAACGCACAGGCGCTTCGGCTGTTAACCCGGCTTGAAAGCCGCTATGCGTCGTTCATGGGGTTGAATTTGACATGGGAAACCCTTGAGGGGTTAGCGAAACATAACGGCCCACTTGTGGACAAAGCCATCGACCACAAAAAACCGCCCGCAGACCTGCCATTTGGTTTCCGCGATTATCTACCCGAGCATGACCTGAAGCTGCATACATACGCCAGTGCAGAAGCCCAGCTTGCAGCCCTTGCAGATGATATTGCCTATTCCAGCCACGATCTGGACGATGGCCTGCGCGCAGGACTGTTCGAGCTGGACGAGTTGAAAAATATTCCTGTGGTTGCCCAGTTGATCGACGAGGTTCTTCTCACCTATCCGGGCGCGCCGAAGGATATTTTGATCCACGAACTGGTGCGCCGCATGATCAACCGCATGGTTGCCGACGTAATGGTTGAAAGCGGGCGGCGGTTGAAAAAACTTAATCCGCAGAGCGTTGATGACATCCGCAATGCGGGCGAGCCTGTTATCTCTTTTGGCCGGCAAATTTCTGCAGCGGTGGTTGAATTGAAGGCGTTTCTCGCAGATCGCATGTACCGGCATTATCTGGTCAACCGAATGGGCAGCAAAGCCCGACGAGTTGTTGCTGACTTGTTCAATCTGTACGTGTCAGAGCCTGGGTGCCTGCCAACCGACTGGAACGAAAAGGCGCCAGAACCCAACACCGCAGAGACGGCACGGGTCGTTGCCGATTTTATCGCTGGCATGACCGACCGCTTTGCTTTCCGTGAGCACGCAAAATTGTTTGATCTGTCGGATGTTTCGCTTTAAGGCCCAATCCTTAAAGCAATAACGTGGCAGACCAGAAAGACTGATCATCATGAATGTTTTTACCCACTTTCGGGGTATTATTGACGCCGCACTTGACGCGCTGACAGCATCAGGCGACTTGCCCGTCAGCCTTGATTATAAAAATATAACCGTTGAACCGCCGCGGGACCCAAGCCACGGTGACCTTTCAACCAATGCTGCGATGGTTCTGGCCAAGCAGGCAAAAATGAACCCGCGGGCGCTGGCTGGTGTGCTGGTGCCAGCTTTGTCAGCCAATACAGATATTGCAGAGGTTGATGTGGCAGGGCCAGGTTTCATCAATCTGCGCCTGGCACCTGAATTTTGGCAGAAACAAGTCGCTGTTATCGTTGGTGCCGGGGCTGACTACGGCAATAGCACCATGGGCGGGGCCGAGAAGGTCAACGTGGAATATGTGTCGGCGAACCCCACCGGGCCTTTGCATGTGGGCCATGTGCGCGGGGCAGTATTCGGCGATGCGTTGGCAAACTTGCTGTCGAAAGTTGGCTTTGATGTCGCCAGGGAATATCTGATTAACGATGCCGGCGGGCAGATCGACACACTGGCGCGCTCGGCGCACTTGCGATACCGCGAAGCTTTGGGCGAAGACATCGGCAAAATACCCGAAGGGCTGTACCCCGGCGATTATCTGGTGCCGGTTGGCCAACTGCTGAAAGAAAAATACGGTGATAAATGGCAAGGCGCTGAAGAAGCGGAATGGCTGCCCACCATCCGGCAGGAAGCCACCGATGCGATGATGGCATTGGTGCGCGAGGACCTCAAGGCGCTGGGTATCGAGCAGGAAGTTTTCTTCTCCGAGCGCACGCTGCATGAAGGTGGCCGGATCGATGAAGCCATAGCTGACCTGCGCGCCAACGGACATATATACGAGGGCGTGCTTGAGCCGCCAAAAGGCGCGCGGCCCGATGATTGGGAACCGCGCGAGCAAACCCTGTTCCGTGCCACCGCTTTCGGCGATGATGTGGACCGGGCACTGCAGAAATCGAACGGCGACTATACCTATTTTGCCGCTGATATTGCTTATCACTTTGACAAATACCAGCGCGGCTTCCATTCGATGATCGATGTATGGGGTGCAGACCACACCGGCTATGTCAAACGTATGGTAACAGCGGCAAAAGCACTGGCGGACGATGCCGTGCTAGACGTAAAAATTTGCCAGTTGGTGCGGCTGTTCCGGGACGGCGAGCCGTTTAAAATGTCGAAGCGGTCAGGCAATTTCATTACGCTGCGCGAAGTGGTCGACGAAGTAGGGCGGGACGTGACCCGTTTTATTATGCTGACCCGCAAAAATGACGCACCGCTGGATTTTGATTTTGCCAAGGTCATGGAACAATCCAGGGATAATCCGGTTTTTTATGTGCAATACGCCCATGCGCGCATTCGCTCGGTGCTGAAAAATCGGGTCACCGGCATATTCCCCGGGCTGGACACCAGCGACGCAGCATTGGCGAAAGCAGACTTGTCTTTGCTGGCAGATCCGGCTGAAATAGCGCTGATTCAGCAATGTTGTGCCTTTCCGCGTGTGCTCGAAAGTGCGGCAGACGCGCACGAGCCCCATAGAATTGCGTTTTTTCTCTATGATCTGGCGTCAGAGTTTCATAGTCTGTGGAACCGGGGCAATGAGAATGCGGATTTACGCTTTGTCATTGAAGGCAATGAGGCAGTGACCGTCGCACGTTTGGCGATGATCCGCAGTGCGCAGATAGTCATTGCCAGTGGGCTTGCCATTCTCGGTGTAACGCCAGTGGAGGAAATGCGCTAAATGGTCGACAGCGACGATACTTCAGCCAACAAAGATGTACCGCCCTGGTTGCAGCCGGTACCCGAAGGCGACGATGACGCTGGTCTTTTCTCTGCCAGCCGCAAAACCATGATTATGGCAGGCATTGCCGCGGGTTTGATCGCGGTTTTTGCTGGTGCGATTGTTGTTTTGTATCAGGACGCACCGAATGAAGGACCGAAGCATGTCACAGCTGATGCAGGCCCGTTGAAAGAGAAGCCAGCTGACGCAGGCGGACTGAGAGTCGACCATCAGGACAAAGCAGTGCTTGAAATTGGTGACGGTGCGACAGCCAAGCCGCGCATCGAAATCGGAGAACAGCCGGAACAACCGCTGGCGAAAATTCCCGAGCAGTCTGCCGATGAAGCAGATGTCCAGGAGACGGATGCCCAGAAGAAAGTCGTTGACGCGATTGGCGATATTGCAGAAGCCGCAACAGAAGTTGATGAAAAACCTGCCGCAGCACCAACTCAGGAAAAAATTGTACAAGCGGTGCCAGAAGCCGCACCAAAAGCAGACCTGCCAGCAACGACCGGTTTCCGCGTGCAATTGGGTGCCTACGGCTCTGAAGCCACTGCAGCAACCGCTTGGCGCGCGCTTAAAGCGAAATTTCCACGGCAACTGGGAGATATGAACCCGGTTTATGTGTCAGTGCAAAGTGGTGACCGCACTCTTTTCCGCCTGCGGGCAGGGCCCATAACAACCCGGTCACGCGCTGACGAAATCTGTATATCTCTGCGGGCACAAGACCAGGGTTGTTTTGTTGCCGGGCGTTAGGGCAAGCCTCATGAAACCGGTAATATTTGGATGCGCTGGCCCCGTGCTTGGCGACAGTGAACGAGCGTTTTTTGAGGCCCAGCAACCCGCAGGCTTCATTTTATTTGCCCGCAATATCCAATCACCCCAACAGGTTAAAACTCTGACAACTGACTTGCATCTGTGCGTGGGTCGCGCAGATATTTTGATCTTGATCGATCAGGAAGGCGGCAGGGTACAGCGCATGGGTCCGCCCCATTGGCGCACATATCCGCCGATGGCTATTTTTGGCCAAGCCGCCCAGGTTAACGAGGAATTGGCGGCCGATGCGCTTCGCCTTAATTGCTTGTTGTTGGCCGATGATTTGCGCCGCGTGGGCATCAATGTGGATTGCCTGCCGCTTTTGGATGTTCCCAGGGACGGGGCTGACAATGTCATTGGTGACAGGGCGCTTGGCCTTACACCGCAGGTGGTAGCTGAATTGGGGCGAGTTGTGATCGACAGCCTGCAGGAGGCCGGAATAGCGCCAGTGGTAAAACATATGCCCGGCCACGGCAGAGCCACGGTGGACAGTCATAAATCACTGCCCCGCGTGGACGCACCCTTTGAAGAGCTGGACGCAGCCGATTTTGCGCCGTTTAAGGCGCTCGCGGATTGTCCGCTCGG
>JAJFIT010000089.1 GCA_021774775.1 Alphaproteobacteria bacterium | reverse complement strand
GCAGACTTCACCACCTGCGGCAGGAACATCTCGCCGGACCCGAACAGGTCACCAACCACATTCATGCCGTCCATCAAAGGGCCTTCAATCACCTGGATGGGACGATCAAACTGCTGACGTGCTTCTTCCGCGTCCTCTTCGATATAGTCGGCGATGCCCTTGACCAGCGCGTGTTCCATGCGTTTCTTCACTGGCTTGTCGCGCCATGACAGGTCTTCAACACGTTTCACCCCGCCCTGCCCGCGGTATTCATCCGCTACATCCAGCAGGCGTTCGGTGGCATCATCGCGGCGGTTAAGAATAACATCCTCCACCCGCTCCTTCAGCTTTGGCGGAATATCGGAGTAAACCGTCAACTGGCCCGCATTAACAATTCCCATATCCATGCCTGCGCGGATCGCATGATACAGAAACACACTATGCATGGCCTCGCGCACAGGATTGTTGCCCCGAAACGAGAAGGACACATTGGACACACCGCCGGACACCTTGGCGTATGGCAGGTGGGTTTTGATCAGCCGCGTTGCTTCGATGAAATCGACCCCGTAATTGTTATGTTCTTCAATCCCGGTCGCAACAGCAAAAATGTTGGGGTCAAAGATGATGTCTTCCGGCGGGAAACCAACTTCGTTCACCAGAATATCATAGGAGCGACGACAGATATTAAACTTGCGATCGATGCTGTCTGCCTGCCCGTCGGTGTCAAATGCCATCACCACGACCGCCGCGCCGTAGCGCATAATGCGCTTTGCCTGCCACACAAAGGGTTCCTTGCCCTCTTTCATGCTGATGGAATTAACAACCGCCTTGCCCTGCACACACTTCAGTCCAGCCTCAATCACCGACCATTTGGAGCTGTCGATCATCACCGGCACCCGGGCGATATCTGGCTCTGCAGCGATGCGGTTAAGAAACTTGACCATCGCGTCTTCGGCATCAAGCATGGCGTCATCCATGTTGATATCGATGATCTGCGCGCCGCCTTCAACCTGGTGGCGGGCAACAGACACCGCTTCTTCGTAGTTATCTTCGAAGATCAGTTTCTTGAATTTGGCGGAGCCAGCCACATTAGTGCGCTCGCCGACGTTGATAAACTGTGCTGTGGTGCGGGGCATAATTTTACTCAGCTACCATGTTAACAAGCGTTACGGGGTCAATGCCCGACAGGCGCATGACCGGCTCAAGCGTAATGGCCTCGCGCGGCGGCACACCTGCAACTGCTTCAGCGATAGCGCGAATATGGTCCGGCGTCGTGCCGCAACAGCCTCCAGTTATGTTAAGTAAGCCTTCTTTCGCCCAGGCGCCCAACTGCCCCGCCGTGTCTTCCGGCAACTCGTCATACTCACCCAGCTCGTTAGGCAGCCCAGCATTTGGGTAAACACATATCCGAGTTTCGGCGATTGCAGACAAGGCAACCGCATGGGGACGCAGATGCTCTGCTCCAAAGGCGCAGTTCAAGCCAATCGTAAAGGGTTTGGCATGTTTGACCGAGTACCAGAACGCCTCAATGGTTTGCCCGGACAGGTTACGCCCGGACATATCGGTCACGGTAAAGGAGATCATTAAAGGCAAGCGCACGCCCATGTCCTCAAACACATCTTCAGCAGCAAAAATCGCTGCTTTGGCGTTCAGGCTATCAAAGATCGTTTCAATCAACAGGATATCAACGCCGCCTTCAATCAGGGCAGCGACTTGTTCCTTGTAAGCCTCGACAACCTCATCAAACGTAACCGCGCGGTACCCGGGGTTGTTCACGTCAGGCGATATGGAAAGAGTTTTATTCATCGGGCCGATTGCGCCTGCAACAAACCTGGGGCGATCAGGCGTTTTCGCAGTCCAATTATCCGCTGCGGCACGAGCGCATGTTGCGGCGGCGATATTAAGCTCGTACGCCAACGCCTGCATGTCATAGTCAGCCAGCGAAATTCGGGTGCAGTTGAATGTATTGGTTTCAATAATATCTGCGCCCGCCGCTAAAAACTCATTGTGGATCTTCTCAATGACATCCGGTTGCGTGACACATAAAATCTCGTTGTTACCCTTCAGATCGGACGGCCAGTCCGTATACTGAGAGCCTCGAAAGTCAGTCTCGGTCAACCCTTCGCGTTGGATCATTGTGCCCATGGCACCGTCCATTATCAGAATGTGCGCGTTCGCGGCCGATTCAAGACGGTCAAAAACATCGGTCTTAACGGGGTCGGTCATGGTCATACCTCCGTCTCGCTTGTGGAAGTCCTGTGTCCGAGCATATGGCAGACCGCAAAAGTCAGGTCAGCGCGATTGAGCGTGTAAAAATGAAAGTCTTTCACGCCGCCTGCGTATAGCTTGCGGCACATTTCGCCAGCAACAGTTGCCGCAACAAGCGCTCGGGTCTCAGCCTTATCGTCCAGTCCTTCGAACAAATTACCGAGCCATTTGGGAACAGATGCCCCGGTAGATGTGGCAAAGTTACTGAGCGTCCTAAAATTTGAAACCGGCAAGATGCCCGGGACAATCGGAACATCAATACCGAATGACTGACAATGATCCAGAAAGCGGAAATATTTATCGGTTTCAAAGAAAAACTGAGTTATCGCGCGGTTCGCCCCTGCATCAATTTTGCGTTTCAGATTATCCAGATCAGCCGCCAAATTCGGGCTGTCCGGGTGAATTTCGGGGTATGCCGCCACTGATATATCAAAGTCGCCAACCCCACGAATGCCTGCAACCAGTTCCGCGGCATTCTGGTACCCGTCCGGGTGCGGCTCATATCGGTTGGCCCCTTCAGGCGGATCACCGCGCAGCGCAACAATATTGCGGACACCGGCGGCCTGGTAATCACTGATAACTGAGTTAATCTCATCGCGGCTGGCACCAACACAGGTAAGGTGAGCCGCAGGCTTCAGACTTGTTTCGTCGAGGATGCGCTTTACGGTGTTATGGGTGCGTTCGCGGGTCGACCCCCCGGCACCGTAGGTAACCGACACAAATGAGGGATTAAGCCCCTCAAGTTTTTTGATTGACGCCCAGAGCGTTTTTTCCATTTTAGAGGTTTTCGGCGGGAAAAACTCAAAGGAAATATTGGCGTCTTTAATTGGGGCAGCAAAAAGCGAGCCGGACCGCGCCAATGTATCGTTAAAATCGCTCATCGCGTTATACTTTCTTACCAAAATTCCAAATGGTCACCCGGAGTTCGCCGCCGTCCAAATGAGTTACCGCGTTCAGGGAAAGACCTGCAGCTGCGCCCCAATCGGCAATTTCCTCTTCGGAAAACCCAAGCCTGCGATGCGCGTGCTGGTCGCGCAGAAATTCTTGGCTATGCGGTGCGAAATCAGCAATTAACATCATGCCACCATCCGACAGTGCGCGTGCCGCCTCGCCCAGTGCCTTGGCCGGTTCCTCGGCGAAATGCAGCACCTGATGAAATAAAATGAGTTCCTGACTATCGTCAGCTACACCCAGGTCATACATATCGCCGAGCCGCACCTGACAATGGCCAAATTCGCCGCCGTCCAACTGTGAGCGCGCGATAGCCAGCATCGCGCGCGACACGTCCAGGCCAAGCGCCTGCCCTGCCAGCGGTGCAAATAATTGCAACATACGCCCGGTACCCGTGCCCAAATCCAGCAACGTATTCACCCGGACCCCGCCCTGCTGCTCCAGAAGCGCGGCTTCAACCTGCTCCTCGGACACATGCAGCGAGCGAAGCGTGTCCCAATCCCCGGCATTGGCGTTAAAATAGGCCTGTGCGCGGCCCGCGCGCTCCAGGCGAATCGCCGCTAGCTGGTCGATATCGGCTGAAAATGCAGCGCCGCCGCCGTCCAACAAATCAACAATTGTCGAATTCAGGCGCCCTGATGGCCCCATGTGCGACAGCCGATAAAACACCTGGGTGCCCTCTTGAATGCGATCCAACAGACCGGATTCGCCCATTAATTTCAGGTGGCGCGACACCCTTGGCTGGCTTTGCTTTAGAATTTGAACGAGTTCACCAACGGTCAATTCCCCCTTTGAAAGCAAGGCAATAATGCGTAATCGGGTCGCTTCACCCGCGCCGCGCAATGCTATCAAAAGTTGTTCCATCTGGCCCTCACTTCAGTGTGAATACTTATATAAAGATTTCTTTATATAAGTAAAGATGTTTCGATTAGCCCTCCTCTCCTTAAAAAGTGATTGATCTAGCCTTTTGGATATAGCGAAAGCTTGGTAAAGAGGCGTTCGGCCTAGATGTTTTTGTATGTAAGCCATCCATTGGCATGATTTAGTTATTGAGATATTTATGATTTCGACGAAATTCCTGCGTAGCTGCATGGCAGTGGCACTTTTGATTGCAACAACAGCCTGCGCGTCCGGTTCCGCCAACATAGATACCGACACACGCGACCCCTATGAAGGACTTAACCGCAAGATTTTTGCTTTCAACAAAGGTTTTGATCGGCAGATTTTGAAGCCTATTTCATCAGCCTATAAATTTGTCATGCCAAACCCGCTGGAAGACGGCATCAGCAATGCCATGCGCAACCTGCGCGAACCGTGGGTTTTCATCAATGACATCCTGCAATTCAAATTGAAGCGCGCGCTGACAACACTCACACGTTTTACCCTGAACTCAACCGTCGGCGCTGCGGGGCTGTTCAAGGTTTCTGACGGCATGGACATTCCCTATCATTCCGAGGATCTGGGCCAGACCTTTGCGGTTTGGGGCATAAAAGAAAGCCCCTATTTCATCATTCCCTTTATCGGGCCATCAACAAACCGCGACTTTGTCGGCTTCGCCGGGTATTTTTTCCTCGACCCGGTTACTATCACGCTGGACAACGAGGGCGAGTCTGGCTTGGCCCTGTTACGTACGGGCGTTGACGCACTGGACACACGGGTTCGGCTGCATGATTCGCTCGATGAGCTATACAAAGAAGACGACCCTTACGTGGTAATGCGTTCGCTGTATCTACAGAACCGGCGCTATGAAATATACGACGGTGACCCACCTGCCGATGAAGCGGAAGAAGATTTCTTCGATGACCTTGAAGACGAAGAAGACGACGGCGGAAACTAAAGCCTAAGTATGATTTAAACCCTTATTTGAGCGATAGATTATCGCGTTCAAGGCTTCAGAAACTCGGTATTTTTGCTTAATTGCTCTCAATTTTTGTGCAAAAAGCGGGTTTTCTGTGATGGTTTTCAACCGCCGCCCAGCCGAAGAGAAACCAGCCAATGACACCAAAAGTGAGCCTGCCATTTTGCGCGCACGCGGTTGTCGATAGCGTGCCAGCAAGAAACAACGATAGTAGAATGCGTCTGCGCACATTCCTCTCCCTGGCCCCAACCGCTTTATTTTATTAAATTATCTTGTGAATTTCCGGTACTTAATCCGGTGAGGCTGGGTCGCGTCAACACCCAGGCGGCGTTTTTTGTCTTCTTCATACATTTCAAAATTGCCTTCGAACCACTCCACATGGCTGTCGCCTTCAAAGGCGAGAATATGCGTTGCGATCCGGTCAAGGAAGAAACGGTCGTGGCTGATCACCACAGCACAGCCCGCGAAATTTTCAAGCGCTTCCTCAAGCGCTGCCAGTGTTTCGGTATCCAGATCATTGGTAGGCTCATCGAGCAAGAGCACATTGCCGCCCTCCTTGAGCATTTTAGCCAGATGCACCCGGTTGCGCTCACCGCCAGACAACAGGCCAACTTTTTTCTGCTGGTCGCCGCCTTTGAAGTTGAAGGCCCCCACATAGGCGCGGGTGCTAACCTCGCGCTTGCCGAAGGTGAAAATATCATGACCGCCGGAAATCTCTTCCCAAACATTTTTGCCGGCGTCAAGCGCATCCCGGCTTTGGTCCACATAACCAAGATGCACCGTATCACCGATGGTGATCGAGCCCTTGTCGGCCTTTTCCTGGCCAGTGATCAGTTTAAACAGCGTGGTTTTACCCGCACCATTGGCACCAATGATACCGACAATGCCACCCGGCGGCAGGCTGAAGGTCAGGTCTTCAAACAACAGCTTGTCCCCGTAAGCTTTGGTCAAGCCGTCTGCTTCGATCACCTTGCCGCCCAGGCGGGCCGGCGGCTGAATTTTGATCTGTGCCGGGCCGTTAACACGGTCTTGCTGCGTTTTAAGCATCTCGTCGTAAGCTTTGATCCGTGCCTTTGACTTGGCCTGCCGCGCCTTGGGGCTTTGCCTGATCCAGTCAAGTTCATCGTTCATGGCTTTTTGGCGCGCAACGTCCGCACGCTCGTCCTGTGCCATGCGTTTGGTTTTCATCTCAAGCCATGCACTATAATTGCCTTCAAACGGAATGCCCTGCCCGCGGTCCAGTTCCAGCACCCAGCCCACCACATTATCAAGGAAATAGCGGTCGTGGGTCACGAGGATCACGCAGCCCTTGTAGTTCTGCAGATGGTTCTCCAGCCACGCGACGGTTTCGGCGTCAAGGTGGTTTGTTGGCTCATCAAGCAGAAGAATATCCGGTTTTTCCAAAAGCAGCTTACACAGCGCAACCCGGCGCTTCTCACCGCCCGACAGGTTATCTATTGCCCAGTCATTCGGCGGACAACACAGCGCGTCCATTGCCACTTCGGCCTCGCTTTGCAAATCCCATGCATCGGCAGCGTCAACCTTTTCCTGCAGCTCGCCCATTTTGGCCAGCAAGTCCATGTTTTCCGGGTCTTCGCCGTAGGCCATGGCGCACTCGTTAAAGTCATCGACCAGCTTTTGGGTCGCGGCCATGCCGTCCATCACGTTACCCAGCACGTCTTTCGAGGGGTCGAGCTCAGGTTCCTGAGACAGGTAACCAACTTTTATGCCTTCAGCGGCCCAGGCTTCGCCGCCAAACTCCGCCTCTTGCCCCGCGATAATGCGCATCAGGGTTGATTTACCAGCACCGTTCTGACCAATGATCGCGATTTTTGCGTCAGGCAGGAAATTGAGGCTGATGCCCTTCAGAACTTCTTTGCCACCAGGGTATTTCTTGGTGAGCTTTTGCATTTGGTAAACATACTGGTAAGCAGCCATTGGTATACGTCCTTGCAGTCGAAAAATATTTGGAAAAACTTTGCGCTCCCAATAGCGCAGAAATGCGCGTGGGACAAGCAACAGTATACGCTGATCAGTCTAGTTGATCATATCTGGAAGCCAAATACTTCGGCATACCAAAACCGACGAATATTATACCGGTCAATAATCCGTAACCGACCCAAATTGACCCAGCGAGCACGAATTCGGAAAAAACTGGCGAGGAATTAGAAGGTGATTCAAAAACGATAAACCCAAGTAGACCCGGAAAGCCTCCCCCAGAAACAGCAAAAAGAACCAATGTTTTGGTTAAACCCTGACGACCCTGCCCAGAAAACTTGCAAGCAGAAGGTAGAATCAAAACAAGAAACATCAAATAGGAAAATCCAATAATCAAAAGGTGCCCGCTGATATTTGCGACCCCAAGTTCGAAAAAAATAACAAATGTGATCAGATGGCTTACTATAACCGCAAACAGACCTCTAGTTGCCGAAACCAGCCAAGAATCACGCTCAGTTTGCATTTTCACCAATCTAGCACCTCGTCAGTATATACTGAAAAATTGCATGCTTATTGTGAGTCTTCATCCGAACCGAAGGTTTTATGCGTCGGCAAGCCGTCCTGTAAATGCAGCCAAGGCTGTTGGTTTTTCACATAAGTATGGGCCTGCGGTGTCAGGTCAGCGGCATCATCCAGCAGCACCATATGCAAATGTATCTCATCGGGCCATGCTTCGCCTTCGAACGACACAGCACTGCCGCACTTATTGCAGAACCGCCGGGTTACGCCGGGGCTGGATCGGAACACGGTCAGTTCTTCGCCGGTGATTAGCACGGATGATTTATCAAACCCGGCATAAGTGGCGAATGCGGCGCTGGTGGCCTTCTGACAGCTGGGACAATGGCAATGACCCACCCATTTGGGCTCGCCCATCACCTCAAGCTTTATCGCGCCGCACAGGCATTTGCCCACATGGTCCGGTTCCATGTTCATTTCTTGTTGCCAAAAAACTTGGCGACTGATTTGTCAGCCCGCGCCTTGCTGGCCTGGTAAATGTCGGTTTTCTTGGCATTTTCCCAGTAGGCCGACAGCTGCGGGTACTCCTCAAGGCCCGGCACACCGAACTGCGGCATCAGCCGCTCAAACCAGTAGAGCTGAGACATAATAGCGGCGTCGGCATGGCTCCAGCTATCGCCCACGGCAAAATGCTCGCCCTCGATGCAAAAATCCAGATACCGAAGCGCTTCAGGAAGCGCGCGCTCTTTAGCGTCGGCCATTTCTTCGTCCGTGGCGGTGCCGCCGAAGGCGACCTTGCCCATGGGGCCGATTGCGCCGGTGTAATATATATCCAGAACCCGTATGATACGGCTGGCTTTAGCAGCCACCATCGGGTCGGCGGGAGTCACACTGTCACCGCCAACAACTGCATCCAGATACTCAACGATAGACTGGCTTTCGGACAGCGATGTACCATCATCCAGCAGCAGAAACGGTATTTTACCCGACGGGTGATGACTGAGATGTTCAGGCGATTTGAAGCCGCCCACCACATCGGTCAGCACTACATCCCCGGCTTTACCTTTCATTTCCAGCGCAATCAAAATTCGCTCGACATAGGGTGAAACGCTGTGGCCGCATAATTTCATTGGGGGTTCCTCTCCAGAGTTTCGCCGGGATGTTGGTTGACCATGAGACTATTTCAGGAACGCAGGCACCGCAATGAGATTCTGGACAATCCAGCCGTTGGTTTGCCCCGCTAACCCGCCAGTTGCAGGCGCACCAAATTAAGCGCCACAAGGATCATTACGGCGGCAATGAAGCTGTCCAGCATCCGCCAGGTGATCGCCTTCTGGAACAACGGCGCTGCTTTCTTGCCGCCGAACGCCAGGCCGTAGAACCACACGGCAGACGCCGCAACGGCACCGATAAGGAATGCGCCGCGCTCAAGGTCACTGCCATAGCGCACGCTGACGCCGCCGATCAGTGCCATTGTGTCCATATAGACCCACGGATTCAGTAACGAAAAGGCCGCCGCATGAGCAATGGCCGTGCGAACAGTGCCGCCGGCGGCCTCCCCGGCAGCTGCGTCCATCCTGCTGTTGTCCAGCACATCCGGGTTGATTGCTGATTTTATACTGCGGGCGGCAAACCAGCTCAGGAAAGCCACTCCGCCCCATGTCAGCCAAAAGGCCAATGTTTCATTGCCTGCGATAAAGCGCCCGACACCCATGACGCCGAGCGTGATCAAGGTTGCGTCAGTCACAAAACAAACGCTGGCCACCGGCAAGGCATGGCGCTGGCGAATAGCCTGGCGCAGCACATAGGCATTTTGCGGCCCAATCGCGACAATCAGCCCGATTGAGATAAAAAAACCCTCCAAGAGTATGAATAATGTGTCCATCTGTCCTCGTCGCACACAAGCGAAGATGCTTCAACCACATGTTTTTTTAATGGTGCGACAATCTGAACTTAATCTTCAATTGATTGGACCATGATGTGCCCTAGAAATGCCGACTGAGCCAGTCCAGCAATGATGCGTTCACGTCGTCCGCGCGCTCAAGCTGGGTCCAGTGCCCGCAGCCTGAATAATCAATGCGTTCGTAGGGTTCGCACAAGTCTTCCATGCCGTCCGCCAGCCTTGGCGGGCACACGCCGTCGCGCTCCGCCGTGTACATCAGGCACGGTTTCTCAATCTTTGGCAACCTGCCGTCCACAAGAAACTGTTTTTGTGCTTCCCAGTTGCCTGCCATGTTGCGGTACCAATGCAGCGGGCCGGTCATGCCGTTTCTGGAATACCCATCAACGAAATAGGCCAGTTCTTCGTCGCTGATCAGCAATTCACCGATGGTGGCCTCATCAGCGGCTTGCAGCAAGGTGACCAGGTCGATACTTTTCATCGCCTGCATTACTTCTGGCCTGATTGGCTGTTTCAACCGCTGGCCGCCGGTGCCACTGCGCAGGAAAAAACTGAAGGTCGCTGCAAGGTCTTTTTCCAAAATCGGCTCGCAAGCTCCTTCAGTCTGAAACCGCACAATATACATATTTTCGCCAAGTGTTTGACGAAACAACGTGATTGGATCGATGGGAAAATGGCGCATCAGCGGCACGTTCATGCCTACGCAGCCTTTCACCCGGTCGCCGATGTAAAAGGGTGTTTGCCACAGCACAATCGCACCCCAGTCGTGACCGACCAGCACCGCTTCGCTCACCCCATAATAATCCTGAATTGCAGCGATATCGCCGGTCAGCTTGGCCATGGTGTAATTTTCCACGCCTTTCGGCGCATCCGAGCGGCCATAGCCCCGGCCATCATGGGTGAACACCGGGTAACCGGCAGCTGCCAGTGCGGCCATCTGGTTCTTCCAGCCAATCGCCAAATCAGGCCAGCCGTGCAAGAACATAACGGCAGGCTTGTCGGTTGTGTCCGGTGCAGGCCCGCCGCGGTATACCGCCAGCTTCACACCGTCATTCACAACAATCTCGGGGGATTTGAAATCAGCCAACTTAATCTCCTTCATAGGATCAACAACAGCTCTAGCTGGCAAATACGTGCCGCCGCGCATCTAATTCCACCAGTGGCAATACCAAGATACCATCAATCCATTGCTTATAACTTGAAAGGCGAACCTGATAAGCCTCGCTGCCATATAATCCACCCTTGAAATCCGCAATGTTGCCGCGCCACATTTGCCAACTTGCCAGCCCGGCAAGATAACTTTGACCTTGATGGTGAATTATGACAGCTCCACCGCTGTCACCACTACCTTGCATGCTCTCCATCGATAGTGAGTCATCACTTGGAGAATCGAATCGATAGACCAGCCAATTGGAATGAACGTGGCTTATCCGGTTTTCGCCCCAACGCAATACCCCCCGTTCACTGTCAGTATCTTCGCCGACTGCACCGTTGCCCGTTCGGCCCTTCCCATACAGTTTTACCGTTTCAGCAAGTTCAGTGTTGAAGCGGTAAATGCCCAGCGGTTTCGTATTTTCCACCGGATTTTTTAAACGTATAAGCGCAACATCATCATTATGAAAAAAATGGTCCATCAGAGGTTGCGCATCACCGTTAAAAAGCCTCTTCGGTGGCGCATTGTGGCCCGGATGATAAATGATGTGGCTAATCTCACGAGACTCGCCACCAATCGTGATCATTTTCCCGGTGTAATCATAGAACACTGTATGCGCGACAGTCACTATCCAGCTGGGATCGATTAATACACCATGACCCTCGTGCGGCAAATCAATCAGTGCCGGGACCGAGGCGCTTTCCGACAGGTGTTTTTTGGCTTCCACATCATGCCTGATAATGATCGCGCTAACTTCTACCGAAAGAAAAATATAACAACAAACCAGCAAACAGAACTGTGCCAGTTGGTTATACCAAACCACCGTTCTCTCAACTTTAAAATCGCGCTGCATAATGATTTCTTACTTTATGTGCAAATGTAAAATTTGTTCCAAGTTATATTTTCTAGCCGACAAATAACACCATTACGAACAATGCCGTTATCGCTGCAGGCACCAGATAGCGGATCGCCCCATACAACAGTGAGAATAGTGCCGGGTTCCCGAGCGGCAAGGCTGCGCGGAACGTCTCTTTGGGTAT
>JAJFIT010000088.1 GCA_021774775.1 Alphaproteobacteria bacterium | reverse complement strand
GCTGACGGTGATATTGGTGCCCACTTTCCGCCGACAGATGACACATACCGGGCCATGGCCAGCGAGAATTTTCTCAGCTTTGCTGCATCCCGTGTTCACAGTCGTGGCGGATTGATTAGCCATTTAGCAGTCACCGTAATTTGTGAATCGCCGAAAATTGGTCCACATGCAGGCGCTATGCGGAAGCGTATCGCAGAAATTGCCGGAATTGATGTCTTTCGCGTCAGCGTGCAGGCCACTACAACCGAAAAGCTGGGTTTCACCGGCCGCGGCGAAGGCATTGCAGCGCAGGCAACAGCGACGATTAAGCTCCCTGAAGGATACAAGCCCTGATGAAGCAATCACTGGACATATGGCCAGATCGCTTTCGTTCATTTTCTTTCTGGCTGGCCGTTGGGCTTGGCTCCGGGTTAATTAAACCCGCACCCGGCACCTGGGGATCGCTTTTTGCGCTTCTGCTTGGTCATTTGATGATAGTAAACGGTGTTTCCGTTGAAATATTTGTAGCAGCCATTGTCGGCGTCTTGGTGCTTGGCACCGTCACAATTAACCGAATTGAAAAACTGTCCGGCGTTCATGACGCACCAGAAATTGTTATCGATGAAGTCGTTGGTATGTGGATTACCATGTTACCGCTCTATCATCTGGGGGCGGACTATATACCACTTTTGCTGGCTTTCGTTTTGTTCAGGATATTTGATATTGTTAAACCATGGCCCATTGGTTGGCTGGACAAACAGGTCACGGGTGGGTTCGGTGTTATGGTTGATGATATAGTCGCTGGCATTTTCGCCATCCTTGGGATAGAAATCTTTGCTACACTTTTGATGCAGTAGGACCAATCTATTGATTGATAAAATTAGAGTATCCAGTGCCGCACTGTTTCCGGGGCTGGCCGTTGCAGTTACGTTGGGTTTGGCTGCGAGCTTTCTCGGCGAGCATTACGGTGCACCAACCATGTTGTTTGCGCTTCTTTTGGGTATGGCGCTTAACTTTCTGTATGAAAGTGAAAAAACTGCACCCGGTGTAAATTTTGCTGGTTGCGAGGTTTTACGTCTTGGTGTGGCATTGCTGGGTTTGCGAATTGCCATCGGTGACGTGATGGCAGTGGGCTGGGAAGCGCTGGTAGTGATTGCTGTTGGTATTGGTACAACAATCGGCTTCGGGGTATTGCTTGCCCGTGCGTTTGGCCTCAAATCAGTGTTTGGGGGCCTGACCGGCGGCGCGGTAGCCATCTGCGGCGCGTCTGCAGCGATGGCACTGTCGGCGGTATTGCCTGACGGAAAGGACAAAGAGCAAAATACTATTTTTGCTGTCATCGGTGTTACGTCGCTTTCGACACTGGCAATGATTTTTTATCCGATGATAGCTGGAGCGCTGTCATTGGACGACGGTGCCGCTGGCTTGTTCCTCGGCGGGACAATCCATGATGTGGCGCAAGTTGTCGGTGCGGGTTACTCCATATCAGAGCAAGCAGGTGACACATCAACCCTGGTTAAATTGATCCGAGTGGCGTTTCTGGTGCCAGTTGTGTTTATTTTCGCGATGATTTTTAGAAGCAAGAATGTTGGCAGTACACGCGGCAATATATTTCCGCTATTCCTTGTTGGCTTTGCATTTTTTGTCCTGCTGAACAGCTATGTTGCCATTCCAGCAGAGCTGAAAGACTTTTTCGTAACGGCATCCCGCTTTATGCTGGTGACAGCAATTGCCGCTATTGGCTTGAAGTCCAATTTGCGCGAATTGGCCAAAGTGGGCCTGAGACCTATTTTATTGATGGTGATGGAAACAGGTTGGATCGCAGTAATCATTCTTGGTTACATCGTGGCCTTTTAGCGGACGAGATGGATAACAAGGTAGAAAAACTAGCGGCAGACGTATTGACTGCGGCGAGAACCAAAGGTCTCAAAATCGCCACTGCGGAGAGCTGTACGGGCGGTCTTATTTCCGGCGCACTTACTGCCGTTGCGGGCTCATCTGACGTGGTTGACCGCGGCTTTGTCACATACTCCAACGAAGCCAAGCAACAGATGCTGGGTGTCAGTCCCATTACGCTTGAGAATGTCGGTGCGGTTTCCGAAGCAACCGCAAAGGAAATGGCTTACGGCGCGCTGGTCAACTCGCTGGCTGACATAACGGTATCGGTAACAGGCATAGCTGGTCCGGGCGGAGGAACCGACGAAAAACCAGTGGGCACGGTGTGGTTCGGCCTTGCAATACTGGGGGTTACACCAGTTGCAGAATGTATTCAATTCGATGACAGAGACCGGAATTCGGTCAGGGCCGACAGCGTATTACACTCGCTGGAAATGCTGAAATCGGCTCTTAACGACCTGTAAGTTAATCTTCTGGTGGGTCAAAGGAGGATTTTGCCCAAGTATCAATTTTGATTTCCAACTGCCGGTGATCGTCTTTAATTTTTCGTTCAAAATGCTCGTCGTAATCCTCGCCGCTGTTCTGAAAAGTGGCAATTTTTTTCTTAAAATCACCGAGCTCGGCCCGGAGAGAGTTATATTGTTCCACATAAGAATCTTTGGATTTTTTCTCGGCAATAATGTCGCTCATTTTTTGCTCAAGAAATTTCTCGCGGCCTCGTAACCCCTCCATTAAATTATGTAAAAATGTCGCCATTGTTTGTGTCCTGAGTTGGTTAACAACTGCAGTAACATTGCAAACTGTTGTCACTGTGTATTTGACCAGCGTCAATCGCCGTATAATTCGTGTGCCCGGGTTTCGAAAGCATCTATCATTCGGTCGGTCGCTTCGGTGAACATCTTGCCGATCATTTGCTCCAGTACGCGGTTTTGGAATTCGAAGTCGACTTCAAAGTTAATATGACACCCCCCCTGCACCAGTTCGGTGAAACGCCAGTGGTTATAGAGGCGTTTCATCGGACCGGTGATATAATCCACCTCGACACGATCGGGGTTCTGAAGAGCGACTCTGGAAGTGAATTTCTCGCGAAACATTTTGAACCCGATGATGACATCGGCGTCAAATTGCTCTGGTCTGCGGTTATAAACGCGGGCTCCAACACACCAGGGCAAAAACTCAGGATACCGGCCAACATCAGATACCAGGTCGAACATTTGCTGTTTGCTGTATGGCAGTGTTTTTTGTTCGGTGAGGTAGGCCAAAAATATTCCTATGTGTCATGTCGCTGCGGCAGGTATGGGCATCAATGCATCGGCTAAAACGAAGACCACCACAGCCGAACAAAGGTAATGGCATTGGTTGAAGCAAATGACAAGAAACCGTATGTAACAGTAGAAACAATTGTGCCAATGATCGATCTAAACCAGGACATTTTAAAAAAATCGCGAGCGCCAATAAGGAACAAGCCAAATATAAAGATGTTTTTCGGCACGGTAGAGAATTCCTGTAGGCCGTATTGCACCAACAAAACCGGGATCGCCATCAGGTAACCCATGCCAAATACGTAGCTGATAAAACACAGTGTTTCCGCATAGTTACGCTGGGCACGCCAATATTGCCATCGCACCACAAGGGCGAAAAATGGAATAACCAAAAAGACAATCAAATCCACCTGAGACGCGAGTGTTGTGCGAACCTCAGTCACAAACAGAAGCGCCTGTTCACTCAATGTGTTTTCGCTGTCCAGAATAACTGCGCGATCCGCGATATCTGCCATCGCACCGGTAAGCGCAGACAGCGCGATATAGATGGTGAAGGTTGCGAAGAAAAACCTGATCGGGTTTAGGTAGCTGGCCCGCGTGCCGTTGATATATTCAAGCGATGCTTTGCCGGGATTGCGCACCAATTTTCGCAACGTACTCCAAAGGGTGCCATCAGATTCTGTTAAGGCTTCAAGCAGCTGCGCAAATAGCGCTGTAGCCGTTAGCCTGCCATCAACATGCTTTTGGCCGCAGGAGTGGCAATAGCCTCCAATAAGGCTCGCGTCTCAGTTGCGGCACTGTGTTTTGTCTCGGGTGTCGGCGACAGCGCTGTTTTCCATATGATTGGTGTACTGGCCAAGGGGCTGGGCGGTCAATTTATTTCATGGATCACTAAAACAGCTCGCACGGTTATTGTGCAGCGAGCTTCTTTTCTCGCGCCGCCCGCAGCTTGGCAAAATCATCACCAGCGTGATAGCTGGACCGGGTCAGAGGTGTTGCAGATACCAGCAAAAATCCTTTTCCTTTTGCCATGCGGCCATAGGCCTGAAACTCGTCCGGCGTAACAAAGCGTTCCACTTTCGCATGGCGCGACGTTGGCTGTAAATATTGGCCAATGGTCATAAAATCGATATCGGCCATGCGCATGTCGTCCATAACCTGGCTAACCTCAAGACGCTCTTCTCCCAGGCCCACCATGATGCCTGACTTGGTGAAGATAGAGGGGTCGATTTGTTTAACTGTGTCCAACAGTCTGAGCGAGTGGTAAAAGCGCGCGCCCGGTCTGATTTTTGGGTAGTTTCGTGGTACCGTTTCCAGGTTGTGGTTGAACACATCTGGTTTTGCCTCCGCCACAGTTTCAATTGCGCCCAGTTTGTTCCGGAAATCAGGCGTTAGAATCTCAATTGTGGTCGCTGGGCTCATGTCCCGGATGGCTTTGATTACCTGAACAAACTGGTCCGCACCGCCGTCATCCAGGTCATCGCGGTCAACTGACGTGATAACAATATGGTTCAGGCCCATCGCGGCGCAGGCTTCGGCGGTATGAAATGGCTCCATCGGGTCAACAGCCATCGGACGGCCGGTTTTAATGTTACAAAAAGCGCAGGCGCGGGTGCATGTGTCGCCGAGTATCATCACTGTTGCATGTTTTTTTGACCAGCATTCACCGATATTGGGACATGCGGCTTCCTCGCACACGGTGTGCAGGTTTTTGTCGCGCATCAGTTTGCGCGTCGCCTGATACTCGCGGCTCACCGGCGCTTTCACCCTTATCCAACTGGGCTTGCGCTGAAACTGTCCGGTGTTCTCTGGTTTATTCATGTTCTTAACTAACTAATCTATAAGGATAGGCGATTGCCTTAAAGAGCCAATATTAAGGCAAATGTAGGCTGTAACCAGCCACTGGTTTCGCGTAGCTGCTTTTACCTGAGCGACTAGCAGCTGTCCATACCCTGTGATTATCGTTCGAAATAGCCATTTACTATAAACCCAAATTCCTAGCTTGAAGGCATCGTCCCTGTGGAATCAGCATATTAGTTCGCTAAATTAAAAGTGAAACGATATGTCAAACCCGTTTCACATCCGCTGGTTCCGTGGATAAGTTTTGATTTATAGCGCATTTTGGACGCCGAACTAATTGCGGATTTTTCGAAATAACCCTTAGGTTGAGCCTCAAGTACAGTCACCGATTTTGGATCTATCCATCCATCGTCTTTTGCATTCATCGAAACAATAACATAGCCCTGAATTTTACGCTCCCATGCTCGTCTTGGGTATCGTGCCGATATTCTAACAATTGGAAGGCATCCTTCAGAATCTTCATTTTCCGCCATTACGGTAGATATGGATTCTGTCATTTCCAACATTACCGGACCGTTGGTTTTGCTTAGTGTCATACATGATTGGTTTGTTGACCGAATGTGTGCGATAGCATCGTGTTCTAGTTTGTTTGCTACAATCATTTCTATTGCGGCGCGAATTTCACACAAAGAGTTGGAATCATCAGGATAGTGAGTTTGCTTTTTATCAATGAAGTAATTTAACATTTTATAGTTTTTAGTTTCCCAATGAGCAGAAATTGCTATGTCCAGCCAGAGTTTTCGTTGCTTAGGGTGCTGGCCTGCCGCTAATTCTGATATGGCGTCATCGATGTACTTTGCTGCATTTTTGTAGGACTTAAGCATGTAATAGAGTTGCGCGATGTAGGCTAGGTGAGGTGCTTTTACAATTTTGTCTTTTGGTGCCCATTCTTTGAAATAGAGCATCGCAATATCGTAATTTCCCAGTTCGAAGTAACCTTGCGATAGTGAGTATAACAATTTGGTTTCAAGGCTTTCAGGGTGAATTTTCCTGGCTGCTAAAAGTGCGTTCTTCAGTGCTAACACTACTGCGTCTGGTGCTTCATCTTGCCTAAGTATTGCCATCCACTGCCAAAGTTGTACCTCGCCGTACGGCGTTAAACTCTTTTTTCCCAATGCAATTGCCAGCTGAAGAGCTCTTTCCTTATCTCCGGTTGCATACGCCCGTTCAATTTTATTGAGCTGTCTAAAGGTTCGTTTCTTAATAGAATCTGATTTACGTGATTGTTCTGCTGCAAACGCTTGATTTTCCATCTTTTTGGGCATGAAGTCAGCGTTAAAGTGCAAAGCCAAGGCTACAAAGGCCGTGATACGTAATAGGTAGATAAACCTGTTGTGATGTTTCATGAGATATCCTCCTACTTCGTGTTTCTAGGAGTATTCTATAGTATCACTTGTTTAAATGTCATATTGAAATTGAGAAAAAACAGCTGCCGAGTGTGATTCACTCGCGATTTAGAAATCCTGAAACTGCTGTAGTGATAGGGCGCTGCATGGGTGTTACAGTTGTGATAGGCAGGAGCCGAACATGGTAACTGTCAAAGACTTTTACTAAAAGTGGATAACACGTCCATATGCATCCAAAACGCTCTCGTGCATCATTTCACTGAGCGTTGGGTGCGGGAAGACGGTGTGCATCAATTCGGTCTCAGTGGTCTCCAGTGTACGGGCAACTACATACCCCTGAATAAGTTCAGTAACCTCAGCGCCAATCATATGAGCGCCCAGCAGTTCACCGGTTTTCTTATCAAACACGGTTTTTACAAAGCCTTCCGCTTCACCCAGTGCAATGGCCTTGCCATTACCGATGAAAGGGAACTTGCCCACGCGCACATCTCGGCCAGCGTCTTTGGCCGCTGCTTCGGTCATGCCGACTGAAGCCACTTGGGGCCTGCAATAGGTGCAGCCGGGAATGTTTGACGTGTCCATCGGATGAACGTTCGGCAAGCCAGCCATTTTCTCAACAGCAATGATGCCTTCGTGTGAGGCCTTGTGGGCCAGCCACGGTGGTCCCGCCACATCACCCAGCGCCCATACACCGGGTACGCCGGTCTGGCCGTAACCATCGATGACAATGTGGCCGCGGTCTACCTTCACGCCGATGCCTTCAAGCCCGATGTTTTCCACGTTGCCTGTAATACCAATGGCCAAAATCACCCGGTCAACGGTGATCTCTTCTTTTTTACCGTTGGTTTCCACGATGCAGGTAACACTGGTTTTTCCCTTTTTTAGCTCGGTCACAGAAGCCGACTTTTTGATCGTCATACCTTGCTTTTTGAATGATTTCTCTGCGAAGGCTGAAATGTCTGCGTCTTCCACCGGCAATATGCGGTCCATCATCTCCACCACTGTGACATCACTGCCCAGCTCGTTGAAGAAGCTCGCAAACTCAATACCGATAGCGCCGGAGCCAATCACCAGCAGTTTCTTGGGCATTGTGTTGGGGTTCAGCGCGTGGCGATAGCTCCACACGAGTTCGCCGTCGGCTTTCAGGTGCGGCAGTTCGCGAGCACGCGCGCCGGTTGCGACTATGATATTTTTGGTGGTCAGTTCGCTGGAACCGCCCTTCGCGTCTTTGATCGTGAGCGTGTTTGCGCTTTTGAAGGATGCTTCGCCAGCAATATGTGTAACTTTGTTTTTCTTGAACAGGCTTTTGATGCCACCGGACAGTTGGCTGGCCACACCCCGGCTGCGTTTTACAATGGCAGCAAAGTCATAGTCTACCGAGCCGATTTTCAGCCCGAAATCCGCACCGTTTTTTGCCAGATGATAAACTTCGGCGGAACGAAGTAGTGCTTTTGTCGGAATGCAGCCCCAGTTCAGGCAAATGCCGCCCAGATTTTCGCGCTCAACACAGGCCACAGTCATACCTAGTTGCGCCGCGCGTATGGCCGCCACATAACCACCCGGCCCACCGCCGATAACAATCAAATCAAAAGATTTACTCATATCAATTTCCAATTACGTAGGCTTTTGAAAGCGCTAAATTCGTTCGTGGTTTTCCTGGCGAAGCGGGCTGTCGACGCCGCCGGTGTGGTCAGTATTACCGTTTTCGATAATAAGCACACTGCAACCGTCCGGTGCGTAGGGTTTATGCTCAACACCTTTCGGCACAACCAGTATCTCGCCCTGCTCCAGCCATACCTGCCTGTCACGAAAATCGATCCGCAGTCGTCCTTCAACCACCTGGAAAAACTCGTCCTGTTCATCGTGTTGGTGCCAGATGAAATCGCCCTCCAATTTGGCGACATAAACCTGAAAATTATCGATATTGGCGACTATTTTCGGCGTCCAAGTATCGGAAAATGTTTCCAGCTTTTTGGGTAAGTTGATCGGGTCCATGGCGCCCTCCTACAAAAGCATCGTGATCGGGTCTTCAATGAAGCCCTTGAATGCCTTCAGGAATTCAGCGCCCACTGCGCCGTCAACAGCCCGGTGATCACAGGACATCGTGCAGCTCATAACCGTGGCGACGGCAAGCGCACCATCTTTGACCACAGGGCGCTGTTCGCCTGATCCGATTGCCAGTATCGCGCCTTGCGGCGGGTTGATAACCGCAGAGAATTCCTTGATGCCCATCATGCCCAAATTGGAAATCGAGAATGTGCCGCCAGCATAATCTTCTGGCATTAGTTTACCGTTGCGGGCTTTCAGGGCTAGTTTCTTGGTGGTTTTGGCGATGTCAGCCAGTCCCAATTGGTCGGCACCGCGCACAACCGGGGTGACCAGGCCGCCTTCAATGGCAACAGCCATCGAGATATCGGCGCGCTCATACCAATACATTTTATCACCGGCGAACTGTACGTTTGCAGCTGGTACTTTTTTCAAAGCCAGCGCCGAAGCCCGGATGATGAAGTCATTAACCGATATTTTGATGCCGCTGTCAGCCAGCTTTTCGTTCAGCTCCTTGCGCTGCATGAGTAACTTATCCAGCTCACAGTCTACAGTCAGATAAAAATGCGGAACCGTGGTTTTGGATTCTGTCAGGCGCTTGGCGATGGTTTTACGCATGTTCGACAGGCGTTCCTCGCGGAACGGAATGTCGCCGTGCGGCGGGTAATAGTCGCCAGCAGGCAGTGCTGCCGGTTTGGCCGTGGCTGGCGCAGGCGCGACAACAGGTGCTGGGGCTGTTCCGCCTGCAAGTGCGGCCTCAACGTCGCGTTTTACAACACGGCCGTGCGGGCCAGAGCCAGCAATCGCTCCAATGTCGACGCCCTCATTGGCGGCGATACGTTTTGCGAGCGGTGATGCTTTCACCCTGCCGTCAGGGGCATCCGCCACCACTTTGACATTTGTTTGCGTTACCGCGTCGGTGATTTGCGGGTTTACCGTTGTTGCGGCACTTGCTACTTCCGGCGCGGAGACCGGTGCTGGTGCTGGTGCGAGCGTGGGGGCCGATGCAGCAGAAGGGATTTCCACGTCCGCAACATCTTCGCCTTCCTCTGCCAGTATGGCAATTATCTGCCCAACGGGCACACCGTCTGTGCCAGCTTCCACCAGAATTTTGGCTACTGTGCCATCATCAATGGATTCTACTTCCAT
>JAJFIT010000087.1 GCA_021774775.1 Alphaproteobacteria bacterium | reverse complement strand
CGGAAGACTTGCGCCGGGAAATGATCGATATTCACGCTGGCAATGAACCAGTGACCTTTTGATCCGTGGGAAGCGATATGCGCCAAAAAATACTGGCTGAATTTATTGGAACCCTGTTCTTGCTGGCCACTGTGGTGGGCTCAGGCATCATGGCAGAGAATTTGGCAGGCGGAAATGTGGCCCTTGCGCTGTGGGGCAACACGGCGGCGACCGGGGCCATACTTGTGGTGCTGATTTTGGTGTTTGGTCCGATCTCTGGTGGGCATTTCAACCCGGCTGTTACTCTTGTTTTTCTGGCGCGCGGCGATATCGACCGAAAAACAGCGGCAATCTTTATCGTTGTGCAAATTATTGCGGGCATTGTGGGAGTGTTGCTCGCGCATGCAATGTTTGATGTTGAGTTGCTGCAGGCGTCAGTGAAAAGCCGCACCGGCATTGGACAGTGGATATCAGAAGCAGTGGCAACTTTCGGCCTGCTGATGGCTATTCTTGGCTGCTTGCGCCACCGGCCTGAGGCCATACCCTATGCGGTGGGGCTGTATATAACCGCCGGATACTGGTTCACCGCATCCACAAGCTTCGCCAACCCGGCGGTGACAATAGCCCGCTCGATGACAAATTCATTTTCAGGCATCCATGGCAGCGATGTGCCGCTGTTTATTGCCGCACAGCTGGTAGGCGCTTTCCTGGCGTTTTTCGTTTTCCGCCAGTTAGGCACCACTGGCAGTTCAGACTAGCGAAGGTCGTCCACCATTTGGGCAAGTGCGCCGAGGCAGCTTTCTGCTAGATAACGGCAGCGCTCCGGGCTCCAGCCCCATTCCTCGTCGGGCAGATTGGCATTGTCCTTGAACGGCATTTCCAGGGTCATGGCCAAGCAACCAAAGGTTTCCGCAGTATAATCTGTGCATTTTTTCAGATCAGCAGTTCCCGGTGCGTCGGCTGGATAGCCGTGCTCGCGCTGAAAGTCCGGTGACAGCGCGCATAGCGTCATTTGGTACCGGTCCAGCAACTGAAGCTGTTTGTCGGTCACTGAAGGCACTCCTTCAAACCCGGCGACAAAATTATAGGGTAAGTCCTCGTCGCCGTGAACATCAAGATGAAAATCGACACCGGTTTCCTGCATTTTCTCGCGCACCAGATAAACCTCTGGGCTGCGCTCCATTGTGGCGTCTTTCCATTCGCGGTTCAGGTTGGTGCCCGCTGCGTTGGTGCGCAGATGTCCGCGCCGGGAACCATCAGGATTCATATTGGGAACAATATAAAAATGGGCTTTGTCCAGCAGTTGGCGCGCCACCGGGTTGTCTTCGTCCAGGAGGAAACTAAGCGCGCCTTCCATCCACCATTCTGCCATCGTTTCGCCCGGATGCTGACGGGCGATTAACCAGATTTTTTTGCGCCCCTCGGGCCCGTACCCAACTTTAACCAGGTCCATGTCCTGGCCGTCCAGCGTGTGGCCAAGCACCGATGTCTGTACAAGCGGTGACGCTGCTGCGTCGGCAATCAGGTAGGCGTGGCGTTCCATGGAATAGGGGGCGAAATAGGCAAAATACAGGCTGTCCTGTTCGGGAATGATCGACCATGTCAGCTCGCCGTCTTCATATACGGTGTCGATACGGAACCAGTTTTCCCGGTCATAGGACGCACATACATCATACCCTTCCCAGCCGTCTGCGTAGGCGGCACCGGCACCGTTTTCTATAACGAATCGACATTGCTGGTCGGCGACCCCCGATGCGCGGAAGTGAAACCACTGATAAAAATCAGATTTCTCGTCTTTTTTGATGGCCAGCCGAATATTATCGCAAGCACTTATATCGATTGCTTCGATATTTCCGCTGTCAAACTGCGATGAAATCAACATGAATGTTTCCCTTTTTGCCGCTGAAATCCAAATAATGATGTATAGCAAGCCCGATAGGACAGCAAGGCTATGTCTTTATAGTTATTTGGGGTTCCAGGTCCCGCAGAGGGGATTGATGGCTTTGAATTTAGGTCATCTGTTCTGCTATTTTATTTTCGTGACAATATAGTCTCGTTTCGGTATCATTGCTTCACTGACGTTTCGGCGTGAGCAGACACCCCCGCTTACTAACGGGGGAAAAGGAGGCACCTGGCCGATGAGGCGGGTGTCTCTGTGTGTTCCGGTCTATTTCTGTATATTTCTGTGTTTTTTGCGCACTCTTTTCGGTATTTTCCCTCAGCGCCCTGTAAACAAGCCAATAAATCAACTGCGAGCTATTGACAGCTGTGGGGTGCCTAAGTATTGTCCGCCGCCAGTGGATTCGAGGAGTGACGGATTCGGCGCTCCCATATTATGCCGGCGCGGACAAAGTGTTTAGGCATAAGTGCAAGGTTTAAATAGTTTTTTTAGGATACGAGCCATGAAAGTTCGCAACAGCCTGAAGTCCCTAAAGTCGCGTCACCGCGATTGCCGCGTCATTCGCCGCAAGGGCCGTCTTTTGGTGATCAACAAGACACAACGCCGGTTTAAGGCGCGCCAGGGATAATAATGGAATAGAAAGCGGGGTTTTTGACCGCGCTCTTCGTTTGATTTAGCCGTGCATCCTTTGTAGGATTGCGCGGCTTAATCTTTTGGGGTGTTTCCTTATGAAACCGACGGCGATATTGTTTGATATCGGCAATGTATTTGTCGAATGGAACCCTAAATATTTATATCAGAAGCTGATTGCAGACCAAGATGAGCTCACCGCTTTTCTGGCTGACGTTGTCACTCTGGAGTGGCACAGCGAGCATGACCGCGGCCGCCCTTTCGCGGAGGGTGTTGAAGCGCTTTCGCAGCAGTTTCCGGAATATCAGGACCTGATCAGGCTTTTTGACACCCGCTGGAATGAGACCATCAACGGCCTTATCCCCGGCACCGTTGATATCATGCTTGAGTTGCTGGAGCGCGGGATCGATGTTTTCGGTCTGACCAACTTTTCAGCTGAAAAATGGCCAGAATTTTGCCGGGAATTTGACTTTACTGATCATTTTGCGGGGGTAGTTGTCTCGGGCGAGGAAAAACTGATCAAGCCAGATCCCCGCATATTTCACACCGCACTGACCCGCTTCAATCTGGACCCGGAACGAACAGTTTACGTGGATGACCGGCACGAAAATGTATTGGCCGCTGAACAATTGGATATGATTGGTCACCAGTTTTTCAATCCAGCTGGGCTGCGACGATCACTAATGTCTCTTGGCCTGCTGGATTAGCCGGTAATTCGGGTGCGTACTGACCTGTTTAGCGTAGTTCGTTGCCGCTAATCCATGCGATATGTAAAACGTTGGTGGCACCAGGGGTGCCGAAGGGTACGCCCGCCGTTACCACAATGCGGTCACCGGCTCCGGCCAGCCCCTGGCGCATCGCCATGCGTTTGGACTTGCCGATCATATCCTCGAACGTGTTGATATCTTTGGTTTTAACCGTATGCAGCCCCCAAACGATACTAAGCCGCCGCGCGATCGATATTTGCGGCGTTAAGGTCAGGATCGGCGCGGACGGGCGTTCGCGCGCGGCTCTCAACGCTGTTGATCCTGACGTGGTGAAAGTAACAATTGCTTTGGCACCTATGCTGCCTGCCACTTGTCGGGCGGCGGCGGTGATCGCTTCTGCGGTGGTGTCATTGAGCGAGATATTGTCGTCTTTGCGGTTGGCCAGATAAGTCGGTTCGCCTTCAATGCGAATAGCGACCCGGTTCATCACGCCAACAGCTTCGGCTGGATAGTCACCGACAGCAGATTCCGCAGAAAGCATAACCGCGTCTGCGCCGTCCATTACAGCGGTTGCCACATCGGACACTTCCGCGCGGGTTGGCACCGGCGAGTTGATCATCGATTCCAGCATCTGGGTTGCCACCACAACCGGTTTGCCTGCCTCGCGGGCCTTGGCAATAATTTGTTTTTGGATGCCTGGTACTTTTTCCACTGGTTCCTCGACGCCCAGATCACCGCGCGCCACCATAACACCGTCTGCCAGCTCAAGAATTTCATCAAGACTTTCGACCGCTGCCGGTTTTTCAATTTTTGCCATTACCGCGGCCTTGCCTGCGACCAGCTTGCGAGCTTCGGCCACGTCGGCAGCGCGCTGGACAAACGAAAGCGCAATCCAGTCCGCGCCTTGACTAAGTGCAAAAGTCAGGTCCTTCCGGTCCTTTGGTGTCAGTGCCGCCAAAGGTAGCACGGCGTTTGGTACATTTACGCCCTTGCGGTCAGAAAGCGTTCCGCCCACCATGACCGTGCAGCGGGCTGTGGTTGTTGTGAATTCTTCCACATTCAGGCGAATTTTGCCGTCATCCAGTAAAATCTGGGTGCCCTCCGCGATGGCCGCGAATATTTCCTTGTGGGGCAAGCCTGCGCGCTTGGCAGTACCAGGCTCGCTTGACAGGTCAAGGGTGAAGTCCTGGCCTTGTTTTAGTTCGACTTTGCCGTCCTTGAAGGTGCCCACCCGAAGTTTGGGACCTTGCAGGTCAGCGAGAATGGCGATCGGGCGGCCTGCCTCTTTCTCAACGGCACGAATATTTTCGAACAGCTGAATTTTATCAGCGTGGTCTCCGTGGCTCATATTCAGTCTGAAGACGTCCACACCGGCCTCAAACAGGGCTTTGATTTCCGCCAGCTTGCTGGACGCAGGACCAAGGGTGGCGACAATGCGGGTTTTGCGGTCGCGGCTGACGCCAATATCTGTTTCGTTACTGTCTGACATAAGACCCGACTTTTCCCGATTTGTATTGTTGACAGGTGGCCATGAGATATTAGGTTTCTGTTACAGTTGTATTTATGTCAAAAACCATCACGTATATGCCCCAGCGATTTTAATTCCGTCCCTTATGAGATTGGTACCCTAATGCCGCACACAATGGAACAGCCCGTATTAATAAATACCGAGGCGCGCACTGGGATTATTCTTATGTGTGACCACGCAACCAACCACGTGCCGGCTGGTTATGACAGCCTGGGTCTGGATGATCAGCACCTCGGCGATCACATTGCTTATGATATTGGCGCAGAGGCGGTTACCCGTAATATCTGCGAGCTGATGGGGGTTGCAGCGGTTTTGGGACCAGTGTCGCGGTTGTTGATCGATTGTAACCGGGAAGAGCACCGACCTTCGCTTGTGCCAATGGCCAGCGACGGCATTGTTGTTCCGGCAAACCAGGACCTGACGCCCGCAGCGATAGCGGCGCGAAAAAAGGCCTACTATGATCCGTTTCACGATGCCTGCGAGCAGCTTGTGGCCGATCATATTAGCGAGGGGTTGGTGCCCTTGGTGCTCGGGGTGCATAGTTATACGCCGACCATGAACGGGGAAGACCGGGCCTGGCACGCTGGCTTTCTGTGGAACAAGGACCCAAGGTTGGCGCAGGCGATGATTGGCCTGCTGGAGCGGGAAACCGACCTGATTATCGGTGACAATTTACCCTATTCAGGCAAAGATCTGTACCATACGATGCAGCGCCACGGTGCCGACCACGGCTTGCCGCAAACCACGCTGGAAATTCGCCAGGACCTGGTCGACAGTGACGCCAAAACCACCGAATGGGCAGCGTTAATTGCTGATGTGCTCGATGAATGCCTGTCGCGCGAAGATTTGGTACAGCGGAAATATTACAGTTAGCAAGCGTGCCGTTTAGTGTGGCCTCATATTCAGGCTAAGATAAAAAAAGGATACCCAAAATGACCGACATCGATCCAAAGCAGGCGCAAATTGAAGCGGCAGTTTTCAGACGCCTTCTTGTCCATCTGGATGGGCGCAAGGATGTGCAGAACATCGACTTGATGGGATGGGGTGGTTTTTGCCGCAACTGTTTGTCTGACTGGTACGCTGAAGCAGCGGAAGCCCAAGGCCAAACGGTCGATAAGGAGGCCGCCCGGGAACGCATATACGGCATGCCCTACGGCGATTATAAAAGTAAGCATCAAACCAAGGCCACCGATGCCCAGTTGGCGTTAATGCACGAAAGCATTGCCAAGAACAAGTTGCCCTAGCGCCGAAGCGCCACATATCACGCCATAAACTATAAAGCTTGGATCCAGTGCTTCGCTGGGAAAAGACTAATTTTGGCTGTTTTGGAAAGTATCGATTATGGACGTTTCGGGAAAAGTTGCTTTTGTCACAGGCGGGGCAAGTGGTATCGGTTTTGGGATTGCTGGCGCGCTTGCAGCCCGCGGAGCGAAAATCATGCTGGCCGATATTGATGCCGCACAGCTTGAAAAAGCGGCTGCCAGGTTGTCCGCTACCACTGATGTGGGAACTGTTATCTGCGATGTCGGCGACGAACAGGCTGTTCGGGCTGCCGCGGCAGCAACTATTGAGAAATTTGGCAAGGTTCATATTGTTGTCAATAACGCTGGCGTTGGTGCAGGTGGCCGCGCAGGCGAAGTTGCGATTGAAGACTGGCGCTGGATTGTTGATATCAACCTGATGGGTGTTGTTTACGGCGTTGAAATATTTACACCGCTGATAAAATCGCACGGCGAGGGTGGTTATTTCATCAATACGGCTTCTATGGCGGGTCATGTATCCAGCCCTGCAATGGCACCGTACCATGCAACGAAATTTGCTGTTGTTGGCTATTCCGAAGCTCTCAAAGACGATCTGATCCAGGACGGTATTGGTATCAGTGTTCTTTGCCCTGCGTGGGTGCGCACTCATATTTACAAAAGCCACTTAAGCAGCCCCACTGGCAAGTCTGGATTGGGCGTAGCCCGAGATGAGAGTACGCTTTCTGCCATGCAACAAGTGGTAGAAAATGGTATCACACCGGAGCTTGTTGGCGAGTGGACTGCAGACTGTGTGGAAGTAGACCGATTCTATATTTTCACTCACCCGTCGATGCTGCAATATATCGACGACCGCCACAGCGAAATTCGGGCCGATTATGCCGCGTGTGCTGCCGACGAACGATTGGCCGCCGAGCCAGATGCCCTGCCAATTCCAACCTAATAGTGGTGTCGCTATTCGATAATATTTATTTATCTATTCCTCGATTGCGCTGTCCCGGCGGCATCGCTATGGTGCGCTTCGAATTGTGATAGGGTCATCCTTGCTTTTTCAAAAGCGGGAGAATTTTAGGAGTTTATATATGGTACAGGCAGGCGGCGTTGCAGGCGATCAGCTTCGATCTTTCATCGAGCGTGTTGAGCGACTGGAAGAAGAAAAAAAGGGCATTGCAGAAGATATTAAGGAAGTTTATGCCGGTGCTAAGGCTGTTGGCTTTGATGTTAAGGTTATGCGCAAGGTTGTTGCAATCCGGAAAATGGACCGCGCCGACAGGCAGGAACAGGAAGCGTTGCTCGACGTTTACCTCCATGCAATTGAAGGTGGCCAGTTGCCCGAACCTGCCGAGTAGGCTCCTGCTGCGGGTAACCGAAAAAAGGCACCTGTTTCAGGTGCCTTTTTTGGTGGCAATCGGACGCAGAATGATTGCTGCCTATTGGCCTGCGCTAGTCTGTCGCATTGAAAAATAGGCTGCAAACCGCCATTTATTTGTCATAGACAGGATTGTAATCTACTTCTGTATCTTTAGGGAGCATGTTATGGCAGACATATTGAAATTTGACGAACAGCGCAACAGTGCCCCAGATGAAAAATTTGAACTGTTGCACAAACACTCACTTTTTGCGGCAATGCCTGACGATATGTATCCTCGTTTTACCTCAGCGGCAAAAACACTCACACTGAAGAAGGGAGCTCAACTGTTTTTGCAGGATGATCCGGCTGAATGGTTTTATTTTATTGTCTCGGGCTGGATAAAGTTGTTTCGTGAGACCGTTGACGGCGATGAAGCTGTTTTGGATGTGTTAACCAAGGGGCATATTTTTGGCGAGTCCGCTATTTTCGACGGCGGTGTTCATGTTGCCGGTGCTGCTGTGGCAGAAAATGCAATTTTGCTTAGTTTTCCCACATCGCTGCTTAAAGGTGCCATTACCAAGAACCATGATGTTGCACTTGGCATGCTCGCGTCCATATCGCGCACGCGCCGCCAACAGTCACAAGACATCGAGAAGCTCAGTCTGCAAAATACATCACAGCGCATCGCCTGCTTTTTGCTGCGTATGTGCCGTGCAAACGATGCACAAAATGTTTCCCTGAGTCTGCCTTACGATAAATCCCTTATTGCCGCACGACTGAGCATGAAGTCAGAAACTTTTTCGCGTGCGCTGAATAAACTGCAAAGGGAAACATCTATCTCGATAAAAGGCTCAACGGTGATTATACCCGACACAAATGAGCTTGCCGTGTTTACATGTAGTCATTGTTCTCAAGAGTTCCCTTGCGGCGATCTGCATTAATTGAAAAGCCGGACGATTTTATCGTCAATCCTTATGTTCCAATCCACCAAAGCCGGATTGGCAATATAGGTGGCGGGTTTTTCCAGCACGCGGGACATATAACCCCAATCTATTTTTTGCGTAACACTCTGCCAATTTTGCGGGTCAGGCAATGTCACCGGCTTAATTTCGAGCTGAACGAACCTTGCGGTAACCACCGCAAGGTCACCGTCGCGTGTCACTGAATATTCGATTGGGCGACCAGCGATTTCTGCTTCCAATGCTCGCCACAACTGGCTGAAGGGGAAACGGGTTTTGTTGGCACTCAAAATATCATTGCAAACCATGATGTATGAGCGCAGGCAATTGTGCAAATCGGAGTCTGGCTGATCTTTACTGTACATAATCATCATATTTCCCACCATTATCGCAGTGAAACAGAAAATTGCTGTCGCGCCTTTGACTAGAGTCAAGTCCTGATCATAGGCATTGTTTTAGTTTGCGCCTTTGACAATGCAGCCAAGGACCAAAAATGAACAGCAGTCGTAACGCCGCTTTGCTTAAGCATAACCAGCCTGTGCCGCGCTATACCAGCTATCCGACCGCACCTAATTTTGAAAAAGTCTTCGCAGAAGATACCGTTTCTGGGTGGATGCGGGACATCACACCGGACGAACCTGTTTCCCTGTATTTCCATGTGCCCTTTTGCAAAAAAATGTGCTGGTACTGCGGTTGCAATACCAAGGCGACAGCGCAGTATGCGGCGGTTGAAGACTATTTAGTCTACCTTCGCAAAGAAGTGGATTTGGTCACGCAAAAACACCAGGGCCGCCTGAACGTTGCTCATATACACTTTGGTGGAGGGTCGCCCAGTTATATACGCCCGGATGGTTTTGATGCTTTGATGGATCACATTCGCGCTCGCTTCAATCTTTTGTCTGATGCAGAAGTTGCGATTGAGCTGGACCCCAGAGAGACCTCTGAGGCGAAAGTTGCCGCCTATGCCAAGGCCGGTGTAACCCGAGCAAGTCTTGGCGTGCAGGATTTCAACAGAACAGTCCAACAAGCGATAAACCGGGTGCAGCCGTTGCATTTGGTTTATGAAGCCGTTGAAACGCTCAGGCAATACGGCATCGACGCAATCAGTTTTGACCTTCTATACGGCTTGCCCAATCAGACCGTTGAAAACGTCAAACAGTCGGTGTCGTTAGCGGCGGCCCTAAACCCCGACAGAATAGCACTGTTTGGTTACGCCCATGTGCCCTGGATGAAAAAACATATGCGGTTGATCGACGAAGAAAGCCTGCCTGGTGCTTTGCTGCGCCTGGAACAATTTGAGGCTGCTCGCCAGATCCTGTGCGAAAAAGGGTACCAAGAGATTGGGCTGGATCATTTCGTGCGGCCAGACGATCAGATGGCAATCGCGCATATTGCTGGCCGCCTGCAGCGTAATTTTCAAGGCTATACCACTGACGGTGCAAGTACACTGATTGGGTTTGGACCGTCGGCGATAAGTAGTTATGCCGATGGTTACAGCCAAAACACGCCTGATTTGCGCAGTTACACCAAGCGCATTTTAGAAAACAAATTGCCCGTAGCCAGGGGCCTCGCCCCAACCGCAGATGATCGCCTGCGGCGCGGAATTATTTCCAGTTTAATGTGTTACGGCGCGGTGGATTTGTCAGATATCGTTGCCGAATATGACTGCGGCCAGCCTGATTTTGCCATTGAACTGGGCAAATTGAAGGAACTGGAGCAGGACGGGCTGGTTCTTGTGGATGGCAGCAGAATTACTGTGAACAAAAATGCACCTCAGGCATGCCGTTTGGTGGCCGCGGCCTTCGACACCTATTTGACGCCGAAAAAACAACAGCACGCCCAAATAGCCTAAATGTAGGCTATTGGTCTGCGCAGATGTAGGTGTCTGGGAATATTTTTTAACATTATTGTTGAACTTTCTCTGATGTCTAATGGGGTCGTGGCAGCAATTAATCGTCTTCTTCATCGTCATATAAAATGCGGTGTGGCGCGCCGTCCAAATCATCATATTGGCCGCTTTTTAATGTCCACAAAAAGGCGAGCAAACCAATAAGGCCAAGGCCGATCGCAATGGGAATTAGATACAGTAGAATATCCATATTTACACCTGCTTCATCCGTAAGCGGAAGGCATTCAAAATAACGACCAGCGACGAGCCGGACATGGCCGCCGCGGCAATCATTGGCGTAACAAATCCAAAAACCGCTAATGGAATGGCGAAAATATTATAGCCGATTGCCAGGGCAAAATTTTGCCGAACCAGGCTGTTGGATCGTTTGGCGAGCAACATCGTATCCAGAACCGGCATCAGTTTTTCACCCTGAAAAACTATATCAGCGGTATTTTGGGTTATATCAACGGCGCTCGAGGGCGACATGGACACATTGGCAGCCGCCAAAGCAGGCGCATCGTTCAGGCCGTCACCAACCATCAACACGGTTTTCCCCTCTTGTTTCAGCCGGTTGATATAGTCGCATTTTTCCAGCGGTGAAGTTTCCGCTGCTACCATGTGGATGCCTAAGTCTTCTGCAATCCGGCTGGCAACCGATTGCCGGTCCCCGGACAGAAGATGCACATCGATATTCTTGGCCTGCAGGGCGCTCATCATTTGTGCCGCATCCGGCCGAAGGGCATCAGCAAAACAGAAATGTGCGTGGGGCACACCGTCGACCGAAAGCCACAGTTCAAGCGCTGACGATTGCTCGCCTTTGCCACCCTGTTGGCCGCACCAGCGCCTGCTGCCGAGCTTGATAATTTTGCCGTTGAGGTTTGTGGTAAGGCCTCTTCCGGGCACTTCGCTCACGCCGAGGTCAATCAGCTCGCCCTCATAGCTTTGCGCAAGTGCGACCGACAGTGGGTGTTGGCTGCGGTGTGCCAGCGACGCCGCGATTTTCAAGTCGTCCGGGCTATATGATCCGCCTTCCAGCGCGGGCTTACCGACGGTAAGCGTTCCGGTTTTGTCAAAGACAACGCAATCCACCCCGGCGATGCGTTCGAGGGCGTCCCCTGATTTCAACAATATACCGTTTTTTAGCAGCTTGCCGCTGGCCAGAACCTGAACCACCGGAACCGCCAATCCCAGCGCGCAGGGGCAGGTGATAATCAAAACAGTAACCGCATTCAAAAGCGATGCCTGCCAAGGCATGCCCCACAATAGCCAGCCGACGAATGTCGCGGCGCTTAATATATGAACAACCGGTGTGTACAGCGACGCGGCGCGGTCAGCCAGCCGCACATATTTCGCTGCTCCCTGTTCGGCAGTTTCCATCATGTGAACAATTTCGCTCAACAGGCTTTGCTCGCTAGCCTTGGTGACTACTACCTCAATCGGTGCTGTCAGGTTCAGGGTGCCAGCAAGTGTTGCGGCGCCCACACCGGCGTGGTTCGGCATGGTTTCACCGGAAATCAGCGACAGGTCGATGTCGGTTTCGCCTTTCTGGATGGTGCCGTCAGCGGGAATATTTTCGCCTGCCGTCACCAACAGCCGCATGCCTGCCTTGAGTTCCTTGATCGGAATGCGGTTGATGCCGCCGTCGGTAATGACAGCAGCAGAACCAGCCAGTTTGGATAGCAGCCGTGAGGCGCTTTCGCGCGCCTTGCCCTTGGCACGAGCATCCAGATAGCGACCAATCAACAGGAAAAACAACAGCATTACGGCAGAGTCGAAATAGACATATTCACCGCCGCGCGCAGCTTCTGAAACACTCATCAACGATGCGAGAATGACAGCAAGCGAAATTGGCACATCCATGTTGGTATGCCGTTCTTTCAGTACGGCGTAGGCGGACTGAAAGAATGGTTGGCCTGAGTAAGCGACCGTTGGCAGGGCAATCAACGCGGAAATCCAGTGGAAAAAATCCCGGGTTGCAAATCCCATTGTCTCGCCGGTTGACGACCAAAGGCCCACCGACAGCAGCATCAGGTTGGCAGCTGCAAAGCCAGCAATAGCGATGGCTTTAAGCAGCCGCCGTTCGGTGTTTTGGTTGTGGTCGTCAGTGGCACTATCGCCGGGATCGTGCAGTTTATAGCCAAGCTTGATAACCTGCTCGGCCAGTGCGTCGCCGCGCTCCGGTGTGCCGCGCCAACTGAATGTAAGGCGCTCGGTGGTCATATTGACCCGCGCGGACATTATATCATCGTTGGCGACAAGGGCGTTTTCTATCAGCCGCACGCAAGCGGCGCAGTGCATGCCTTCGACAATCAATTCAAGTTGAAAGGCACCTTCCTCTATCGGGCGCGCCAGCGCGGCATATATGTTGGTCGCGCCAATGGCACCGATCTCTTTGGCTGCGGCATGCGCGGCGGCGCAACCATCACAGCAAAAATCGGCACCATTTGAGGCGCTGCCGCAATGTTTGCAGGTCATTGCGGGCGAACAACTATCCGCTGTGCAGTCTGAAACTGTGTCTGTTGCCACGTTACAAAAATCCTGACGTCCCACACCCCGTCAAGCGGGAATTCAATGGGCGCTTGGTAGATGCCGGGTGCAATTTCCAGCAGGGAACTGTTGAAGTCGACGCCATTATGGGTTGGCCGCGTCAGTTCGGCAACGACCTTGGCATTGGTTACCAATGCGCCGTCATGGTCCCGCACCACATAATTAAGTTGGTTGCTGGTGTCGTAGGTCACTTCTCCTTGCCAGCCAAGTGCCTTTTGCGCTGCCGCCGCCTCGATGGTTTGGTTGTAATTTAAACCTTTTTCGTAGGCCTGTTCGGTCACCACGCCGGTATGGGTGCTGGTCGCCAGATAGACAAATACACCGTCAAACATAAAAATAAGGGCAAAAAACCCGACAAAATACCAGGGAATCCACCGGTCACTTTTCCTTGGCCCTGTTTGGGGGCCTGTCTTGGGTAATGCGGTTTCTGGCATTTATCGGCTCCCTAGCGTCCGGCACTCAGGAACAGGCCTGAGTATGTTTCTATGATTTCGCCGTTTGCGCTTGCGGCGGTGAAGGTTAGGTTCGAGCGCGCCGCCGATGGTTTCGGCGCGGATACGAACACCCTATAATGCGCGACACTGTCTGCATAGACAAGCAAAGCGGACGGGTCCGGGTTGCCTGCGGCCTGGATGCGCATCTGGGCGTTTTGCACACCGTCGACCGTCAGGGTGAACAGGATATCGTTGTGCGTTTTGTTCAGGATACGAATGTCATAACCGTTGCGGATGGTTCCATCCGACAGCGTGACATAAAGCGGGTTACGGTCATGCAAAACATGCAGCTCTGATGCGCTGCGATTGAGAAGTCCGTACAGCATCACCCCGCCAACAACCACAAGCACAGCCATATACCAAAAGGTGCGTGGCCGCATAACATGAGTGATCTCGGGTTTGCCGCTCAGTCTTGCTTCGCGGTTATGGGTGGTGTCATACCGTATAAGGCCAGCCGGGCGTTCAACTTTTTCCATTATCTGGTTGCAGGCATCCACGCATAATCCGCAGGCGATGCACTCCATTTGAAGGCCGTCGCGGATGTCAATACCGACAGGGCACACCTGTACGCACAAAGTGCAGTCAACGCAGTCGCCGCGCCCGTCCCAGGTGTCGCCTTTTTTGTGCCTGCCTCTGGGTTCGCCCCGGTCTTCGTCGTAGCCAATGACCATGGTTTCCTTGTCAAACATGGCCGATTGGAACCGCGAGTAAGGGCACATATACATGCACACCTGTTCGCGCGCGAAACCCGCCATTAGATAGGTGGAGAAGGTCAGTGCAACAATCCAGCCGCCAACGCTCCAGGGCACTTCAAAATGGATGATCTGTTCCAGAAGGGTAGGTGCGTCGTTGAAATAAAAAACCCAGGCCCCACCCGTAAGCATACCGATGACGATCCACAGGGAATGGGTCAGGGCAAACTTCCAGATTTTCTCGAGGCTCCACGGCCCTTTTGCCAGTTTCATCCGCTTGACACGGTCGCCTTGAATGATGCGCTCCACCCATACAAACAGGTCAGTCCAAACTGTTTGCGGGCAAGTATATCCACACCATACCCGCCCAGCCAAACTGGTAACGAAAAACAGGGCAACGGCGGCCAGCACCAGAATACCGGTCAGGTAATAAACTTCCTGCGGCCATATTTCGATGAAGAAGAAATAACCGCGCTGGGAGGACATATCGATTAAAATGGCCTGATCAGGCGCGTGGGCGCCCCGGTCCCACCGAAGAAAGGGAGCCAGATAGTATATTCCGAGCGTTACGATCATCGCGACCCATTTCAGCTTTCGGTATCTACCCCAAATGCGTTTGGGGTACGCCCGTTCCCGCTTCTCGAAATATTTGATCGGCTGCGCCGCGTCGGACATGCGTTACTACTCCGTTTCGCCGCCACCAAGCGAATGAACATAGATGGCCAGTTGGCGGATGGTGCTGTCGCTAAGGCGAACATTCCAGTAGGGCATCACGCCGTGCTTTGGCTTTCTGATCTGGGCTTCAATCTCACCTTTTTTGCTGCCGTAAAACCAGATGGCATCCGAAAGGTTCGGTGCGCCTTGAAACCGATCCCCGGTTCCATTGTCCGCATGGCAAAGCGAGCATTGCTCGTCGTACAGGGTCTTGCCGCGCGCCGGGAAGCCTGTATTTGCGCTGAAGTTCAGGACATAATCGGCTATATCGGAAATTTCATCTTCGGCGAAAATGTCAGCGAAAGCTGGCATTTCTGAAAAACGGGTTTCGTCGTGACTTGCCCGAATGCCGAATTTGATCGTTTCCTCAATCGCGCCGACGGTGCCGCCCCACAGCCAATCATCATCATTGAGGTTGGGGTAACCGCTGGCCCCTGCGCCGCCGGTACCGTGGCAGGTGGCACAATTGTCTTTAAAGGCAGATGCACCGCCTGCAAGCGCAAAGGCATAGAGGCCACTGTCTGCTTGAATCACTTCAAAGGTGGCTGCGTCAAACCGGTCCAGATAAGCCGCGCGGCGCGCCATAATTTCTGCCTGACTTTCCGCTAGCTGGCTATATTGGGTCCAGCCGGTGTTGCCGGTGGTGCCGCCCCGCTCTCCGTCGCCTGACAGCGTGGGCCATGCCGGATAAACCACCCAGTAGCCAATTGACCAAATCACCGTGATGACAAAAACGCCGAGCCACCAGCGGGGTGCCGGGTTGTTCAGCTCTTTAATACCATCCCATTCGTGGCCGGTGGTTTCTACACCGGTGTGGTCGTCTTTTTCAATTTTGCTCATTGCTCGTCCCCTTTGAGAGGAATATATTTATGGTCTTCTATGGTTTTCTTCTGGCTTGGCCGGAACGCCCAAATAACGATCCCGCAGAACACCGAGAAAAAGAACAACAGGCCAGTCATTCCGGCATTATCGGAAAGCCATTCAATCATTGTCCGCCCCTTTTTGTGCCGTCATGTTTGTAGTTCTGCAGTTCTGCCATGGTGCCGAGCACCTGCAAGTAGGCGACCAACGCATCCATCTCGGATGTGTGTGTCTCACCGTCAAAATTGCGGGCAATCACTTTTTCGCCGTAACGTTCCAGAAGACCGTCCAGATAGTCGCTATCCTGTGACGCCTGAGCATAGGCATCCTGAGTTGCACTGTTGATCATTTCATCCGAATAGGGAACGCCGACCGCACGCAGTGCTATCAGGTCATCGCCGATATCGGCCAGGTTGAGGACCCGCCTAGAGAGATGCGGATAAGACGGCATGATGCTTTCCGGCACCAGTGCTTGCGGGTTGATCATGTGCCGAACGTGCCATTCGTCGGAATATTTGCCGCCAACACGTGCCAGGTCGGGCCCGGTTCGCTTTGAGCCCCACTGGAACGGATGGTCATACATACTTTCCGCAGCCAATGAATAGTGACCGTAACGCTCCACCTCATCACGAAGCGCCCTGATCTGCTGGCTGTGACAGCCATAGCAGCCTTCCCGGATATAGACATTCTGTCCGGCAAGTTCCAGTGGGGTGTAAGGCCTTATGCCTTTTACGGGCTCGATGGTGGTTTCCATTCGGAACAGCGGAACAATTTCGACAAGTCCGCCAATTGAAATGGTGATCACGACGAAAATTAACATGAGGATGGAGTTTTTCTCCAAAACGGCGTGTTTATTAAACATGGACTGCCTCCCCAGCGTTTTGGCCAGCGTTTTGGCCAGCGTTTTGGCCGTTATTTTGCGGTGTATCATGCACCATGTCTTGGACAGCCTCTCCCGCAGTGTCGCCGCGTATGGTTCGCACGACATTGTAAACCATGATCAAGGCACCGGTGAGGAACAACAAGCCGCCAAACGCCCGGATAAGATACGGGATATGCTTGGCCTGCACTGTTTCGACAAAGCTCCAGCGAAGGAAACCAAGTTCGTCATAGCTGCGCCACATCAGGCCTTCCATTATGCCGGTAACCCACATGGCCGCGATATAAAGCACGATGCCGATTGTAGCGATCCAGAGGTGGGTGTTCACAAGTTTCAGCGAGTAAAGACCGGATCGTTTCCACAGCACTGGCACCAGATGGTAAACCGCACCAAAGGTAATGAAGGCAACCCAGCCCAGAGCGCCTGAATGCACGTGACCAATGGTCCAGTCCGTATAGTGGCTAAGGGCATTCACTTCCTTGATCGACATCAGCGGCCCTTCGAAGGTGCTCATGCCGTAGAAGGACAGCGAAATGATCATGAATTTCAGAACCGGGTCTTCGCGTAGTTTATGCCAGGCACCTGACAGCGTCATCATGCCGTTGATCATGCCGCCCCATGAGGGCATCCACAACATGATCGAAAAGGTCATGCCGAGTGTCTGCGCCCAGTCTGGCAGCGCAGTATAATGCAGGTGGTGTGGCCCCGCCCAGATATACATGAAGATAAGCGACCAGAAATGCAGGATCGACAGCCGGTAACTATAAACCGGCCGACCGGCGCGCTTGGGTACAAAATAATACATGATGCCCAGGAAACCTGCTGTCAGGAAGAATCCGACCGCATTGTGGGCATACCACCATTGGATCATGGCAGACTGAACGCCGCCCCAAAGCGGATAGCTCTTGGTGCTGAATATTGATACTGGGACCGAAATATTTTGAACCAGATGCAATACTGCGACGGTTACAATGAATCCAAGAAAAAACCAGTTAGCCACGTAAATGTGGGGTTCTTTCCGGTTTTTGAGCGTCATCATAAAGACGACCAGATACACTACCCACACCAATGTAAGCCACAGGTCTGCGTACCATTCAGGTTCGGCATATTCTTTAGCCTGCGTTATGCCGGTGACGTAGCCAATTGCGGCGAGCACAATGAAAAACTGATAACCCCAAAAAGTAAAGTTGGACCAGCCATCACTCCATAATCTCGTTCGGCATGTTCGCTGGACGGTAAAATAACTGGTGGCAAACAGGGCGTTACCGCCAAAGGCAAAAACCACCGCCGATGTATGCAAGGGACGCAGCCGCCCAAAGGTAAGATATTCGCCGAAGTTAAGTGCCGGAAACGCCAGTTGGAGCGCAATAAAAAGACCCACCGAAAAACCGACGATGCCCCAGAAAATAGTGGCAATCGTGAAAAGTTTTACGATGTCGTCATTATAGTTCGGTTTTTCATTGAGTGTATTCATTTCTGTTTCCTCAAAAGACCATGCCGCCGGCCAGAACAATCAAGCCAACGCCGTTTACCGCCATCATTCCGGCGGTTATTTTTTGCATATTTTGCGGCCAGCGTTTCAGGGCCGCATGGGCACCGCTGCCCACCATAAACAGCGCCGGAATGGTCGCTATTCCAAAAAACATCATCCCCAGTGCGGCAGCAATGGGTTGCCCGGTTGCTGCGACAGCCATCACTGCCGCCATTACCAGTGTGCAAGGCAGGAACCCTAGCATTATACCAAGGAAATATTGCTGCAGTGCCCCCCTGTTGTTGGAAAAGGGGCGTGCCGCCATGCCAATATATTTTCCGATTGAACCGCCAACTCCGATAAAGCTTTGCGGCAAGACCAGCGTTCGTAATTTGGGCAGTGCGCTGGTTAAGAACAAAAGCCCCGCGACTGTAAGCAAGCCAACAGCGATTCCGCGCTGGATCGGCGTACCAACGATAAGATGTGATAGGCTCGCGGCGATAATTCCAAGGGCCATGTATGTGGTAATGCGACCCATATGGTAGGGTAAGAGGGCGCTGCCCCGCAGCCGAGAGAAGCCGGTTGAAGCAGGGTCCCGAACCTGAGCAATAACGAACGGGCCACACATACCAGTACAATGGTGGATGCTGCCCACAAGTCCAGCCAGGAACAACGACATTAAAATACCGCCGTTACCTTCTATCGCCGTCTGACACTGCACAATCAGATAGTCCATGCTCGATTGTCCCTAAAGTTAGAGGCCTACCGATACAGTAGAGCATTGTGGAGCCGCTTGATCAAAGTCAAAAGTTGACACTCTTAATAAGTTCCATATTGGCGCAGTTAGACAGTTGGCAAAATTATACGTGTGTGAAGGTCAGCGTGCTGTCGGCAAACCTGCGAGACACTATATTGACCGTTACAGGGTCACCTGTGGTCAGCAAGATAACGTGGCCTGTTCCACTGACCTGATACTGGGTATGTCGTTCCAGATAGTCGACAAGGGCACCTGCGACAATGTCGGGTTGAGATAATATTGAAATATTTTTGGGCAGGACCGCCTGAAAATAGCCTTCGACCAGCGGGAAATGTGTGCAGCCAAGAACAGCGGTTGAAATTCCGTACGTGTCTGTCTCCTTGATAAAACCCTCTATCATTCCGCGTAGCGGCATGGCACCGGCGCCGCCTTCAATGGCGTCAACCAACCCGGGACAAGCTTTTTGAACCAGATCAACCTGCGGTGCGCGTTTGTTAATTTCTTCCTCGTAGGCACCGCTGGCAACGGTCTTGTGGGTGGCAAGTAAAAGGATTTTTTCCGCGTCTCGTGCAGGAGATTGGTTTTGCTGAGACCAGGGAACGCCAGTGATTACCTCCACCATGGGCACCAATACACCGAGAATTCGGTTGTCGGGAAACTGCTCAGGCAGCCATGTTTCCTGCAGGCTGCGCAGGGCAATAGCAGCCGCGGTATTGCAGGCAAGAATAACAAGGCGGCATCCAGCATCCATCAGCCGCGTCACGCCGGCCTTGGTCAATTCGACAATTTGTTCGTTGCTGCGATGGCCGTAGGGTGCGTTGCCGTGGTCGCCTAAATAAAGGAAGTCCTGATCCGGCAGGCGCTCGGTTAGTGTTTTTAATATAGTCAGCCCGCCTGATCCGGAATCAAAAACACCAATCAAAGTTCGCTCCTACCGCTTCAAGCCATATTCGTCCAACTTGCGGTACAGTGTTGATCGACCAATACCCAACCGCCGCGCAACCTCGGCCATCTTGCCATCGTAGTAACCAATGGTTCGATGAATAATTTCCGCCTCCATATCTGCAAGTGAACGGAAATGTCCGCCGGTTGCCAATAAGCTAACTACGGTATCGTCAACCGGCACGCCAGCGGAAAAACCAGCCGCGGCGTCAGACACAGAGTCTGTACGGCGTTGGCCCGGTTCGCTCAAAAGGTCCACAGGAACGATACCGGCACCTTCCAAGTGCGGAAAATCCCGTACTTCAAGCTGTTCGTGATCCGAGAGGATAACCGCACGAAACAGCGCATTCTGCAGCTGGCGGATATTACCCGGCCAGTGGTAGGCCGCCAATGCGGGCAAGGCAGCTGGAGAGATCGTTCTGGCGGGCAGACCTTCCATTTCCGGGATTAGGTCCAAAAAATGATCAACCAGCGCCGGAATATCTTCCTTGCGTTCGCGCAGTGGCGGCAGGGTAATTGGGTAGACATTCAGACGGTAGAAAAGGTCTTCGCGGAAGCAGCCTTCGGCCACTCTTTCCGCCAAATTACGATTGGTTGCGGAAATCACCCTGATATCGACCGGCTGGCTGGACCGGCCACCGACGGGATCAATTTCTTTTTCCTGTAGTGCCCGCAATAATTTCACCTGGATGTCGGCGGACAATTCGCCCACTTCATCCAGAAACAATGTGCCGCCGTCGGCCTCGGCGAATTTGCCGATCCGTTTCTCGGTCGCACCGGTAAACGACCCTTTTTCATGCCCAAAAAGGATACTTTCGACCAGATTTTCGGGGATTGCACCACAATTTACCGCAACAAACGGTCGGTCTGCGCGGTCGCTAGCGGCATGAACGGCGCGGGCAAATACTTCCTTGCCGACCCCTGATTCGCCGTCGATAAGCACTGGAATACTGGCACCTGCTGCGCGCTTTGCCAGGGCAACCGCCCGCCGCATACCATGGCTGTCACCGATCAGGTTGCTAAAATTAGTGGCGGCCATGCCTGCCCGCATGGGTTCGATTTCCCCGACAAACGCGGCAGTTTCCAGCCCGGCGTTGATGGCAGAACGAATGCGTTCGGCGCTGGCGGGTTTGACGATAAAATCGTTGGCACCGGCCCGCATAGCGTCAACAACCGTTGTGATTGAAGACTGCGACGTGAGCATAATAACCGGCAGTTTTGGCGAGATAAGGCGCAGTTTCTGCAAAACCTCGATGCCGTCCATTCCCGGCATGACAAGGTCCAACAGCACAATGTCCACGTCGGCTCCTTGCGCACCTGCCATGAAAGTCAGCGCCTCTTTGCCGTTGTGCGCGATATGGGCGATGTGGCCTGCGCGTTTTACAATACCCTCAAGCAAGGCGCTTTGGGTATATTCATCTTCAACAATGAGAACTGATTTCTGTGCCATGATGTCTGTGTTTACCTATTGTTGCTACCTGCGCTGCCCGCACTGATTCGGGGCGGTTTCTGTATCATTTCAGGACAGCGGTTAACAAAATGGTAAAGATAAAATTTTCTCTATTTTCTTCGTGACAAGAAAGAAACTTGCTCCCAGCGGTAATTGCGTTACCTTTTCGTTCACGGCAAAGGTCAATTTGTGAGGCAAAGTTACTGTCGGCATGTTTCGGAAGATGCTGACACTTGCCCATAGCAGGCCTGGCCGTTATTCGATTTTGAATTAACAGTTTCACGGGGAATGTTCATGAAACTAGGAGTTATACGGGAACGGCGCGAGGCGGAAAAGCGTGTCGCAGCTTCCCCGGATACGGTAAAAAAACTGATCGGGCTTGGTTTTGAGGTCAGCATTGAAGCGGGCGCAGGCGTTGCTGCAGCCATCACTGACGATGCTTATGTTGCAGCCGGTGCGAAGATTGCATCTGACCTGGCTGCCACTGTCGGCGACGCGGATGTTATTTTTTCGGTGCAGGGTCTGGAGGGCAGCGATGCCGCAAAGGCCAAAAAGGGCGCGTTGCAGCTTGCAACCCTCAACCCATTTGTTGAGGGCGACCGTTTGAGTGCATACGCCGACGCGGGCCTGATGGCGGTGGCGATGGAATTTGTGCCGCGCATCACCCGGGCGCAGTCGATGGACGTTTTGTCCAGCCAAAGTAACTTGGCCGGTTACAAAGCGGTTATTGACGCCGCTGAGGTATACGGCAGGGCCTTCCCGATGATGATGACCGCCGCGGGTACAGTAGCCCCGGCCAAGGTTATGGTGATGGGCGTGGGTGTTGCGGGCCTACAGGCAATTGCAACAGCAAAGCGACTGGGCGCTGTGGTCAGCGCAACCGATGTTCGCCCGTCGACCAAAGAACAGGTTGAAAGCCTGGGCGGCAAGTTTGTGATGGTGGAGGACGAAGAAACCGCCGAGGCGGAAACCTCCGGCGGTTACGCCAGGGAAATGAGCGATGAGTATAAAGCCAAACAGGCTAAATTGATCGCGGAAACCCTGGCCAAGCAGGATATTGCCATCACGACAGCGCTGATTCCGGGGCGGCCAGCACCTGAATTGATCACCGAGGACATGGTCAAATCCATGAAGCCAGGCAGCGTGATTGTTGATCTGGCGGTTGAGATGGGCGGCAACTGCGCGCTATCGAAAGTTGGAGAGGTTGTTGAGGTGGACGGTGTTTCCATCGTTGGCCACAGAAATGTGCCGTCGCGGTTGGCGGCAGACGCGTCGGCGCTTTATGCGCGCAATCTGATGCATTTTATCACACCGCACGTATCGGAAGGTGCGCTTGCCATAGATTTTGAAGACGAGATTGTTACCGAAAGCCTTGTCACCAAGGACGGCGCAATCATCCATCCACGCCTGACAGGAGGCGACAAATGACAGAATTAGTAATTAGTCCATTCATCCAGCAATTCAGCATTTTTATCATGGCAATTTTCGTCGGATATTATGTTGTCTGGTCGGTAACCCCGGCGCTGCACACACCGCTGATGAGCGTTACCAACGCCATTTCCAGTGTGATTATCGTTGGCGCGCTTATCGCGGTTGGTCCCGAGGGCGCGAGTATTTCAAAAATACTCGGCGCAATCGCCATTGGCCTTGCCGCAATCAATATATTTGGGGGGTTTGCCGTCACGGCGCGCATGCTCGCCATGTATAAGAAAAAGAAATAGGGAGCACCGGCATGGATCAGTTTTTCGTCGATATGACGGCTGTCGCCTATATGGTTGCTGCTGTTTTCTTCATCATGAGCCTGCGGGGGCTTTCCAGCCCCGAGAGCAGCCGTACCGGTAATATGTTCGGTATGCTCGGCATGGCCATCGCGGTTATCACCACTGTGTTGAATCCCGAGATTGTCAGCTATGACTGGATCATCGGGTCGATTGTTATTGGCGGTGCTATCGGCTTTATCACCGCTCGCCGGATCGCAATGACCGATATGCCCCAGCTTGTGGCAGCGTTTCACAGTCTTGTTGGTTTGGCGGCGGTATTGGTTGCGGCTGCCGCTTTCCTGAACCCAGCATCGTTCGGAATTGTTGATGCCGCCGGGCAGATTTTTGTCGCCAGCCGCATAGAAATGGCGCTGGGCGCGGCCATCGGCGCTATTACTTTCTCGGGCTCGGTTATTGCCTTTGCCAAGCTGAACGGCACCATGTCCGGGGCGCCGATCATGTTGCCGGGTCGCCATTTGATCAACGCACTTATTGGGGCTGCAATTGTTGGTCTTCTGGTGGCGTTTGCAACCAGTGACGGGGCTGCATCCGGCGGCGGCATGCTGATGTGGTATATCATTGGTGCCAGTTTCCTTATCGGCTTCCTGTTGATCATTCCCATTGGCGGCGCGGACATGCCGGTGGTTGTTTCCATGCTGAATAGTTATTCCGGCTGGGCTGCGGCGGGTATCGGTTTCACCCTGCAAAACACCGCGCTTATTGTAACCGGTGCGCTTGTGGGCTCAAGCGGCGCCATTCTGTCCTACATAATGTGTAAGGCCATGAATCGTGGGTTCATTTCAGTGATCCTTGGCGGGTTCGGCGGCGAAGACGCTGTTGCTGCGGGGCCGCTGGGCGGAGAAACCCGTCCGGTCAAGCAGGGCTCGGCGGAAGATGCTGCCTTCATTATGAAGAATGCGGGCAAGGTTATCATCGTGCCGGGGTACGGCATGGCGGTGGCGCAGGCGCAGCACGCTCTCAAGGAAATGGCGGACATCCTCAAGGAAGAGGGCGTTGATGTTGCCTATGCCATTCATCCGGTCGCAGGCCGTATGCCGGGGCACATGAACGTGTTGCTTGCTGAGGCAACGGTGCCGTACGACGAGGTGTTTGAGCTGGAGGATATCAACAGCGAGTTTGCAGGTGCAGATGTTGCTTTTGTAATCGGTGCCAATGATGTCACTAACCCGGCCGCCAAGACCGACAAAACAAGTGCAATCTACGGCATGCCGATCTTGGACGTGGAAAAAGCCGGTACGGTGTTGTTCATCAAACGCTCGATGAGCAGCGGGTATGCGGGTGTGGAAAACGAGCTGTTCTTCCGCGACAACACCATGATGCTTTTTTCCGACGCCAAGAAAATGGTGGAAGAGATCAACAAATCGCTTAACTAGGCATAGTTAAAACGTTTGAAGAAAAGAAGGCCGCCCGATTTCACGGGGCGGTCTTTTTCATGCGGGCTCTTATTTTTTAAGCGGCAAAAGCTCTGTTTCCCACTTTCGCCAATAGATTTCTTCCTGTCCTTCAGGCATCAACCACCGTCGGTTGGCGTCGCGGAATTCAGGGGATAACCGGATGGTGCCAAGCACTTCATTGATGTCCCTGATGGCCGCACGACCGAGCGGCGTGTCTGAGCAAACGATGCTGCCCATGGACAGAAGGTCCTTGTGTTCTTCTATCGGCAGATACACATAGTCGCTTGGCACACCTGTCGCTGCCCGCTGGTATTTGAGCATGGTCACATAGTCGACAAAATAATCAACGCGCCCGGCGTCGATCAACTTGTACATATTTTGGGTCCGCCCGGCGTCATCGGTAGATTTAAACAAATTTTTCCGACGTGTGGGGTCGGCAAAAATAGGGTTCAGCCAGCGACTGTAGGAGCGCCCGTCTTGAAAGGCCCCCTTGATAGTATCATCTTGAATGAGAGACCTGAAATTCACATAGCCATCAGTAGCGTGTTTTTGAATGGCGGGCACAGCATCCGGTTTCGCGATGATGCCGTGATAAAAATACAGATAGGCCGGTGCGCTCCAGATAACACCATGCTTTTTCTCTTCCTGCAGATCCTTACCCTGATAGGGCGACGCGGCAAAGCAGGCATCTCTGTTTTGCAGTGTGGAGTATATCGTGACACTCGCAACGGGCCTATCTATGTGGTCGTAGCCAGCCATGCCTTCCCGGAGCATACGCTCAACCGTTTGTGCATATCCAAGCCCTTTTAAAGGGCCGTTATTTATCCAGGCCGGTTGCCAGTCTATGTTGAGCCATGTGAGCTCGGGCTTTTTGGAACTCTCCGCGCGTGTTTGTTGCGGCAACGCGCATGTTACTGCCGCAAAAACGAAAGCTTTTAAAAGACTATTGGAACTCATGAAGCAACCTCGACCACAAATAATTTGTTTATAGTATCCAGGAAGTCTTAATGAACTGCAAATAGAAGGCCGCGCCTAGGGAGGCGCGGCCTTCTCCTTTTGCCCTTCTGCGGGGGCAAAAGACTTTCCATGTACCCGGGCCAACGGGGAACCTGGAACCGTGCCCGCTGTCAGGACCGGGACGGCATTGGTAAGCGGCTCGCCGATGGCTGATCACCGTTCACAAAAAAGATTATGTAGTATTTGCAATTAATAATCAATATTAAAAACTAATGAAACTAAAGTTACAAAGCAACTGTAAAAAATTACATAGAACCTGCAATATTCCCGACGTTTTGACGGTAAAATAGTCATTTTAGCTAACTTTTATACCGCGATTGCTAAACAATCTGCCTCAGGTTATCGTTTCAGAAATTGCGATATTGCTTGGGGCAACTTTAGGGCATCGCCCATTTAGTCAATTGAGCAAAAACTGTCGCAAACGATGCCGGGGTGGCACGCTTGAAGGGGTTCGTCATATGTTTAGTCAAATCAAGGTGATTGCGATTGTTGTCGCGGGTGTTTTTGTGCTGGGAACTGCTTCTACAGCGCAGGTAAAACAATCCAAACAGCCGCACCATGAGGACAAATTTCGCCAGCTGGATGAAGCGTTGGCCACACCAAATGACCAGCGCATTGCTTCGGGCAAGCCCGGCCCTGGATACTGGCAACAGCAAACCGATTATAAAATCAGGGTTGAGCTAAATGATGATAACCAGACCATCACTGGCACAGGGACCATTACTTACAAAAATAACTCTCCCCACGCTCTTGATTATATATGGGTGCGGCTGGACCAAAACCGGTTTGCCAAACATTCGGATGATCACTTAACCCAACCGACCAATTCAACCACCCGTATGTCTTTTTCGGCATTGCGGCACGAGAAATACCGTCAGGAATTTGACGGTGGGTTTAAAATCTCAGCGGTGACAGACAAAAGCGGTGATCCGCTTCCCCATGCCATTGTTGGCACCATGATGCGCATAGACCTGCCGCAGGTTTTGAGGTCTGGAAGGAGTCTCACTTTCGGGATCGCATGGTCTTACAATATCATCGAATCGAAAAAGATTCCGATCAAACGCTCCGGCTTTGACCATTTTGAGAAGGACGGTAATAATATTTACAATCTGGGTCAGTGGTACCCCCGTGTCGCTGGCTACACAGACCTGAAAGCATGGAATAATCGCACGTTTTACGGACTCGGCGAGTTCCAGACCGAGTTCGGCAGCTATGACGTTGAAATCACCGTCCCGTCTGACCATATCGTTGCCGCAACCGGCGAGCTGCAAAATAGCCGTGATGTTTTGACAAGTGCGCAGCGCGCGCGGCTTGCAGATGCCCGTGGTGCAGACCGACCCGTCATGATTGTTACCCGCGACGAAGCGCTTGCTAATCAAGCAGAAAAAGCGACAGACAAAGCAACCTGGAAATTCAAAGCAGAGAATGTGCGTGACTTTGCCTTCGCGTCTTCGCGCAAATTTGTCTGGGACGCAATGGGGCACAGGCAGCAAAGCGATGGGCGCACCATC
>JAJFIT010000086.1 GCA_021774775.1 Alphaproteobacteria bacterium | reverse complement strand
TCGGGCAATACATTCAAACCGTGCTGGCGTGCTGCTGCTTTGGCAAATTCCTTGTTCATGGTGGCGGCAGCGCCCAGCGTGCGGCACCCGGCGAAGGGAATAGCTGCGAACTCAAGCAAGCCCTGCAGGGTTCCGTCCTCGCCGTTGGAGCCGTGGATCGCAGGCACGATCAGGTCAAACTCAATCACTGCTGTTTTTTCACCCAGCATGCCTTTTTGGCGTGTGGTCAGTTGCGGTCGATCAGTGGCGGGGGCGGCGAGGTTCAGGTGAACCTGCTGCAGGCCTGCCGCGCCCGGCGACACGGGATATTTTGACCGATTTCTCAGCAAATCACCGGTCCACCACTGGCCCAGCGCATCTACATAAATTGGCAGACCATCATATTTTGTCGGGTCAAGCGCCTCAATAAACTGCAGGCCAGTCAGGATACTGACATCATGCTCGACACTGCGGCCGCCAAAAACGACGGCAATTACTTTTTTACCGGACATCATAACCCCTAAATTTGCTACCAACGCGCATATAGCCTGCCTGTCAGCCGGGCACCCATATTGATGTAGCCAAAAGCGGGCCCGCGGCAAAGCGAAAACATGAAAAACCATAACCGTGACCGCATGATGGCATTGCCGCCAATGTCAGGCTTTCGGCCAATCAACAGAGTGCGACTGCCATTGACCACATTGTTACAGCGGGTATGGTGGCGGTCGAGATATCACAAAGGGTCAAGGAGAGTTAACGTGAATATCAACAAATGGCTGACAGCAACCGCCGTTTCTATGGGGCTGGTGGCGGGTTTCTCGACAGCAACCGCGCAGGACATGGACAAAGTTGAAATCAAGACCGAGAAAGTCAGCGGCAATATTTATGTATTGTTTGGCGCAGGCGGCAATATCGGCGTGTCAGTTGGCGCCGACGGCGTGTATATCGTTGACGACCAGTTCGCGCCGCTGACAGAAAAAATTAAGGCCGCCATAACCGCGTTGTCAGACAAACCCATAAGGTTTGCGATCAATACGCATTTTCATGGTGACCATACCAGTGGTAACGAAAACCTGGGTAAGGACGGCACCGTGATTGTTGCGCACGATAATGTGCGCGTGCGCATGAGTGAGGGGTCATTTGTCAAAGCGTTTAACATGCGGACCCCGCCGCAAACAGGCCACCCTCTTCCCGTTGTTACCTTTAACGATCAGGTCGGATTGCATTTGAACGGCGAGCAGGCGCGCATGCACCATGTGTCCAATGCGCATACTGACGGCGACAGCATCGTGCATTTTGAAGGTTCAAATGTTGTGCATATGGGCGACATCTTTTTTAAAGGTAGTTTTCCGTTCATTGATGTGGGTAACGGCGGCTCCGTTGACGGTGTTATTGCTGCGGCGAGCAAAGTGTTGTCGATGATTGACGACGATACACGCATTATTCCGGGCCACGGTCCCGTTACCGATAAGGCAGGGCTTACGGCCTACCGGGACATGTTGGCAACGGTGCGTGGACGTGTTGCTGAAATGAAAGCAGCGGGTAAAAATCTTGAAGAGGTTCAGGCAGCCAATCCGGTCGAAGAATTTGTCGAAGCTAACGGCGGGTTTGGCGGTGAATGGCCGAAGGCGTTTGTCGGGTTTGTTTACGCCAGTCTTTAAGGAATTCTGAGACGATGAAGGGGGCGGCGTTCGCCCCTTTTTTTGCGCGCTGCGATTATTGCTGGCCTTATTGTGCTGGTTTCACGTGGAACCAGCCGGAGAAGCGTTTGAAGTAAACCTTTTGAATGAGCCGGTTGGCAACTGTGATTGCAACCAGATAGGCGACCCCAAGAATGGTGAAATACTGCGCTGTGCTGTCGTATGAGAAAGCGCGCATCAATTGCGCGATTGCCGCCAGATTTATCCCCATAAAACTGTAGGCCATATTGAAATAATGGTTCATCAAATGACGGCGGTCCCGGGACCAGCGGTATTGGTAAACAGCGTACCAGCCGCGCGATATTGACACCAGCGTGATCACAGAGAATATATGAAATACCGATGGGTGGCCCCAGTTATAGATGCCGAAGCCGGACAAAGCAGCCGTAAGCATGGCAACTGCGTAGCCGATTCCGAAAAAGCGATGGCGCGCGCTGGCCACTCGCTGGGTAAACAAAAGAAAAGCAAACAGATAGGCCGAAAGGGCCCCTATTATATGAAGGGAGGCAAACAGATCATGCATTATGTTTCTCGCTGTCGTAACTCAGGGTTTATTGGTTTTTTGGGCCAAGCATGGCCGCAAGCTCTTCCACGTAAGCCGAGAAAGCGGTGTCGCCCACTTTGGTTATGACCACCCGGGTCTGTGGTTTCCGATCAACAAATTGTTTGTCGATGGATACGTATGATTTTTCTTCCAGTTTGCTCAGGTGGGTACTCAGGTTGCCGTCTGTGACTTTCAGCGCTTTTTTCAGTTCGACAAAATCAGCGTTCCGTGCGGTGGCCAGATAAGCCATGATCGCCAGGCGCACCCGGGAGTGAATAACATCGTCGATGGCGCGGTAGTCAAAACTCATCGTTTATATCTTTGCTTTTTCGCCGTCGTCGGGATTGGGATTGGCAAGCCGTTTCATCAGCTGACCCGGCAGGGTTATCAACAGCGCGCTAGCCCCTGCCAGCACCAGCAGCATTTCTGCATCAAACTGCTTCACCGTTGTGGTGTAAACCATGATGATCCACCACCCCGCAGCCACCAGGCGCAACAGTTTTACTTCTGTCGCCAGGGAAATAACATAAAATGCAGCGGCGATAACGCCGCAGGCCAATACGGTGATAACCTTCGGATCCAGCGCATCGCTGGCCACCGCAAAGCCGAAATGTAAAATCATGGTGATGCCAACCGCCGACCAGGCCCCTGAATAGGCCTTGACCGCAATGTTGGTCTCGCTGCGCTGGCAGCGGTTTCGGTCGTGGCGAACTGACAAAAAAGTACCGATTATACTCAGCGGCAACCAGACAAAAAGCGTGTTGCCCGGGATATAGCCATATACCAGCAGATACTGGCCAAAATAGGCGGCGGTCAAAACTACACCCCAGATAATCAGGTGGGTACCGTCAAATGCAGCGCGCTCGCGGCCCGCCTCCATCATGGTGCGGATCAGGGCCAAATCGTCGGTCGCAGATCTTTCTTGAAGCTCGTTCATTTTCAAGTCTTTCGATTATTACAAAGAACTTTGTTTTTAAAAGTAATAGAAATTGTAAGAATGTCAAGAGATGAACCTGCAGCGCGTCGGGCAATAAAATGAAAAAAGCGGCCACAAGTGACTGCTCTATTATTTTGAAACCCTAAAAAGAAACCCGTCCAAGCTGGCAGCTTATTTGGCGTCCAGCTCCAGGCGGACACGCCGCATTTTGCCGTTTTCGCCAGGAAACTCTTCAAACAGCGCTGCCGCGAGCAAAGGTACCAGCTCTGGAAGGCTGCGGCTGCGGGATTCGGTCTCTGCAGTTGCTTCAAAGATCATGGTGCCGTCGGGTTCGCGGATCTCTATGCGCAGTTCGGCGAGATAAACTGTGCGTGCCGTTATGTCGCTACCGCCGTAACCGGCACCGAAACCGCTGCCGAACGGGTAATTGGGATTCCACCATCCACCCCAGGCATAGCCGCTGTGCCAATATCGGTTGGTGACACCAAAACCACCGGGAAACGCACGAATTTTTTCCCTGCCATCGTTGACCGCAACATCAAAGCCAATGACATAGTCGGGCGTGTCAGCGCGCGCGCCAACAAAGCCACTGCGCTCCAAAACACCCTGGATAGAGCTGGCATACTGCCGGTATTCCAGGCTGTCCTGTCGTGCTTCATCGATGGGCACCAGGACCACTTTGGCGCCAGCCGCTGGCGTAGTGGTGTGGAAGCTGGTTACGTTACTTCTAAATGTGCTCGCACAAGCCGACAGGGCAAGCGCGATAATCACAATGGACGCAGTTCGGAAAATTTGTTGGGCCATCCTATATCCTTATATTGCAGGCGTAAGCCCGCCTGCACCGGGCTTATACTATGAACAGGAAACTGATTAGGCGACCACAAAATAACTATGGTTTAAATTTGAGCTCGCAAACCAGATCACATCATTGCTGTCCATTCAAACAGCAACAACGGATAATAGCCAAGCAAATATGAACCGCAACTGAACAGCAGCAAGTCCGGCCATGGGTGCCGAATTGCCGGTTTTACAAATAGCCGACTGCACGCTTAACTTCTGCCAGTACCGGTTCTGCCAGTGCCGACGCGCGCTCTGCACCGTCGGCCAGAACACTGTCGATATAGTCCGGCTCTTTTTGCAGTCGCGCCATTTCTTCGGTAATCGGCGCTAATTTGGCAGTAACAACGTCGGTAAGCGACTTTTTGAACTCGGCAAACCCTTGTCCTTCATGCTCGGCGCATACGCTGTCCCGGCTCTGGTCGGTCAAGGCGGCATAAATTCCGACAAGATTTGCCGCCTCAGCGCGACCTTCCAGCCCAGAGGCGTCGCTGGGCAGCGGCTCTGCGTCTGTGCGGGCCTTGCGAATTTTTGCCGCCAGGGTGTCCGTATCGTCATTCAGGTTGATTCGGCTCATATCAGACGGGTCAGACTTGGACATTTTGTTGTTGCCGTCGCGCAGGCTCATCACCCGTGCGCCCTCGCCCATAATAACCGGTTCGGTTAGCGGAAATATATCCGCGCTATAGTCGCTGTTGAATTTTTGCGCGATGTCGCGGGTCAGCTCCAGATGCTGTTTCTGGTCCTGGCCCACGGGCACATGCGTGGCTTTATAGAGCAAAATGTCTGCCGCCATCAGGTTTGGGTAAATATACAGGCCGACAGAGGCTTTTTCGCGGTTTTTACCGGCCTTATCCTTAAACTGGGTCATGCGGTTCAACCAGCCAAGTCGGGCGATGCAGTTGAAAATCCATGCCAGCTCGGCGTGCCCGGCAACCTTGCTTTGGTTATACAGGATCGACCGCGACGGATCGACACCCGATGCCATATAGGCCGCGGCTGCTTCGCGGGTTTGCTTTTGCAACTCAACAGGGTCCTGCCACACGGTGATCGCATGCATGTCCACAACGCAGTAAAGCGTCTCAAAACTATCCTGAAGCCGTGCCCAGTTTTTAAAAGCACCCAGATAATTGCCCAGATGCATATTGCCGGATGGCTGTGCACCAGAAAAAACGCGGCCAGATGGTTGCGGCGATGGGGTCACTGAGGGTCTCCGTTCAGGTTGGTCAGGTGCGCCTTATGGCAAGCTGGGCTGCGCCGGTCAAGCCGGTTGGTCAAATACCGCGCCGCGGTTATTTCTTCAAAGCTTGCGCAATTTCACTGGGCTTAATACCGCCCAGCGCCATAACAACAGCAAAATAGATAGCGGCACCAACAATCACAAAGCCCGAAAGCCCTGCGACGCGCGCAAAATTGTCTTCGGCGAAAATAAATGCCGCATTCCCAGCGGCCCAATAAAGCGTGGCCCCCATAACGGCGCTTGCGAGCACAAATTTTGCTGAATTCACCAGCGTGCGGCGGTCAAGCAGGAAATGGCCCCTGTTTCGCAAGCCCCAGTACAGAAGCCCGACATTAAGCCATGCGGCGATAGCGGTAGCTGCCGCCAGCCCCACATGGGCAAAATACTGAATCAGGATCAGGTTCAGGACCAGATTAACCAAAAGCGAAATAGTGGCATAGATAACCGGTGTACGGGTGTCGCTACGCGCAAAATACGCTGGCGTTAATGCCTTCTGTATCACATAGGCGGGCAGGCCGAAGGCATAGGCAAACAGCGCCATCGAAGTGGCACCGGTGTCGGTCACACCGAAGGCGCCACGCTCAAAAATGGTGGCAATGACGGGCTCGGCAATAATGGCCAGCGCCGTCGCCGCCGGGATTGTCATCATCAGCGAAAATTCCAGCGCGCGGTTTTGCTGCGCCATTGCGGCCGCTTGCTCGTTCGCAGCCAGCAGCCGCGATATGCCGGGCAACAACACCGTGCCAACGGCAATGCCGATGACCCCGAGCGGTAGCTGCGCTAGCCGGTCAGCATAAAAGAGCCATGATACAGACCCCTCCGGCAACATGCGCGCTGCAATCACAACGTCGGCAAGCAGGTTAATCTGCATAACACCCGCGCCGATGGCTGCCGGGGCCATGATGCGAAGCAGCTCGCGGACATCGTCGGTCAGCCGGGGTCGGGGCAGATGAACCGACAGCCCGGCACGCCGTGCGGCAGTATAGAGCCAAACCAGTTGCACCAGGCCGGACACCGACACCGCACCGGCCAGATAGCGCGCTGTCTGGGCATCACTTTCATGAAACAACAGCAGGGCGCTGATCATCAGAATGTTCAGCAGCACCGGGGCAAAGGCGGCGGCGGAAAAACGTCCGACTGCGTTGAGCATGCCCGACAGGAAGGACACCAGCGAAATTAACAAAAGATACGGGAAGGTATAGCGGCCCAGCTCTACCACCAGGTCAAATTTCTGCGCCGCATCTGCGTTTCCGGTATCAAAGCCCCCGGTCAGCCCCAGCATAACCGGCACCATCGACAGTTCCATTATGACCAACAGAACCACCAGCACAGGCAGGAGCCAACCAAGAACCCGCCCGGCAAACGCTTCAGCGGCTTTCTGACTTTCCGGGGTGATGTCTTTGCCCAGCGCCCGCGAAAACAGCGGCACAAAACCAACTGAAAAGGCCCCTTCGGCGAACAGGCGCCGGAAAAAGTTGGGTAGTTTAAACGCGATGAAGAAGGCATCTGCCGCCATGCCTGCACCCAGATAGCGCGCCATCAAAAAGTCGCGGGCCAGTCCGAAAATACGGCTCAAAAGCGTGAAGCCACCCACCGTTGAAATGCGCTTGATCAAACTCATGCAGCGGTTTCCGCCGTGGATTTCATGTCTTTCTTTTCTTCGGCCTTTTTGCTGAAAATTGGTTCGCCGCGTGCGGCCTTCAGCAATTTGGTTTCAATATTTCTAAGCCGGACCTTGTTGGTAATTTTACCGCCCAGAAGGTCGGTGACGTAAAATACATCGACCGCGCGTTCGCCGTATGTTGCTACATGGGCCGAGATGATCGAGAGCTTGAGCCCATAGAGCGCGTAGGTCAGGTCATACAGTAAGCCGGGCCGGTCTTTGGCATTTATCTCCATGACTGTGGACCGGCCAGAGGCCTTGTTGTCCAACAACACAACCGGTTCGATGGTAAAAGCGGCATCTTTTGCACCGAAAATGCGTTTTTTCCCTAACCGTTCCTTGGGTCGCACCGACCCCTGCAGCGTGCTGAGAATTATTTCCTCCAGCTTGTCCAGTTGCCTGCGGCTATCGAAAGCGTTGCCGTCCATATCCTGCACGATGAAATTATCCATCGCCATACCGTCGCGCGATGTGTGAATTTTAGCGCCTAAAATTGAGGCACCAGCAACACCCAGTGCGCCAACAACTCTGGCGATCAACCCCGGATGGTCCTGAGTATGGAGCGCCACATTGGTCATCGCCTGCCATTTTTCCACCCTTGCGGCCACACCGATCAGGTCTCCGGTTTTATCGACCCGCTGCATCAGCTGGGCATTTTGCAGCAGCGTGTCATTGTCCTCAGCAATCCAGTATGCATCCCCCATACGAGCGAGGTGTTTTTTTGCAGCCGTCGCTGACCATCCGTTAAGGGCCTCCTGGAACGCGGCTTTTTTCCGCTTTACCCGGTCGTTGCGTCCAATGGTTACATGCCCCGCGCGCAGCACTTCTTCGGCGGCATAATAAAGCTCGCGCAGCAATTGGCCTTTCCAGCCATTCCAGATGCCAGGCCCAACCGCACGAATATCGACAACGGTCAACACCACCAGAAGGCGTAGCCGCTCTGGACTTTTCACAATGTCGCAAAAATCCTGAATGGTTTTCGGGTCGGTCAGGTCGCGCTTGAAGGCCGTGTTGCTCATCAACAGATGCCAGCGTACCAACCAGGCAACGGTCTCGGTTTCTGACGGTTTCAGGCCCAGCCGCGGGCATACCCGCTCCGCTACCTCCGCACCGATAACCGAATGATCGCCGCCGCGGCCCTTGGCAATATCGTGCAGTAAAACCGCAACATAGAGAACATTGCGCGACAATATTTCCTGAATGACGCCTGTGGACAGCGGATGGTCCTGTTCGAGCTCACCGGCTTCAATTTTTGCCACCAGGCCAACGGCTCTTATGGTGTGTTCGTCGACTGTATAATGGTGATACATGTCATATTGCATCTGTGCAACCACACGGCCGAAGTCCGGCAAAAATCTACCAAACACCCCAGCCTCATTCATCCTGCGCAAGTTGACCTCGCCTTGGTTGCGTGAGGTTAGGATATCGAGGAAATACTGGTTTGCCGCCGGGCTGCGGCGCACCGCAAGATTCATACGCGGCAGGCTTTGTTTGATTATGCGCAGTGTATCGGGATGGATATCCAGGTCATTTTTGTCGGCGACAGCAAAAATTTTAACCATCAAGGCCGGATCGTTCTGAAAATCATCTTCGCTCAAGGCAACAAGCCGTTCGGCCTGCACGCCGAAGCCCTGTAGTTTTCTGGTACGCCGCAACCGCGAGAAAAATGTTTTCTGCTGGCGCGCCTCCAGAACCGCACAAAAGATGCGGGTCAGGTCCCCCACCTGCTTGGCGACCAGGAAATAATGTTTCATGAAGCGCTCGACACCGGATGAGCCGGGTCTGTCTTTATATTGCAGCAACTCCGACAAGCGTTGTTGCATGTCAAAGGTCAGCCGCTCGTCAGCTCGGTCAGACAGAAAATGCAGCGCCACCCGCACTGTCCACAAAAAATTCTCGGCTTTGCCAAACTGGCGATTTTCCGCGTCCGTCAGAATGTCTTCATTAATCTCACCGCCGCGGTTAACACCGTATAGATAGCGGGCAATCCACCACATGGTTTGCAGGTCACGCAGGCCGCCTTTACCGTCTTTGATGTTGGGCTCAACCACATAGCGGCTATCGCCCATTTTTTTGTGCCGGTTATCGCGTTCTTCCAGTTTTTGCGCAACAAACGCGGGTCCGGTGCCAGATACCACACGCTTAACAAACCGCGTCGCGGCCAGCTTGAACAGCTTTTGTTCGCCCCAGATGTAGCGTGCTTCCAGCAAGGATGTGCGAATGGTCAGGTCTTCTTTGGCCAGCCGCACGCATTCTTCCGGTGTTCGGGTTGCATGGCCAACCTTAAGGCCCAGATCCCACAGAACATACAGCATATATTCCGCGACATTTTCCGCCCAGGGCGTGGCTTTGTACGGAATGAGAAACAATAGGTCGATGTCGGAATAGGGGGCCAGCTCGCCGCGACCGTAACCGCCAGTTGCCACCAGACAAAGCCGCTCTCCAGCTGTTGGGTTGGCCAGCGGATAGACATGCTCGGTGACAAAGTCGTAAAGCACACGCATCAGTTGGTCCAAAACATAGCTAAGGGCTCTGGCGGAGGTGGCCCCTTTATCGGCTTCGTCAAAAAACCTCCGCTTCACTTCGTCCCAACCGCTTTGGTGAGCGTCTTTGAGCAGGGTCACAAGATGTGGTTGCCAGTCACTTTCCGGTACCCTTGCAGCCATTTCTTCAAGCGCAGCGGTTAGGTCCTTGCGGTTAATCAGTGCCCGTTTATGTCGGATTGGTTTCATGTGCTCACGGGTTTTTCCGGTGGGTGGTTGATTGCAGTGCTCATGTTATCGCAGCAATATGTCATTGGTCTGATTGAAGGTCCTTCAGCTGATACAGCAGGTCAAGGGCTTCTTTCGGCGTTAAGGTGTCAGGGTTTATCTCGTCCAGTTTGTCTTCCAGCTCGCTGGTGGCGCTGACGGCTTGTTCAGGCTGGCCGGGTCCACTGTTTTGGAACAAGGGCAGATCATGCACCAATCGTTCTGCGCCGCTGCCTTTGTCCGATGTTTCAAGGTGGTCAAGCACTTGGCGGGCCCGCGCGACAACCGCCGCGGGCAGTCCGGCCAGTTTGGCCACCTGAATGCCGTAAGAACGGTCCGCCGCCCCAGCGGCCACTTCATGCAGAAAGATAACTTCGCCCTTCCACTCTCGTACTTTCATCGAGCGCAGCGAAACAGCTTCCAGCGTTTCTTTCAGTGCGGTCAGCTCGTGGTAATGCGTGGCGAACAAGGCCCGTGACTGATTGATGTTGTGCAAGTGCTCCACAGCGGCCCACGCAATAGATAGTCCGTCATAAGTGGCCGTGCCGCGCCCGATTTCGTCGAGGATGACCAATGACCGCGGTCCCGCCTGATTAAGGATCGCCGCAGTTTCCACCATCTCTACCATGAAGGTGGACCGACCATGCGCCAGATCATCGGACGCACCGACCCGGCTGAACAGCCGGTCTACCACGCCGATGTGGGCGTTTGCAGCTGGCACATAACTGCCCATTTGCGCCAGAATAGCGATCAAGGCATTTTGGCGCAGAAAGGTGCTTTTGCCAGCCATGTTGGGTCCGGTTAAAAGCCATAGGCGATCATCAGGGTTCAAGGCGCAGTCGTTGGCAATGAAACCGGCATTGCTTGAGCGCGCCAGCGCTGCCTCAACCACGAGATGCCTGCCACCAACCACATCAAAGTTGTGGCTGTCGTCAACGTCCGGGCGGACCAGGTTATTTTCTTCCGCGAGAACCGCCAGCGCCGATGTTGTATCCAGCATGGCCAGCGCGTCAGCCGCCAGCGAGACCGGTCCAGCCTGATCAAGAACCAGCGCACTCAAGCCTGCAAACAGGTCCTGCTCCAGCGCCAGTGCGCGGTCGCCGGCCTCAGATATTTTGCC
>JAJFIT010000085.1 GCA_021774775.1 Alphaproteobacteria bacterium | reverse complement strand
GTTTATTTTTCATACAATTCTACTAAAACGACCGCCGCTGTGGCGTGCTACTTTTCCGTCCAATTCAAGCAGTTGGAGTTCAGCAAGAATCGTGTCCGCCGTCCCACCTTTCAGTAAAACAATTTCATCGATATGGATCGGACTGGGGCTGAGTATGGTCATCAGGTCACGCGGGTTGTTGGGCTGCCCCTGGGCCAGAGACGTGGCCTGAGACGAGGCCTGATGTGGCGCTTGCAGCGCGGTCGTTTTCCTTGTTTTAGCGGGTGCCGGTTTGAGTTTTTTCTTATGTAACGTTGGCGAAGTCAGCTCGCTGATAATATCTTCTGCATTGCGCGCTAAAATAGCACCGTCCTTTATTAACCTGTTTGCCCCAGCCGAGCGGGGGTCCAGCGGCGAACCGGGGACCGCAAAAATGTCCCTGCCTTGCTCGCCTGCGAGGCGCGCGGTTATCAACGAACCTGACCGGGTAGCGGCTTCAATAACCAGAACGCCGTCCGACAGGCCGGATATAATCCGGTTGCGGCGCGGGAAATGGCGCGCCTGTGGTTTGGTACCAATGGGCATTTCGCTGACCAACAGGCCTTTTGCGATGACGTTTTCATACAGTTGCTTGTTTTCGGGCGGGTAAATAACATCCAGGCCTCCCGCAAGGCAGGCAATGGTGCCGGTGTCCAGTGCCGCAGCGTGGGCAGCGGTGTCGATGCCGCGCGCTAACCCTGATGAAATGCAAACGCCTGCTTCGCCCAGTCCGCCAACAATTGACCGCGTGAGCTTGAGGCCTGCACCGCTGGCGTTGCGGGCACCAACAACCGCAACAATGCGCGCTTCCAGAAGCGACAGGTTGCCGAGGCAATGTAATAGAGGCGGCGCATCTGCTATCGCCGCCAAACGCTCGGGATACTCAGAGTCACCAAGGCACAGTGTTGCCGCGCCGATTTTTGCCGCCGCAGCCAGTTCAGCCTTCGCCTGATCAAGGCTGGCTACTTTTCGGGCATGCGGGCCGTCCAGCAAAGCGTCGATAGCGTTAACTGCGTCGCCGTGCATCTCAATGAGTTTTGTAAATGTGACAGGGCCAATGCCTTGGCTGCGAGCCAACCTTACCTTTGCAAGTCGTTGCGTATCGTTGGCTGGCATGGGCTTCTTTATTTCTTTTTGCCGACTTTCGATTCGGTGCCGGCGGCTATTCGGCTGATATTGTCGCGGTGGCGAATGAAAATTACCGCCGTCATCGCTGATAAGAATATCCAGCTGTTGCCTGCAAGTAAATAATAGCCAGCAATCGGCGCGCTTGCCGCCGCCACCAGCCCACCAAGTGATGACATTCGAAACATCGCTACCGCAAGCAACCATGCGCCGCCAGCTATCAGGCCAACAAGCCAGGACACGGCAAACACAGTACCGAAGAATGTGGCAACGCCTTTGCCGCCATTGAACTTCAGGAAAACCGGAAAACAATGGCCAATGAAGGCTGCCATTCCGGCCGCTGCGCCGTAAGCAGGCATATCCAAGAGATAAACGGTAACGAGCACGGTTATTGCGCCTTTGCCTGCGTCCAACAGCAGTGTCGCAAGCGCGAGGTCTTTCCGTCCGGTGCGCAGCACATTGGTGGCACCGATGTTGCCCGAACCAATTTCGCGAATGTCACCCAAACCGGAAATGCGCGTCAGCACCAAACCAAAGGGCACTGACCCGAGCAGGTAGCTGCCAACAAGAATAAGGCCAGTGGTTACCGAAAAGCCCATCTGCCTATACCCTCTCGAAAACCGAAACGCCGTCTGCAACCGTTCGCCATACCTGGCCTTGAACCGGCAGGGTATCGAACGGCGTATTTTTGGCGCTGGAAATCAACGTATCAGCGTCAATGCGCCAGGGTTTGTCCGGGTCAAAAATTACGAAATCAGCAAAGGAACCGACAGCGAGCGTTCCTGTTGGCAGGCCGAGCAATTTTGCAGGATTGATTGTCAGCGCCTTTAACATGGTCATCAGGTCGATTTTGCCGGAATGAACCGGCGCGAGCGAGAGCGCCAACAGCGTTTCGAAACCGACTATGCCTGATGCGGCCTGCGCGAAGGGCAGACGTTTCACGTCGACGCTTTTCGGCGCATGGTCACTGACCAGTGTGTCGATGGTGCCGTTGGCCACGGCTTCAATCAGCGCCAGACGGTCTTCTTCGCTGCGCAGGGGCGGGCGAACCTTGGCAAATGTGCGGTATCCTTCAACGGCATTGTCATTCAGGTGCAGATAATGCGGGGCGGTGGAGCAGGTGACGCGGATGCCCCGGGCCTTGGCAGCGCGCACGGCGACAACGCCGTCCTTGGATGATATGAGTGCGAAATGCAGCCGTGCACCGGTCAGTTCAGCCAGCCGGCTGTCCCGGTCGATTTGCATGGCCTCGGCAGCAGCAGGCGCGCTGGTCAACCCCAAGCGGGTGGCGATTTCGCCTTCGTGGGCGATGGCACCGGCACCAAGTTCTGCGTTCTCCGCGTACTGCACAATCAAGGCATCAAAATGCCCGGCATATTCCAGCAAACGGCGCATAACCTGTGCGTCAGCGACCGCGTGGTTGCAGTCGGTAAAGCCGACAGCGCCGGATTGCTGCATCTGGCCGATCTCGGCGATTTGCTTGCCGTTCATGCCCTGCGTCGCTGCCCCCATGGGGTAAACGCTGACAATTTGGCTGTCGACCGAGCGGTGGCGAATACGTTCAACCACTGCGTCGGTGTCGATGGTTGTTGTTTGGTCCGGCTGCAGGATGATGGTGGTGATGCCGCCCGCCAGCGCAGAAGCCGCATCCACCGCGTGGGCGCGCATGTCAATGAAGCCGGGACATAGCACGCGGCCACCGCAGTCTATCGATTCTGTGCAGCCGCTGGTGTCGACGTCAGCGCCGTATGCCTCAATGATATTGTCGCTTACTACCAGCGTGCCTGCGGCGTCGTAACCTGTTGCCGGATCCATAATTCGGGCATTTGTGTAGGCTGTTTTCATGAGCCCGCACCTGAACGCAGGTCCCTGGTCAGAATATCAATGCAGGCCATGCGAACCGCCACACCCATTTCCACCTGTTCCTCAATCGCGGAGCGGTCCAGATCATCGGCAACGTCCGAGGCTATCTCGACGCCACGGTTCATTGGGCCTGGATGCATAACCAGTACATCGTCCTTGGCTGCTTTTAATTTTTCCCGGGTCAGGCCCCAAAAATGGTAATATTCGCGCAGCGACGGCAGGAATGCGCCGTTCATTCGTTCGCTTTGCAGGCGCAGCATCATCACAACATCGGCGCCCTTAAGGCCGTCTTCCATGTGGTGGAAAACTTCAACGCCCAGTTCGCCTACGTCGGCGGGCAGCAGGGTTGGCGGTGCCACAAGCCGGACCCGCGCACCCATAGCATTAAGCAGGTAAATATTGGAGCGCGCCACCCGGCTGTGGGCCACATCGCCTGATATAACAATGGTTTGCCCGTTAATCTTGCCCTTGCGGCGGCGAATTGTCAGCGCATCGAGCAGCGCCTGTGTTGGGTGCTCGGACCTGCCATCACCGGCATTGATCACCGCGCAGTCCATTTTCTCCGCCAGCAATTTTACCGCGCCGCTATCGCCGTGGCGCATTACCAGCACATCCGGGTGCATGGCATTCAGCGTGGCGGCGGTGTCCAGCATGGTCTCGCCCTTTTTGATCGACGAGTTGCCGGTAGCCATCGAAATGGTATCAAGTCCCAGGCGTTTGCCCGCGATTTCAAAACTCATCAACGTGCGCGTCGAATTTTCAAAAAACAGGTTAATCTGGGTAAGGCCCGCGCAACTGGGTGCTGATTTTACCGGTTTCCGGTTCAGGTCCACATAACCGTCGGCGACATCAAGCAGATGTTTGATCGCGGTTGGGTCAAGACCCCAAATGCCCAGCAAGTGTTTGTGCGGAAAAAGCTTTCCCGACGGCGGATCAACGTCCGCGCGCGGATAGGAAGACTGGTCAGTCGAATGCGTATTCATTAAGCCCGCCTTATAAGCGGAAACCTTTTGCCCCGCAAGACGGATAGTTAAATTATTATTCTCTTTGAGTTTTCAAGGCATTGTGCGGCCGCATTACAATGCGTGCAGCGCGCCCTGTAGGATGTAAGCGGCGGCCATTTTGTCGACCAGCTGTTTTCGCCGCGCACGGCTGCGATCGGCTTCAATCAGGGTTCGTTCCACTGCGGACGTTGATAAACGTTCGTCCCACAAGGCCTGCGGCAGGTCTATTTTTTCCGAGAGATTACGCGAGAACGCCATGGTTGACTGGCAGCGTGGGCCTTCGCTGCCATCCATATTAACCGGCCAGCCAAGAACAAAGCCGCCCACTTTTTGGTCGGTGACAATTTCGCGCAGGCGCTCGGCGTCCACTTTGAATTTGGTGCGCTTAATCGTTTCCATCGGCGTTGCGATGGTCAGCGTGATGTCCGACAGCGCGAGGCCAATGGTTTTGCTGCCAATGTCCAGCCCCAGAAGCCGCTCGCCCGTTGAAAGCCTTGACCGCAATTCAGCGATTGAGACAATGCTCACGCTTTGGTGCCTTTGCGGCCTACTTGTTGTTCGATTTGAACCAATTGAATGTCCTTGTTACGGCGTTATCGCGCACATTCATATAAAACATATGGTAATCATACACATGATAATTTTCGCCAGCCATTTTAAGTTGCTGCCAAGCCTCGCCCGGCTCATTTTCAAGATATAGAAAGCCATCCTCGCCGCAACGGGCACCGTTGAAGCCTATGATTGGGCTGCCCAATGGGTCAT
>JAJFIT010000084.1 GCA_021774775.1 Alphaproteobacteria bacterium | reverse complement strand
TGAAGTTCGTGACGTTCACCCGACGCACTATGGTCGGATTTGCCCGATTGAAACACCAGAGGGACCAAACATCGGTTTGATCAACTCTTTGGCCACATACGCGCAAGTGAACAAATATGGCTTTATCGAAAGTCCGTACCGAACAGTTGCAAACAGCGTTGTATCTGACGAAGTGATTTACCTGTCGGCGATGGAAGAGGCTAAATACACTGTCGCACAGGCAAACGCGGCGCTTAACGATGACGGTACTTTCGCCAACGATCTGGTGTCTTGTCGTCAAGCCGGCGAGTTTGTAATGACCCGCCCTGATCAGATCAGCTTGATGGACGTCTCACCCAAACAGCTGGTGTCTGTTGCTGCATCGCTTATTCCGTTCCTGGAAAATGATGATGCGAACCGTGCCCTGATGGGATCAAACATGCAACGTCAGGCCGTGCCTCTTGTACGCGCTGAAGCGCCGTATGTTGGAACCGGCATGGAAGCTGTTGTTGCCCGCGACAGTGGTGCCGCAATAGCTGCTCGCAGAACAGGTGTGGTTGAGCAAGTTGATGCGACACGGATCGTTATCCGGGCAACGGAAGAAGTTGACCCTGGCAAATCCGGTGTTGACATCTACACGCTGCAGAAATTCCAGCGTTCGAACCAGAACACCTGCATTAACCAGCGTCCGCTGGTGAAAGTGGGCGATCTGATCAAGCAAGGCGACATCATCTGTGATGGTCCGTCCACCGAGCTTGGTGAGCTGGCTCTGGGCCGGAACGCGCTGGTCGCCTTCATGCCCTGGAATGGTTACAACTTCGAGGATTCGATCCTGATTTCAGAGCGGATCGTGAAAGAAGATGTATTCACCTCCATTCACATCGAGGAATTCGAAGTGATGGCGCGCGATACCAAGCTTGGCCCTGAGGAAATCACGCGTGATATTCCAAATGTGGGTGAAGAAGGCCTGAAGAGCCTTGATGAAGCCGGTATTGTTTATATCGGTGCCGAGGTTCACCCGGGCGATATTCTGGTTGGTAAGATCACACCAAAAGGCGAAAGCCCGATGACACCGGAGGAAAAGCTTCTGCGTGCCATCTTTGGTGAAAAAGCTTCTGACGTTCGTGACACATCAATGCGCTTGCCGCCAGGTGTTGCCGGTACTGTTGTTGAAGTACGTGTGTTTAACCGCCACGGCGTTGACAAGGACGAACGCGCCCTGACCATCGAGCGGGAAGAAATTGATCGCCTGACAAAAGACCGCGAAGATGAGCGCACAATTCTTGAGCGCAGCATATACGGTCGCCTGCAACCATGGCTGGTTGGCAAGACGGTTTCGTCTGGCAACAAAGACATGAAGAAAGGCACCAAAATCACCGACGAAAACCTGGACGAACTGCCAAGGATTCAGTGGTGGGACCTGGCTGTCAGTGACGACGCAACCATGAGCAACATCGAAGCCCTGCGTAAGCAGTTTGATGAAAGCCGTTCCCAGCTGCAAAGCCGTTTCGACATGAAGATCGAGAAACTGCAACGCGGCGACGAGCTGCCTCCGGGTGTGCTGAAAATGGTTAAGGTCTTTGTTGCTGTGAAGCGCAAGCTTCAGCCTGGCGATAAAATGGCGGGCCGTCACGGCAACAAGGGTGTAATTTCACGCATTCTGCCACAGGAAGACATGCCGCACCTTGAAGACGGAACCCCGGTTGACGTGGTTCTTAACCCTCTGGGTGTGCCGTCACGGATGAACGTGGGTCAGATTCTGGAAACACACCTTGGGTGGGCTTCTCGTGGTCTGGGTCGCCAAATCGACACCATGCTTGAAAACTATCGTCACGGTCAGGGCAACCTGGATGATTTTCGCGGTAAGTTTAAGGATATCTACGGCGCTGAACAGTTCGGCGACGATATCGAAGAACTTGACGACGATCAGATCATCGAACTTGCCGGTAACCTGACAAACGGTGTTCCTATGGGTACGCCAGTGTTCGACGGTGCCGTTGAGGCCGATATCGTGACCATGCTGGATAAGTCGGGTCTTGATAGTTCTGGTCAGGTTAGTCTGTATGACGGCCGGACCGGCGAGAAATTCGACCGGAAAGTGACAGTGGGCTATATCTATATGCTCAAGCTGCACCACCTGGTTGATGACAAGATCCACGCCCGTTCCATTGGCCCATACAGCCTTGTTACCCAGCAGCCGCTGGGTGGTAAAGCCCAGTTTGGTGGTCAGCGCTTCGGTGAGATGGAAGTGTGGGCACTTCAGGCATATGGTGCTGCTTATACCCTGCAGGAAATGCTGACTGTGAAGTCGGATGACGTGCAGGGCCGTACCAAAGTGTATGAAGCAATTGTTCGCGGTGACGACACTTTCGAAGCGGGTATCCCGGAATCCTTCAACGTACTTGTGAAGGAAATGAGATCCTTGTGTCTGAACGTGGAACTGATCGCGGGAACAGACGACTAGGGTTTGACCCTTTAGCCGGACCGGGAGCTTGTTCTCGGTCCAGCCTGCTTGGCGGCAGGCACTGAATTTCAGGATGGCGATCAACTTTATGATCGTAATTTGAAGAAAGACGCCGGACATGAACCAAGAAGTGATGAAATACTTCAACCCGAACCAGAAACCTGAGACGTTTGACCAGATTCAAATATCTGTCGCGTCACCTGAGCGCATTCGCTCATGGTCTTTTGGTGAAATCAAAAAGCCGGAAACAATCAACTACCGGACATTCAAGCCCGAGAAAGACGGCTTGTTCTGTGCGCGTATTTTTGGCCCGGTAAAAGATTACGAGTGCCTGTGCGGTAAATACAAGCGCATGAAGTATCGCGGTATTATCTGCGAGAAATGCGGTGTTGAAGTTACGCTGTCAAAAGTTAGGCGCGAGCGCATGGGTCACATTGATCTGGCGGCACCGGTTGCGCACATCTGGTTCCTGAAATCATTACCAAGCCGCATCGGTCTGCTCCTGGACATGACCCTGAAGGATCTGGAGCGGGTTCTTTATTTTGAATATTATGTGATTGTTGAGCCCGGCCTTACGCCGCTCAAACAATTCCAGCTTCTGAATGAGGAAGATTTTTACCGCGCGCAGGACGAATACGGCGAAGACAGTTTCACCGCCGGTATCGGTGCTGAAGCGATCCGCAAACTTCTCGAAGCGGTTGACCTGGAAGGCGAGCGCGAGAAGCTTCTGGTGGAACTTGCTGAAACCAAGTCCGAGCTGAAGCCGAAGAAAATTGTTAAGCGCCTTAAAGTTATTGAGGCATTCCTCGATTCAGGCAATCGTCCAGAATGGATGATCCTGGAAGTTGTGCCGGTTATTCCGCCAGAGCTGCGCCCCTTGGTGCCGCTGGATGGTGGTCGTTTCGCCACGTCCGATTTGAATGATCTGTATCGCCGTGTGATCAACCGGAACAACCGTTTGAAGCGTCTGATTGAGCTGCGCGCGCCTGACATCATCATCCGTAACGAGAAGCGGATGCTGCAGGAATCTGTGGATGCGCTGTTCGATAACGGTCGCCGCGGTCGCACCATCACTGGTGCCAACAAGCGTCCTCTGAAATCTCTCAGCGACATGCTGAAAGGTAAGCAGGGTCGTTTCCGTCAGAACCTGCTTGGTAAGCGCGTTGACTATTCTGGTCGTTCGGTGATCGTTGTTGGTCCTGAACTGAAATTGCACCAGTGTGGCCTGCCGAAGAAGATGGCGCTTGAGCTGTTCAAGCCGTTTATCTATTCGCGCCTCGACAAAAAAGGCATCGCGACGACAATTAAAGCCGCCAAGAAACTGGTGGAAAAAGAGCGCCGCGAAGTTTGGGATATCCTCGATGAGGTTATCCGCGAACACCCGGTGATGCTGAACCGGGCACCAACCCTTCACCGTCTTGGCATCCAGGCATTTGAGCCGGTGCTGATTGAAGGTAAAGCCATTCAGTTGCACCCACTTGTGTGTGCCGCCTTTAATGCCGACTTTGACGGTGACCAAATGGCGGTTCACGTGCCGCTGTCGATCGAAGCGCAGCTTGAGGCGCGGGTTCTGATGATGTCTACCAACAACATTCTCAGCCCTGCCAACGGCAAGCCAATCATCGTGCCGTCTCAGGATATTGTTCTTGGTCTGTATTACATGACCATGGAACGTCAGGGCGATGTGGGCGAGGGCAAAGCCTACGCTGATTTTGACGAGGTTCAGTTCGCACTGGACGGCGGCGCGATTACGCTGCATTCAAAAATCACAGCCCGGATTGCTTCTGTCGACAAGGAAGGTAACCCGATCAGCCTGCGTGTTGAAACCACACCGGGCCGGATGTTGCTTGGTCGTCACTTGCCGCTCCATGCCAACGTGCCATACAGCTTGATCAACCGTCAGCTGACCAAGAAAGAGATCACCGAGGTGATCGACGTGGTTTATCGCCATTGCGGCCAGAAAACGACTGTATTGTTCGCAGACGGTATCATGGGTGAAGGCTTCAAGCGCGCTTGTGACGCCGGCATTTCCTTCGGTAAGGATGACATGATCATCCCGGCAGCTAAAGTTGAGCTGGTTGATGCGACCAAAGACCTGGTTAAAGAATATGAAGAGCAGTATCAGGACGGGTTGATTACCCAGGGCGAGAAATACAACAAGGTTGTTGATGCCTGGGCGCAGTGCGGTGACAAAGTCGCAGACGCGATGATGAAAGGCATGGAGCGCACGGAAATCGACGAGAACGGTCGTGAAACTGACCTGAATTCGGTCTTCATGATGGCTCACTCCGGTGCGCGGGGTTCCGCGGCTCAGATGAAGCAGCTGGCCGGTATGCGTGGCTTGATGGCCAAACCTTCTGGCGAGATCATCGAAACACCGATTATCTCGAACTTTAAAGAAGGTCTGTCGGTTCTTGAATATTTCAACAGCTCGCACGGTGCCCGTAAAGGGCTTGCTGATACCGCACTGAAAACAGCGAACTCAGGCTACCTGACACGCCGTTTGGTTGACGTAAGCCAGGACTGCGTGATCGTTGAATATGATTGCGGTACCGAGCGCGGCATCACCATCAATGAAGTGTCTGAGGGCGGCGACGTTCTGGTGCCTTTGTCTGAGCGTATCCTCGGTCGCAGCCTTGCTGTTGCGCTGAATGATCCGATCAGCGGCGATGTGATGTTCGAGGCTGCGACGCTTCTTGATGAAGTGAAAGCAGACGCCGTTGAAACAGCCGGATTTGCTGAAGTTAAAATTCGCTCGGTTCTGACCTGTGAAACCAAGGGCGGCGTTTGCGGTGCCTGTTATGGCCGCGACCTTGCGCGCGGTACACCGGTTAATATGGGCGAGGCTGTCGGCGTTATCGCGGCCCAGTCCATTGGTGAACCGGGTACACAGCTTACCATGCGGACATTCCACATTGGCGGTGCTGCGACGGTGAACGCTGAATCAGCGATTGAATCGTCAGCCGACGGTAAAGTACGCATTGATAACCGGAACGTGATCGAAGACAGTAAAGGCCGTATGGTTGTTATGAGCCGCAACATGGAAGTTGTAGTTCTCGACGACGAAGGCCGTGAGCGGGCGAAACACCGCCTTGCCTACGGTGCTCACCTGATGAAAGACGAGGGTGATCAGGTTGTTAAAGGCGAGAAACTTGCCGAATGGGACCCCTACACTGTTCCGATCATCACCGAGCAATCTGGTGTGGTGCGTTATGTTGATCTGGTCGAAGGCGTTTCCGTTAAGGAAGTTGTCGATGAGGGCACAGGTATCGCGTCGAAAATGGTTACCGATTGGCGCTCTGCACCAAAAGGCGGCGATTTGCGTCCACGCATCACCTTGCGCGATGAGAAAGACAATGTAGTCGAGCTGGCGAACGGTACAGAAGCCCGCTACTTCCTTTCTGTGGAAGCGATTTTGTCGGTTGAAGATGGCCGTGCTGTAACAGCCGGTGATGTGATCGCGCGTATTCCGCGCGAAGCCGCGAAAACCAAGGACATTACCGGTGGTCTGCCACGGGTTGCGGAACTGTTTGAAGCCCGCCGTCCGAAGGACCACGCTGTTATCGCAGACATCGACGGTATTGTTGAATTTGGCCGCGACTATAAAAACAAGCGCCGGATCAGCATTCGCCCACGCGACGAGGAAGGCGAGCCAGTTGAATATCTGGTGCCAAAAGGCAAACATATTGCCGTTCAGGAAGGTGACTTCATCCAGCAGGGTGAATATCTGATCGATGGCAACCCGGCACCGCACGATATTCTTCAGGTTCTTGGCGTGGAAGCACTGGCTAACTATCTGGTGAAAGAAGTGCAGGATGTTTACCGTCTGCAGGGCGTGAAAATCAACGATAAGCATATTGAGGTGATTGTTCGCCAGATGCTGCAGAAAGTTGAGATTAAGTCTTCTGGTGACAGCACCATGCTTCTGGGTGAGCATATCGACCGCGAAGAGTTCGAGGAAAACAACGCCAAGCTTGAGGCTGAAGGTCGCTTGCCGGCGAAAGGTGTTCCGATCCTTCTTGGTATCACCAAGGCAAGCCTGCAAACCCGCAGCTTTATCTCTGCGGCGTCTTTCCAGGAAACAACCCGCGTTCTGACCGAGGCATCTGTTGCTGGTAAGAAAGACAAGCTGGTTGGCCTGAAAGAAAATGTGATTGTTGGGCGGCTTATTCCTGCTGGTACGGGTTCGGTTGTTAACAAACTGCGCCATGAAGCACTGCGCCGCGATCAGATCACTGCTGAAGCGCAAGCCAAAGCAGAAGCTGAAAGCCCGATGGCGACGGCGGAAGCGGAATTTGCTGCAGCAACAGCAACCGAAGGTGCCGCTGACGCATAAGCTTTTGGGCTGAAAAAAGATTGGGAAAAGGCTCGCTTTGGCGGGCCTTTTTTTACATTCAGGGTCAGGTTCAACTGCGAACAGGTGTGGTAGGCCATTGCCCTAGAAAAGATGCTTTTGGTAGCTGTTGAACACCGCCCGGCTATGAGCTGCGTCCGAGAAACGGTCTTCGAAAAGCTGTCGTAATTCAAGCCGCTGCGTGAAGGTCAGTGGCAGTTGGCTGCGAATGTCTTCCAGCGCATTCTGCATTGCGGCAACGTCATGCGGGGGCACCAGCTTGATCAGCCTTCCCGGCTCGACATATTCGCACGATGTGGGCGTTTCAGTGATCAGTGCGGGTTTCGCTGCTGCCAGCGCGTGCAACAACACCATCTGTCCAGCAGAAATTTCGCCTTCGCCCAGCGGTATGGCAATAGCGTTAGCACCGATCAGCATTTGGGTATAGGCCGCACCGTATACAGATCGGTGAATTGTCACTTTGTCTGAGCTCAACTGGCTTGGGGCCGTGACGATATTATCGCAAATAATGTCGCACGTCACATTGCCTGGCATTTTTTCAACTGCCGCAACCAGCGTTGCATAGTCGCGCGATGACCGACCTGCAGTGACGATTGAAAACTGCGGGCTCGCAACGTCATCTTTTTGTGCTGCTGCGAAGCCCCGGTACCATTCCTTGATCACATCGCCTTCACCGATGCCGTAATGGACAGGCTCGACCAGTGTTTTGGTGTGGTCAATCAGTTTTTCAAGCGCGGGCGTCTCATACTTGGAATGGCACACGATCATGGCAACATTCTTTAAAAGCATTCGAAAATACAGGCCGCGCACTTTGTTCAGCAGCGCCGAGGACCGCGGGGTGTAGATGAAGCCATGCAGCACAAGTTTGAGGGTGTAGCGCCGCGCGTTACGGGAAAAAAGCCGGGCAAGTTTATAGGCGAGAAGCAGGATATGGTCATGAACTGTGATAATCGCATCGCTGTCCAGTGCCGCCAGGGATTTCCTTGCAAGGCGAAAGCCTGAAACCAATAGTCGCGGCCAGCCAATCAGATACAGCCAGACCCGGTGCGGATACTGCAGCGATACAGAATTGCCAAAAACTGAAACTCTAACGTCCGGGCGCTTCATATTTTGGTAAAATGGCCAACTGCCCGCTTCTTTTGAGGCGTGGGTCAGGAAGTGCAGCGAATGTGTCTTCTGATTGCGCATAAAACCCTTGATTGTGGAAATGAGGGATCAAGAAACCATAAAGCGGTTTTAACATTACTCAAGATTGATCTTATTTTACGGGATATTCCGGGTTGCCTCTACCCGATTGATTTGGGTTGGCTTTGGACAAAAATCATACGTAAAAGCCGAAGCTGTCGATGCCGCGAAATTGAGATAATTTTTTGAAGGCGTTTTTCGGTTGACCTTTTCCCCATTTCGCAGTAGATAGCGCACCTCGCCGGAGCTCAGGTGGTAGGTCTAATCGGCCTAGACGCTGGGGTTTGCTGGCTAAGAGATAAAATTAGAATCGATCCGAATAACCTGATTGGAGCAAGAGCTGCCGATTGAGGTTGTTTTTGCTGCATGCAAAACAGGTTATTTGGAGTGATGGTGACAGAGAAAAACGGCTGAAAAACCAATAGGGAACAAAAATGCCTACCATTAACCAACTAGTGCGCAAAGCGCGCAAAGCCAAGCCAGTGCACAATAAAGTGCCCGCGCTTGAAGCATGTCCGCAGAAACGCGGCGTGTGTACACGTGTTTATACAACGACTCCTAAGAAGCCTAACTCCGCGCTTCGTAAGGTTGCTCGCGTGCGTCTTTCTAACGGCCACGAAGTAACATCTTACATCGGCGGCGAGGGTCACAACCTTCAGGAACACTCCGTGATCCTGATTCGCGGTGGTCGTGTAAAAGATTTGCCTGGTGTTCGCTACCACACTGTTCGTGGTGTGCTCGATACCCAAGGTGTTGGTGATCGTCGCCAGAGCCGTTCGAAATACGGCACGAAGCGTCCGAAGTAAGATTGAAGAAGGAATAAACGCATGTCTCGTCGTCATAGCGCAGAAAAACGCGAAGTCCTGCCCGATCCGAAGTTCGGAGATGTGGTACTGACAAAATTTATGAATAGCCTGATGCTCGATGGTAAAAAGTCTACTGCTGAGCGCATTGTATACGGTGCCTTTGATAAAATTGAGGAGCGCGCCAAGTCTGAAGCTCTTCCGGTTTTCCATGAGGCTCTCGACAATGTTAAGCCAGCGATTGAGGTTCGGTCTCGCCGCGTTGGTGGTGCAACCTACCAGGTTCCAGTTGAAGTGCGCACAGAGCGCTCTCAGGCACTGGCAATTCGCTGGTTGATCACCGCTGCACGCAAGCGCAACGAAACTACAATGGTTGATCGTCTTTCAGGTGAGTTGATGGATGCATCAAACAACCGCGGCGCTGCTGTGAAAAAGCGCGAAGACACCCATAAAATGGCAGACGCCAACAAAGCGTTCTCTCATTACCGCTGGTAAGAGTTATATGACTGTAAGGAACTGGTTCGATGGCACGTAGAACCCCACTTAGCGACTATCGCAACATCGGCATCATGGCTCACATCGATGCGGGTAAAACTACGACGACTGAGCGCGTCCTGTATTATACAGGCCGTAGCCACAAAATCGGCGAAGTGCACGATGGCGGCGCGACAATGGACTGGATGGAGCAAGAGCAAGAGCGCGGTATTACTATTACCTCTGCCGCAACAACTTGTTTCTGGAACGATCACCGCATCAACATCATTGATACACCGGGTCACGTTGACTTCACTATTGAAGTTGAGCGGTCTCTGCGTGTGCTTGATGGTGCGGTAGCTGTGTTCGATTCGGTTGCTGGTGTTGAGCCTCAGTCTGAAACTGTATGGCGTCAGGCTGATAAGTACGGTGTTCCGCGTATGTGTTTCATCAATAAGATGGACCGTATGGGCGCTGACTTTGGTCGTTGTGTCGACATGATCCGTGACCGTCTTGGTGCCCGTGCTTTGGTTATCCAGTTGCCTATCGGCGCTGAGGCTGAATACGAAGGTCTTGTTGATCTGGTTAAATTCAAAGAAGTATTGTGGCGCGGTGAAGATCTTGGTGCGTCATACGACTATGTTGATATTCGTGACGAGCTCAAGGATGCCGCTGAAGCAGCGCGTTTGGAAATGATCGAGTTGGCTGTTGAAGCTGACGAAGTTCTGATGGAAAAATATCTGGAAGGTGAAGATCTCACTGAAGCGGAATTGAAATCAGCCATCCGCAAGGGCACTAACGAAGGTTTGTTTGTTCCGGTATTGAACGGCACGGCATTTAAGAACAAAGGCGTTCAGCCACTTCTTGATGCGGTTGTTGATTTCATGCCTGCGCCGACTGATGTTGCTGCAATCAAAGGTATTGATGCACACGACAAAGATAAAGAGATCGAGCGCGCGTCCTCTGACGAAGAGCCGTTCTCGGCTCTGGCATTCAAAATCATGAATGACCCGTTTGTTGGTACGCTTACTTTCGCTCGTATTTATTCCGGTGTGCTTGAAACAAGCCAGCAGGTTATGAATTCGGTTAAGCAGCGCAAAGAAAAAGTTGGCCGCATGCTTGAAATGCACGCTAACAGCCGCGAAGACATCAAAGAAGCCCGCGCCGGTGACATCATCGCGCTTGCTGGCCTGAAGTCTACGACAACCGGCGATACTCTTTGCGCGATTAACAGCCAGGTTATTCTGGAGCGTATGGAATTCCCGGATCCGGTGATTTCTGTAGCTGTTGAGCCTAAGACCAAAGTTGACCAGGAAAAAATGGGCATCGCCCTGAACCGCCTGGCTGCTGAGGATCCAAGTTTCCGTGTGGCATCTGATGAAGAGAGCGGCCAGACAGTTATCTCGGGCATGGGCGAATTGCACCTGGATATCCTTGTTGACCGCATGAAGCGGGAATTCAAGGTTGAGTGTACAGTTGGTGCACCGCAGGTTGCTTACCGTGAGAGCTTTGCTAAAGAAGTTGATATCGATTACACGCACAAGAAACAGTCTGGTGGTTCTGGGCAGTTCGGTCGCGTGAAAATGGTTGTTACACCGGGCGAGCGTGGTTCTGGCTTCCAGTTCAAGGATGAGATCAAAGGCGGTAACATTCCGAAGGAATATATCCCTGGTGTTGAAAAAGGCATTAAGGATATCGCAGCGAGCGGCGCATTGATCGGCTTCCCGATCATCGACTTCTCTGTGCGTCTTTATGACGGTAGCTACCACGACGTGGATTCGAGCGTACTTGCGTTCGAAATCGCAGGCCGCGGTGCTACCAGAGAAGCTGCCGCGCAAGCTGGCATCAGGCTTCTTGAGCCAATTATGAAGGTCGAAGTTGTGACACCTGAAGATTACATGGGTGACTGCATCGGTGACTTGAATAAACGTCGTGGTCAGATTCAAGGGTCAGAGACCCGCGGTCCGAACACGGTTATTAATGCAATGGTACCGCTGGCGAATATGTTTGGCTACGTGAACGAGCTTCGCTCTTTCTCGCAGGGCCGGGCAACATTCTCCATGCAGTTTGACCATTACGACGGAGTACCACGGGCTGTTGCCGACGAGATCAAGGCAAAGCTTGCGGGCTAATTGAACAAGAAAAACTAAGTTATGGATCTCTTGGTAAATCAAGAGCCGATAGAAAGGTAAAATAGGATGGCTAAAGCTAAGTTTGAACGCACCAAGCCGCACTGTAACGTTGGCACTATTGGTCACGTTGACCATGGTAAGACAACATTGACAGCGGCGATCACGAAAGTATTGGCAGAAAGCAGCGGCGGCGAAGCTGTTGATTTTGCGAACATTGACAAGGCTCCAGAGGAGCGCGAGCGCGGTATCACTATTTCAACGGCCCACGTTGAGTATGAAACTGAAGCGCGTCACTATGCCCACGTTGATTGCCCTGGCCACGCTGATTATGTGAAGAACATGATCACGGGTGCGGCGCAGATGGACGGCGGCATTCTGGTTGTTAACGCAGCAGACGGACCAATGCCTCAGACCCGTGAGCACATTTTGCTTGCACGCCAAGTCGGCGTACCGGCGCTTGTTGTTTACATGAACAAGGTTGACCAGGTAGACGACGAAGAGCTGCTTGAGCTTGTTGAAATGGAAATCCGCGAGCTTCTGAGCGAGTATGATTTCCCGGGTGATGACATTCCGGTTATTCCTGGTTCAGCACTTGCAGCCCTTGACGGCCGTGACGATAACATCGGTAAAGAGAGCATCATCGCCTTGATGAAGGCTGTTGACGAGTATATCCCGCAGCCAGAGCGTGCCATCGACGGTGCGTTCCTGATGCCTGTTGAGGATGTCTTCTCTATCTCTGGTCGTGGTACTGTTGCAACTGGTCGTATTGAGCGCGGTGTTGTTAAGGTCGGCGAAGAAATTGAAGTTGTTGGCATCAAGGACACAGCGAAAACTGTTGTTACTGGTGTTGAAATGTTCCGCAAGCTTCTCGACGAAGGCCGGGCCGGCGATAATGTTGGTTTGCTTCTTCGCGGTGTTGCTCGTGAGGACATCGAACGTGGTCAGGTACTGTGCCACGTTGGTACAACCAAGCCGCACACCAAGTTCACAGCCGAGACATATATTCTGACCAAAGAAGAGGGTGGCCGTCATACGCCGTTCTTTGGCAACTATCGTCCCCAGTTCTACTTCCGTACTACGGATGTGACCGGTAACGTTGAGCTGCCAGCTGGTACAGAGATGGTTATGCCAGGCGATAATGTGAACCTGACAGTTGAGCTGATTGCTCCTATCGCCATGGAAGAAGGCCTGCGCTTCGCGATCCGCGAAGGTGGCCGTACCGTTGGTGCTGGTGTAGTTGCTAAAGTAATCGAATAA
>JAJFIT010000083.1 GCA_021774775.1 Alphaproteobacteria bacterium | reverse complement strand
GCCAGTGGTAAAACATATGCCCGGCCACGGCAGAGCCACGGTGGACAGTCATAAATCACTGCCCCGCGTGGACGCACCCTTTGAAGAGCTGGACGCAGCCGATTTTGCGCCGTTTAAGGCGCTCGCGGATTGTCCGCTCGGCATGACCGCACATATTGTTTATGAAGCCATTGATGCGGCGGAACCTGCCACTCAGTCACCGATTGTTATCAACAAGGTAATCCGCGGGGCCATTGGGTTTGAAGGCCTGCTGATGACCGACGACCTTTCGATGCAGGCGCTGTCGGGGTCGGTGGCAGAACGGGCGGCGGCGGCGCTGGCTGCGGGTTGTGACCTGGTGCTGCACTGTAACGGCCAGATGGGCGAAATGCAGCAGATCGCAAATGCGTTGCGCCCTGCGGATCAGCGGATAGCTTTGACCGTCGCAAATTTGATTGAGGCTATTGGCAATAAAACACCCATAGGCCGTGCGGCAATTGAGGCTCAATATGATGCCGCAATGCAAAAAATGACCCGTTTAATTTAGGAACCGATTTTGGAATTTTTCGCTGATAAATTTTATCTTTTGAGCATTATGGCGCTGCCATTTCTGCTGGCGGTTACGCTGCATGAGGCAGGGCATGCCTACGCCGCCACAGCCTTCGGGGACAATACCCCCAAACGGGACGGTCGTTTGTCACTGAACCCGTTGGTGCATATGGACCCTTTGGGTACGGTTGCGATACCATTACTGGCTGTTATGACAGGTTTTCCCTTCCTAATTGGATATGCCAAGCCGGTAATGATCCAGCCAGCCAACTTCAAAGGCAGCCGGCGCAGGGCGATGATTTTGGTCGCGCTTGCTGGCCCGGCGGGCAACGTGATTGTCGCGGTATTCTGCGCTTACATATTGCGGTTTGTGCTTGGGGCCGGGTCCACGGGCGACGACTGGATCGTTAATACGATGTATTACGGCATATTCATGAATTGCCTGTTCATGGTGTTTAACCTGTTGCCGATTCCGCCGCTGGATGGTGGCGGGGTGGTAGAGCAGTTGCTGCCGCGCGCGTTGGCCGTCAAGTATGCGTCGATTGCGCCTTATGGCTTTTTTATTCTGATCGCAGTGATTATGCTGGCGAAAGATATTATAATTGTGCCAACCATGTTTATGACCGGTTTGGTGGTGTGGGCAGTGAATGTACCGATATAATGGAATTTGAAGAAGATATCGACGCGCCGATGCTGAATGCAATGGGCCAAACACCGAGTGAGGATCATTTGGTGTTGCAGATCGACGGCTTTGAAGGGCCGCTCGATGTGTTGCTGACGCTTGCGCGGGCGCAAAAGGTTGATCTTGCGCATATATCCATCCTGCAACTGGTCGAACAATATCTGGAGTTTGTCGCCGAAGCCCGGAAAATTAAGCTGGAACTGGCGGCCGACTATCTGGTGATGGCGGCGTGGCTGGCTTACCTGAAATCCCGACTGTTGCTGCCCAAGGAAGACGACGGTGAGGAGCCCAGCGCCGAGGAACTGGCTTTTCGCCTGCAACTGCGGTTGCAGCGGCTGGAGGCCATGCGCGACGTTGGTGCCCGCATTATGGCGCGTGACCGTATGGGGCGCGACGTTTTTCGGCGCGGAAGGCCAGAGGGGCTGAAGGTTCTCAAGCGCGGTCACTATGACGTAACGCTGTATGAACTGCTGAAGGCCTATGCGGAAAACCGACAAAAATTCTCGATCACCGAAATTCGTATTGAACGGCGTCCGATATACTCGCTTGAGGACGCGCTGGAACGCCTGAACGGCTTGATTGGTGGCACTTTCAACTGGGCGCAGCTGGCAGACTTTCTGCCCGGTGATATGAAAGATAAACGCTTGCGTAAATCGGCGCTCGCGAGCATGTTTGCAGCCAGCCTCGAGTTGGCCCGCGAGGGCAGCGCGGATTTGCGGCAAATGGAAACTTTCGGACCGATTTTTCTGCGGCAAAAACAAGAATAAGTGACACATTATTGGTTTATAAGGGCAAGCTAACGGACGATGTCAGACGATTTACATATAGTGGAAGCGCCAGAAGAGAGCGAAACCGAAGCGTTGCCGGTCGATGTCGATCTGGAGCATCGCAGGATGGTTGAAGCCATTTTGTTCGCCAGTGAAACGCCGCTATCGATGGACGACATTGCCGAGCGTGTGCCGGAAGGTGTTGATATTCCTGCACATTTGGACGCGCTTGCCGACGATTACCAAAACCGCGGAGTTAATCTGGTACGGCTTGCAGGCAAGCATATGTTCCGCACTGCTGATGACCTTTCGTTTCTGCTGCGCCGCGAAGTGGATGAGCCGCGCAAGCTGTCGCGCGCTGCGGTCGAAACCCTGTCGATCATTGCATATCACCAGCCTGTGACCCGAACCGAGATTGAAGAAGTGCGCGGGGTTACTATATCTAAAGGGACGCTGGATGTGTTGATGGAAGCCGGTTGGGTACGGATGCTGGGGCGCAAGCGCACCCCGGGCAGACCCGTTACCTACGGCACCACCGACGAGTTTTTGGTGCATTTCGGTATTGAAAGCATTAAAGACTTACCAGGCCTTCAGGAGTTGAAGGCCGCGGGTTTGCTGGATAGTGTGGACGTTGCGCTTGATAAGCTTGGCGGTATGCCGTCTGCCTCGGGTGAGGACGACAACGAAAGCCAGATTGATCTTGAGGATGCGATTGTGGACTCCGAAGAAGATGAAGACCGTGTTGACGAAGAAGGCGGCGAGGTGAAAATAGACGATACAACGGATGATTTTATGGATTAAAAAAATCCAGTAAGTCATTTATAAATAATAATTAATCCTGTGGAGAAAAAGTATGTTTCCTGGTTGGCTACAGATTGCACTGGTTGCACTGCTGATCATTTTGTTGTTCGGACGCGGCAAGATATCAGACCTGATGGGCGATGTCGCCAAGGGCATAACCAGCTTTCGCAAGGGCCTGAAAGAGGACCCTGCCGATGCTGCAGCTGAAGAAGCCAAGCCGGTTTCGGATGCTCGCGTGATTGACGGCGAAACAGTTTCGCCGACAGAAACGACAGCGGAAAAAGAGAAAACTGACGCTTGATTTGAGGCGTTGCTCGGGTGTTTTTCCGTCATTTATGTTGGTATTTTAAGTCAAGTAATGTTCGCTAAGTCCTTCTGGAGTCACAAGAATGCTTGATATCGGTGCCATGGAGCTCTTTGTAGTTGCCGTGCTGGCGCTTGTGGTGGTTGGTCCCAAGGAGCTGCCCAAATTACTGCGCACTGTAGGTGGCTTTATGCGCAAGGCGCGGGAGCTGGCGGCCGAGTTTCGGTCTGGTGTCGAGGACCTGGCAGCCGAGGTGGAGCGCGAGGTGGACCCCTTCAAGGACTTGCGCGAGGAAGAGGGCCTGCGCCCTGGCATGAGCCCCGGTGAGATCACCGAGCATATAATGGCCAACCGCGAGGCTGAAATGGTCGATGAAGCCGCCAAACCCGACCCAAACATCGAAAATCCAGTAGAAAAATCCGAAAAATCGGAATCCAAACCGGCAGATTCAGAACCAAACTCGCCAAATTCAGAACCAAACTCGCCGAATTCAGAAGTTTCAACCGCTGAAAAAGTCTCGGAGGGGCAACATGACATGTTTGGCCCCACAGAAAATACTTCGGCAAAAGATGCGTCAAAAAATGACACAGGCGGGCAAAAGGGTTCAGGCGGGCAAAAGGGTTCGGGCGAGCAAAAAGACGAAAACCGTCCGGCGACGAAAAAAGCTCCGGCGACGAAAAAAGCTCCGGCGATCAAAAAAGCTCCGGCGACGAAAAAAGTTCCAGCGGCTAAAAAAAATGAGGAGGGCCCAAAATGATGCCTCCAAAACATATTGGGCCAAAAAATATCGGCATTGAAGGCGGTGGTCCCGACATATACGACGAAGACGACGAGGATGACGAAGTCGATGCCAGCAGGGCGCCGCTTCTGGATCATTTAAACGAACTTCGCCGCCGGTTAATCAAGGTAATCATCGGCATGCTGGTGGCGTTTGTGGTGGGCATTTACTTTGCCGACGAAGTTTTCAACATTCTGGCCAAACCCTACATGGACGCACAGGCGAATGTGGGGGAAAGCCGCCGGATGATTTTTACAGCCCTCACCGAAGGTTTCTTCGTTAACCTGAAAGTGGCGCTTTATGCTGCGTTTATCGTTACCTTTCCGCTAATGGCGACCCAGATATGGAAATTCGTGGCACCCGGCCTGTACCGCGATGAAAAGCGAGCGTTTCTGCCGTTTTTGTTGGCGACGCCGGTTCTTTTCGCCATGGGCGCATCGCTGGCCTACTTTGTGGTTATCCCCTGGGCATGGGAATTTTTGCTGAGTTTTGAGCAGGCCGGCGGCATAGGCGCGGTTGAAATCACCGCAGAAGCCAAGGTCAGCGAATATTTGTCGCTGGTGATGCAAATGGTGTTTGGCTTCGGCGTTGCCTTCCTGCTGCCGGTGGCGCTGACGCTGATGGGCCGCGCGGGCATCGTTACAGCGCAGGGCCTGCGCGCCAAACGCCGCTATATGGT
>JAJFIT010000082.1 GCA_021774775.1 Alphaproteobacteria bacterium | reverse complement strand
GAACCCGAAGGGCAAGGCTGCTACTTCCAGCGAAGGCGGCTGACACGCTTGAAATATATCAATATTCCATCGCTTTTCATCCTGTTCGCTGAAAAAATCAGCTCTTGCTGGGTAAATCAAATTAATGGGTCCTGACCCTAGACCATTAGACAACATTTTCCGTTTAAGTAATCCTTTACCCATAGCGCTCATAATCAGTGGCATGGTCCCTTGCCCAAATGCCCTGGCATGCGCTGTGCATTGCCTATTGGCGGTAAGAGACATGAAATTGAATGTGGAGCAAACAAAGTGGTACGAGCAACAATCTTCATCGATTGTGGACGCCGGTCTGGTCTGGGCCGACTGCGCCGTACGCTCACGCTTCTGGATGCTTTCCGCGACAGCGGCGTTGACGCCCGGGTGTTCCTGAGCGACGAGGACGGCGCGTCTTTTGTGCAAAATCAGGGCTACGCCTATGAAATTGGCATACCCACTGATCTTGCGGATGATATTTTTATCGCCGATAGCTGTTCGCTGTCGGCGGACGACCTTAGCGCGCTGTGCGCTATGGCCCGCATCAGTTGTGTCATCGATGATCTGGGTGACCGCCCGGTGGTGTGTGACTATGTCATCAATCCCAATTTGTATGCATCCAGCGTTGACTATAGCGCTTACAGCGCGCGCAAAATTTTTCATGGGCCGACCCATTCGTTGCTCGCAGCTGATTTTTTCGCGACACCAGTGGACGACGATGAACGCCGCGGCATTGTGGTCAGCTTTGGCGGCACCGATGATGGTGCGCTGGCGGCGGCAGTGGCCAGGTTCCTGAGCAGCAAAACCAGCGAGCCGATTTATGTGCCCGTGCCGGGATATCTGGAGCCGTCGAAAGCGCTGCTGGACCTGGCGGCGCGCACGCCATCGGTTAAACCGCTGCGTAGCCCTGAAATGCCAACGCTTTTGGGCGGAGCCAGAATGTATGTGGGCGCAGCCGGTGCCACCGTGATGGAAGCAATGGCGTCAGGATGCGCAGTTTGCGTGGCTGCCACCCAGAAAGACCAGCAACAAAATGCAGACTTTTTACCAACTATTGGCGTACCTGCGCTGGGCTTTTATCATGCTGACGCCATGGCGGCGATGGCAGAGCAAGCGTTAATTGTCGAACAGCCTAAAATGGAGTTTAATGCGCATGCACCGATGGATATCGCCGCTACTGCGATTGAAGCTTACCATCATCCTGCATAGTCGAGGGGTCGATCGGTTGTCTAAAAAGGTGTCGGCGAGGTAAAGGTGACAAATTCCTTCCTGATCGGATGCATAATAGTGAGTGCTTCCGCATGAAGCTGCAGCCGCGGTGCGGCACCGATTTCTTCCGGCGTGCCATAAAGGCCGTCACCGAGAATGGTGTGGCCAATGGCCATCATATGGACCCTGAGTTGATGTGACCTGCCGGTTTGCGGGCGTAACTGCACCCGGGTAACATCAAGGCTTGGCCCACTTGCTTTTCTTTCAAGGCCTTCTTCTCTTTCAACTACAGTCCAGTTGGTAATCGCCTGCTTGCCACTGTCAAAATCAACCATCTGCTTTGGCCGGTTCGGCCAATCACAAATCAATGGCAGGTCAACGGTGCCAGATGGTTCGGCCATATGGCCCGCCACGCGCGCGATATATGTTTTTTGGGCATTGCGTTTTTCGAACTGAAACCCCAGGTGGCGCTGGGCTTGCCGAGTGCGCGCCATAATGAACACGCCCGATGTCTCCATATCCAGCCTATGCACCAGCAAGGCATCAGGCACCGCAGCAACCGCCCGTGCTTCCAAACAGTCAGCGTGCTGCGGGTGTTTGCCCGGCACCGAAAGCAACCCGCTTTGTTTGTTGAGCACAAGCAGGCTGTCGTCCTGGTATAGGATATCCAGCTGCGGCGTGGCAGGCGGATTGTATGTTTTAAGCGTTGGCGGCACGGTTTATTGGCTTCGCTTTGACAGTATACAAAAAAAGCCCCGGCGCGTGCCGGAGCTTTTCGGTACTCAGTATGCCCCAGGATATTCCGGAGGGCACCAAGCCGTTACTAGTCGAGTGTCTTCAGGTTTGAAGCTGAAGAGCGACCGCGACGGTCAGGCTCGATGTCGTATGATACTTTTTGGTTGTCATTCAGTGAACGCAGACCAGCTGCTTCAACAGCAGAAATGTGTACAAACACATCGTTGCCGCCTTCTTCAGGTTGGATGAAGCCAAAACCTTTGGTGGCGTTAAACCATTTTACTGTACCGTTAGCCATGTTGTAGTTCCTTTCGCGCGATGTCAGATGTGGTGCGTATTCGCGCAAAAGCCAAATCAGAGCAGTCGCAGGGTCAAAAATTATGAACCCGAATTGGGTTCTTTAACCTGCATATTCAGTGCCGGCACCGTGCCAGCGGGTTGCAGTAGGGCGACTGTTACCAGCCTTTTGCAGAAATTGGCAAAAAGAATCGACACAGATTATGGCGCGATGTATTTTTCTCGAATAGGGTGTGTTTTCTGGCAACACCTGCTTTTCAATCCGTTTTTCGCCTATTTTCAGTCTTCTGACATTGTCAGATAAACGATTGCAGGCATTTGCGCACTTCCTCAACTTTTACCGGCTTGGATAAAAACATGTTGATGCCTGACTGCTCGCTTTTCTCTTTGGCTTCTTCCATGGCATCTGCCGAAATTGCGATAATCGGCACGGCGGCGTTGCCGTCTTCCAGTTCTCTGATTTTGGCCGCCAGGGCAAATCCGTCCATGCGCGGCATGCGCAGATCGGTCAAAACAATATGGTGGCGGTCTGGGTCATAAATTTCCAGGGCGTCGACGCCGTCGTCTGCTGTATCCCACTTATAGCCTAATGATTTCAATATTTTACCGATAACCAGCTGGTTAACTTTATTGTCCTCAACCACCAATATTCGGCAAGATTTGTCTTTAGCTTTTTTTGTCGGCTTTTCGGGCTTTGCCTTGGGGCTTGCCGAGGCATCGCTGGCGATCGCCAACGGCAGCATTAGGGCGAAAGTCGACCCTTCACCTTCCATGCTGTTGACAGTGATTTCGCCGCCCATCAGGCTCGCTAATCGGCGGCAAATTGTCAGTCCAAGACCGGTTCCACCGTACTGGCGGGCAACCGAACTGTCGGCTTGCTCAAAGGGCTGGAACAAGCGATTCATAATGGTGGGATTGATGCCAATGCCGGTATCGCTGACGGCAAAGCGTACCGTACATGCGCCGTTGCCGGTTGTTTTTTCCAGCGACGCAACCAGCTTAACCGAGCCATTTTCGGTAAATTTCAAGGCATTACTGAGCAAATTATACATGATTTGGCGAATCCGGTTGGAATCGCCAACAACGAACTGCGGCAGGTCGTCTGACAAATCGGTGGAAAAAGACACTTTCTTTTGCTGGAAGCCCTGGGTGAGCAGGTTGGCAACCCCGTCGACGACGGAGTGAAGATCAAATTTATGCTTATTGATTTGCAGCTTGCCAGCTTCCATTTTCGACAGGTCAAGCACATCATCAAGAATCGTTAACAGCGTGCCGGCGGACTGATTTATGATTGTCACCAACTGATTTTGCTCAGTATCCAATTCGCTTTTGCCTAACATCTCCCCGACGGAAATGATCCCGTTCATCGGTGAACGGATTTCGTGGCTCATCATCGCCAGAAAGTTGGATTTGGTTTGCGCTGCAACTTCCGCGCGCCGCCGTGCTTCCTCCAGGGTATGTTCAACCTGAACCTGTTTGGTGGTGTCAACGACGATAATTTGACGGGCCTTGTGCCCGTGCCATTCGACGCTGTTGCTGGTCATATTGAACCACTGAACTGCATTGTCCCGGTCGGTCACGGCGTGGCGTGCGACCGAGCGAATGCCGGTTGGCCCATCATTGTTGATAAGAATGGGGGGGAAAATTTCCAAAATGGAAGCGTGGCCTTCGCTTGACGCACTCTCTGGCCATATTTTTTCAAACGCATCGTTATGATATAGAATTTCAGACCCGGTCGCGATGCACATTGCCTGGGGGGAAAGCCGTATGATTGCTTTGGTTTGCTCGGCATTGTGAATGATTTGCTGCTGTCGCGTGTCGATTTCATTGATGAATCTTTGCACCGCATTCCCGATTTCGGTCACTTCATCGCTGCCGTCAACTGGCACTGTTTGATTGCCGCCGGCCGCCCGGCCTTTGACCGCATCGCGCAGATAGACAAGACGAGCCAGAACCCTTCTTTCGATGAAGAAGAAGCCCGCGGCAGCAATAGCTAAAGCAATCGCGACACTGACAACCAGTGCCACCAGCTGTTGCTGGCTTTGCTGTGCCAGATTTTGCACTGTGGTTTGTGCTTCGTTACTTTTTTGCGTGGCCAGGCTGTCGGTTTTTCGCAATAGCTCTGAAACCAAAACCCGCATTTGTCGCTCCAGCGCGCGGGTTCGGGCGTCTGCACGTGTCAGATCGCGTAGCGTTACAACAACGCCGCTATTGCCATTAAGTTTTGTTTGCAACGTCGCGAGGCGTTCCGTTGCGATTTTCTGCTCTATTGAGGGCAGTGCCGACGCCGCGTCTTTTAATCCGGCCAGTGCCCGCATAATGTTTGGAATTTGACGTTGTTGGCGTCGGATGTCGCTGCCGGTGGAAAGGTTGGTAACCTGCAATATTAATCTGCGCTCCATAACAACCCAGCTGCTAAAAGAGGTGCTTTGGCGTAACAAATTATTTTGTTGGTCCCGGGTCAGTTCAGCAACAACCCAGCCGCCCAGGTCTATGCGCAATGCATCAAGTCTTTCCGAAAAGTTGATTTTATTCTCTATCAGCCTGTTCAAATCATTTGTCGTTTCCGACAGAATGCCAAGAACAGTCCGAATTTCCTCAACATCCAACAGGGTCTCGCGAGAGGCCAGCAAATTGTTAATGCCGTCAATCGAATCCTGAGTTGCCACTTGGGCAATGCGCCTTTTGGCTTGCAAATCACTGTTGACCAACTGCTCCGTGTTCTGGACAATTTTCTCCAGCGAAGAGTTCAGATCGATTGACGCAGCCAGTGCCGGCAGCATTTGGTCGGAGTAATCAATAACCTCGTTGCTAAACCGCTGCAGCGTATAAAAAGACACACCGGCAACTGTTACCATCAAAACCACGAGTGCCGTGACGACCGATTTGATTTTGAAACCGAGGCCGAAACGGGTTTTGCCAGCATGCGGAGCGGGGTTATTCATTGACCGCTCCGATCAGGTCTGGCTGATTGTCTTCAGCTCCCTTTTCCTCAGCACCGCTCTGCACGGGTTTGCTGTCACCGGCGATATTGTGAATTCGACCTTCGAGTATTGGGGCCACTTCGCCCATGCGTTCAATATATTCGACGACCACATTCCAGATGACCCGGTTGGTCCCGAGCCCGAATATTTTTTCGGCCTTGCCCAAATGTTCGTAACCGTCATTGCCCTTGGCCATGAAGTCGCTGGTTGCAACCTTGTAATAACGATCAGCTTCAATCGGTTGGCCGCCAACCAGCAGCGTGATTATTCGTTCGCCTTTTGGTTTGTTGCTGTCAAAAGTTACCTGAATATTTGCCACCTGCGTGAAGCATCCATCTGAGCGCGTGCCGCAATCAAGGCCGTGTTCCAGTGTTTTTTGGATATCTGAGCCAAGAATGCGCACAAGCGCAGAGCGTCCGCCAAAGGGCAATTCGCGCTGGATATCACCGCGGCTGATTTTGTGGCCAATACTGTAACGCACATTGCCGCGAATGGTGCCGCTGTTCAGCAGGGCAATATCGGCCGACACCTGCTCGCGCAGCGCGTCAGCAATCAGGTTGGCAAAGGCATTTTCGCGGCTGCGAATATTACTGCGCAGCGTATCGAAAGCTTTGGTTACCGGTGCGATTCCGGGTCCAAGCAGCTGTTCCAGCCTTTCTCGATAGCCATCAATGATGGATGCCACAAGCGGGTCTTTTCCATAATTGGCCAGCGTCAATAATTCGGCGCTGGTCACGAGCTCGGGGGAGCTACCGCTTTTGTTTTCAAGCCAAAAATCAACCGCAATAATTTTACCGTCCAACGCGCCTTGCGTCAGCAGTTTACCCTGGTGGTCCAGCGATTGGGGGTTGTCGAAATTGTGGGTATAAAAAATAACATCAACGGTGCCGTCGGCGCGCAGGGCGCTCAAATCATCAAAATCTGTGTCCGCCAGTAGAATGATTGCATCCGCACCTTCATCGCGCAGCGCAGCGGCAGTGTCCTTGGTGGCCTTGCTGGGCTCCAGCAGCACCGCCTGTGTGGCACCATATTCAGAGATAGCGTTGGCCGATGTTAAGGCAATGACACCTATCGCGGTGCCGCCTGATTGCAGGATATAGCTTGGATATGTGGCGTCGATCGGGCCATTTGTCCGGGCGTCTGCCAGGTTGCTGGTCACCAAGGGGAACGATGCCGATAGTGCGTTGAGAACAAAATTATCATAGCCGTATGAAAATTCACGTTTTCCGATCGCCATAACGCTGGGATTAAGCGCGTTGACAATGTCTACCATATGGGCACCGTTGTCCATTGCACCGAAAACCGATGGCCCCAGCGATGCGCCGCCGTGGATGAAAAACAGGTCCGGATTTTTGGCGGTTTCCTCTGCGATGGCAGTGGCAAGTTCCGCCAGTCCGGGCTTGTCAGCGGGCTGTAAAATTTCTGGAAATGACGAGAAATACAACACACGCGTTTTCTGCGGTGCCGCTGCAACGCCGGAGCCAATAGAAGAGATAACCAAGAGCCACACAGCGGTTATCAGGCGGCGGTCAATTTTAATGCACATATCCATCTCCAGCCCCAACCATCGATTTTAGAGAGTATGAGTTAAGCATTGTTTAATAACAACCGGTTATCAGGCACCTTTTTGGGCTGTCCCTACTGGCCCGTTGATCGCGGTTTTAAGGCATGATTTCCACAGGCTCGCCAACAGGTTTTGGCCTATTGAATTTTGTACGGGTAACCGGCACGGGCAGGTTGTTACTGCCTGATTTGACCGGAGGGCTGGCAACTAACTCACAACAGCTGTTGTTTTGGGTTATTTGAATAAATGCGAGGCTAGCCCTGACCAATCCAGAGCGTGATCGGTTGAGGTGGCTGTTGCACTGATGTGCTTTTTAATCGCCGACCTGGCGGAACAGAAGAACTGGCACCTTGGACTGGCAGATTTGTGTCATTGTCG
>JAJFIT010000081.1 GCA_021774775.1 Alphaproteobacteria bacterium | reverse complement strand
CCCAATGCGACCGCAGGGCTGTGTTTATTCAAGCGCTGAACTGCAGTACGCAAACCTGCCTTCGCCTGCTTGTGAAGCAAACGCGCTTCGTTTTTCAAAAAATCTAAAATTGGGGCGGCTTTATCGCCCTCACTAACGTGTGACATAACATCGTCTCCATCAATGGACATCACCGCTCTCTTGTGTCCTGAAGAACCATGCGCTGTGCGTTAGGGCTCAATATATGAATAACAGGGTGCTGCGGCTTTTGGCGGGCGGGCGCCCCTGAGCGCCTGCCGCTTGATATACCGGTTACCCAAAAGGGTCAAGTAACCTTACTAGAGCTTAATAAAAGCCATATCGCTGTCGCCGCGGCGAGCTTTCTCGTACAGCGCTTTGGTAAAGTCTGCTTCGGCGTCCAGACCCAGCCTTGCCTGTGTTTGCCACAGGCCGTACAGCGACCCCGCGCTATTGGGATGGCGAATGAGGCTGGCCTTAAACGCCGTTTCGGCGTCGCGGTACTTGCCGTCCATATACAGGGCCGCCGCCAGGCTTTGCTCTACCGCATAATACCAGAAGGGTGGTTCGGTATAGGGCATGCTGTCTTGCAGTTTGATATTTTCACGCATCAAATCCGCCGCACCGGCATAGTTGCTCCCACTCATCATAATTTTCGCGGAAATGGTATTGGACGCAAGCTGCAAAATTGCACCGGCAGGAATGCCCGCGGACTTGATCGCAGCGTGGCTCATCAATGCTTCAATCGCCTGCTGCTCGGCGCGTGCACGGCTATCACCTGCTTCGGCAAACACTTTGCCGCGCGCATAGTGCCACATAGCTTTCAGGTACGGGATACCATTGCCGGGATCAGGCAGCGCGACCACCTCATCCACACTGGCAAACTGGCTATGAGCAAAATAGGGTGCGGCCTTAATCGGCGCGATCCAATCGGCCACTTTCAACACTTCGGGTGGGATAACCTGATCCAACTTGTTGGCATACTTAGTAGCGGTTTTACCGTCTTCGGCCATTTGCGCGGACACTAAAATAAAATGAATATTGTGCGGATAATAACCATAACGATACAGCGGCGATCCCGTTGTTTCACTGAGGTATAATTCGTCCACTGCAGCGGCTTTTATATTGGTGTCCAAACTGTCAAGATAGCGGCCTATGCGAAAGTAAATATGGCCCGGCATATGAACCAGATGACCGGAACCCGGCGCTAACCCAGCGAGTTTATCTGCATGCACAGCCGCCTCCTGCGCCCTTGTGCTGGCCTCATACAGATGGATGAACAGATGAATGGAGCCATAATGGTCAGGGTTGACCTCCAACACATTGTTGATGGTATCGATCGCGACCTTTATGTGGGGGCGCGGCGAGGAATAGTCACGCTCCCAGTAATCCCACGGCGAGGTGTCCATAAGCGCCTCAGCATACAGCGTGGCAATGTCCTGGTCGTCCGGAAAAGCAGCATGCACTGCCGCCATGGCATCTGCATAGTGCTGGTCCTGATCAGCGCGGGAAACATTTGCATCGGTGCTATAGCGCTTTTCGGCGGCTTCGATCAGCGCCAATTCCCGCGCGTCGTCACCAGCTTTCAAGGCCGAGGCTTTTTGAATTGCCGACAGGGCCAGTGCCCCGGCCTCCTCAGTCATCGGCGCATTGATATTGGGCCCCAGCGCAATGGCCTCGCCCCAAAAACAAATGGCGCAGGCTGGGTCCAGCTCTTGCGCCTTCTTGAAGGCGCGGATGGCTTCCCAATGATTGAAGGCGTACAGAAGCGCAAAGCCCTGCCTGAAATAGGCCCCCGTATCTGCGTTATCGCTTGAAATGGGGAAATCACGGTGATCAAGCCCGGTCAGCAAGGGCACGTCGCCTGACACTGCTGCAGACGCATTCGCTGCATTTGACAACAACCGCGCGATTTCGGGGCGAAACAACAAGCCGCGCTTCGACCCGAGCGGCCCGCAAATATTCTGGGTTATGGTTGTAGGGTTGAAGGCATATTCTTCAACATCAACTTCAGGTGCGGACGGCCCTGCAGGCAGCAAGACATTGGCACCGACCAGAACGGCGGCGGCGATGACAGGTGTGATATATGGTTTCATTTTCGGCTCCCCTCAAGCGTAAACCTTGCGGCCCTGACAACCCGCAATCGCTGTAAACTATAGTTAAAAATGGCAAATTCGTCCACTCATTGCATCAACCTGCATGGTAGGACGTTTGGCAACAATCAGCAAAATATGCAAAACACTCGGAAGAATATGATGTATGGGACATTTAAATAGTACCGTCGGGACAGGGAACAGAGAATTGACAAACTTTATTTACCGGCTTTATGGATCGATTTGCTATTTGTTAGGTTTAATCAGTTTGATGGCGTTTGCATTGTTTGCAAACAATGCTTTCGTCGAAGTCGGAATAGCAAGTGGTGGCACGCTTTTAGGAGCTTTTTCAATTGATATTCAGGCTGGCTATATACCCGCTAATCCCTATTTGGTGAATATTGGCCTGATAATAATTTTCGCTTTGCAACACTCTATAATGGCAAGGGCGGGCTTTAAAGACTGGATCGTCAAAATACTACCAAAACCGTTGGAGCGAAGCACTTATGTACTGGCGACCGCCACCGCTTTGTTTTCGCTGATTTTATATTGGCAACCGATGATTGGTATTATTTGGCAAGTCGAAACACCAATTTTTCGCGGTTTGTTACAGGGACTATTTTGGACTGGGTGGTTGATAACACTCCTCGCAACGCAAATGATTGACGGCATGCATTTATTAGGTATTAAGCAGTCTTTCCGGCCGCAAGACCCTGACAACGGCATCAAGAATTTTGTGACTCCTGCCTTTTACAAACTCGTTCGTCATCCCATCCAAACAGGTGTTATTATTGCAATGCTCTCAACACCAGATATGACTGTTGGGCGAGCAGTTCTGGCCATCGGCATAATTATTTATATAATCGTAGGGCTTTACTACGAAGAACGCGACATGATCGCTGAATTCGGCGACACCTACAGGGACTACAAAAGCAAAGTACCGGCCCTGTTCCCAAGATTTGGGACCGGGAAATAACCCACCATTTAGCACCCGCTTATTGTCTAACCTGTTCGTATCGCCGTTTCTGAGCCTGATAACTGGATAATTTCCCGAAAACATGTAAAACGGATAAACGTCCGTTTAGATTGCGGGCGACATTCGTGAATTTTGGGTTAGGGGACCAATTATGATGCGACTTATCACAATGCTATACGGGCTTATCAGCTATCTGTTGGGCGTGGTGGCGCTGCTCGGACTAATTTTTTTCGCAAACAATCATATGGGTATTTTCGGTATCGACGCACTCTTGCCGTTCAACATTGATACTTTAAACGGCAGCCCAATGGCCTATCCGTTAATTGTTAATGTCGCACTGCTGGCGCTTTTTGCTGTTCAGCACAGTGTAATGGCGCGGCCCGGTTTCAAGGCGGTGCTGACCCGTGTGGTGCCAGACAGTTGGGAACGCAGCACCTATGTGCTGGCTACAGCTTTAGTGTCCTTCGCGGTCATTTATTATTGGCAGCCAATGGCTGGCAGCGTCTGGACAGTTGAAAACGAAATGGCCCGCACAGTCATTACCGTGGTTTTCTATACCGGCTGGCTGATTACTTTCCTTGCCACCTATATGCTCAATCATTTTCATTTGTTTGGCCTGCAACAGTCGTTCAAATCCAATGACCCGGACGCAGGTGCCAAGGACTTTAAAACACCCTATTTCTACAAGCTTGTGCGCCACCCGATCCAAACCGGTGTTTTCATCGGCATGCTGGCCACACCCGACATGACCATGGGCCGCGCCGTATTGGCAGTGGGCATGATCGCTTATATTTTCATCGGGCTTTACTATGAAGAGCGCGATTTAATTGCCGAGTTTGGCGACACATACCGCGATTACAAAAGCAGAGTGCCTGCCCTGCTGCCCGGCCTCAAACTGAAAAAATAACGCGGGTAACCCTCGTTTTGCAGCCACGCGACGAAGTCGGTTTTTTGAACAAGCGTTACCTTGCCTGGGCGACAAGCCGGTATTCGCGAAAAAAATCTGTGGCGTGGTCAAGAAACGCACGGACCTTGGCGGTCATATGCCGCCGGGGCGGGAACATCATGTAAACACTGCGGTGATATGCGTTGTAGTCCTCCAGCACCAGCTCGATCCGCCCACTTTTCAAGTCGTCCGCAATGGTGGAGCTGAGGCATAAACCAATGCCTAGGTCAGCGACGACCATGTCTCTGATCGGTCGGGCAGCATTCACCCGGGCGCGCGGTGAGACCGTGACATGCAATTTCCGGCCATTCTCGATAAAATCAAGTTGGTTATTGGGGCTGATCGTTGACCCAACAATGCAAAAATGATCTTTCAGGTCACCGGGCTTTTGCGGCATACCTTGCTTTGCCAAATAGTCGGTCGATGCACATAGGTGATAGCTGTAATCGGCAATTTTTTTGGCTTTCAGGCTGCTGTCCTCCAACTCACCTATGCGGACTGCCACATCAAACCCTTCAGCAATCACATCAACTTTGCGCTCCTCAAGGCGCAAATCAACCGTCACCGATGGATGCTTTTCAAGAAACGATTGCACACAGCACGACAAAATCTCCTCGCCGATTATCCGTGGACCGGCAATACGCAGGTGGCCAACGATATTCTGCGACTGAGCCCCGGCAAGATCCAGCATCTCGTCCGTCTGTTCCAGAATGACCCTGCATCGTTCGGCGTAAACCGCGCCCATATCAGTGAGATGAACATGCCGCGTGGTTCTGATGAGAAGCTGCGCACCCAGCTTGTCTTCAAGCTGGCGTACATATTTGCTGGCAAGCGCGGTTGAAATACCCAGCCGTTTGGCGGCCGCGGTAAAACTGCCCTGCTCCGCTACGGTGGCAAAAACCCGCATTCCTTCGATAGTATCCATATTATCTACATTTTGTTGATTATGTTTCGCCATAATATCGGATTATCAACATATGATCAATCATCTATCTATTGGCCTGCAGCCACCTTCCCGGCTCCCCAAACGAAACGAGACAAGCAAAATAACAAATACAATAAAGGACAAACCAATGATTACACTTTACCGCCACCCACTCTCCGGCCATGCTCACCGCGTTGAATTGATGCTATCGCTTCTCAAGCTCGATTTCAGGCTTGTCGATGTAGACCTTATGAAAGGTGCCCAAAAGCATCCTGAATTCGTCAGCAAAAACCCATTCGGCCAGGTGCCAGTTCTGGAAGACGGCGACGTAACCCTGTGGGATTCGAATGCCATCATCGTCTATCTTGCTCGCACCTACGGCAACGACAGCTGGCTGCCTGAAAATCCGGTTGAAGAGGCCAAAGTTACACCGTGGCTCGCCGTCGCAGCGGGTAAAATTGCCTTTGGCCCAGCCGCCGCGCGCTTGGTTAATGTTTTCGGTGCTGGGCTTGATCACCAAAATGCCATCAACATCGCAAACGACCTGCTCGGCGTTATGAACAACGTACTGACAGACAACCTGTATCTTGCTGGTACCAGTCCGACGATCGCAGACGTGGCAGCCTACAGCTACATCGCCCACGCACCCGAAGGCGATGTATCATTGAGCAATTTCCCAGCCGTTGAAGAATGGCTGTCGCGCATCGAAACGCTGGACGGATTTGTGCCCATGCAGGCTACCCAGGTAGGCCTTAAAGCAGCCTGATAAACTGCAGCCTAAACCGCAACGCCACAGGAGAGAATGATGACCGATCTACAAACGCCTTTTCATGAAGGCGAATTGGCAATCCAGGAAAAACTGGGCGTGCGCGCATTGGTTCACAGCTATGCGCCGAAGTTTGTGCGTTCTTTCCTGCCCGAGCAGCACCGTGATCTGCTGGAAACATTGCCTTTCATTGTTGTGGGTTCTGTCGACAGCGACCAACAACCAAGCGCCTCGATCTTATTTGGTTCCCCCGGATTCATCCAGTCCCCAGATGAGACCACCATGACGGTCGAGGCCACCCCCACTGGCGGCGACCCCTTGCGCGATAATTTGCGTACGGGGTCACCGCTCGGTTTTCTGGCGATTGATTTTAAAACCCGTCGCCGCAACCGCCTGACCGGCAAAATAACCCACACCGGACAGAATGGTTTCGCCATTAAAGTTGACCAGTCTTTCGGCAACTGCCCGCAATATATTCAGTCCCGCACAAGTTCAGCAATCACCGGCGAACAAGCAAATTCGACAACCGGAGACGTTACATCGCCGCTGGATCACACAACACTCGCCGAACGTCTGTCCGCAGCCGACACATTCTTTATCGCCTCAAGCCATTTTGAAGATCGAAGCGACCGCAAACACGGCGTGGACGTTTCACACCGCGGCGGCAAGCCCGGATTTATTGGCCTAACTGGCAATACCCTGAAATTTCCCGATTTTTCCGGAAACAACCATTACAATACGTTCGGCAATATCGCTCTTAACCCCAAGGTAGGCATTGTGGTGCCCGATTTTGACACCGGCGATATGCTCTATATCGAAGGAACCGCCGGGATTATTTGGGATGGCCCGGAAGTTGATGCCTTTGAAGGTGCGGAACGACTGGTCGCTGTTCAGATTACCAAAACCACATTGGTTGAGCGAGCCATGCCAGTTCACTGGAAGTTCAATGACTATTCCCCCAGCCTGGAAGTTACCGGCGACTGGGACAAAGAGGACACCGCAGCAAGCAATGAGGACGAACAATGGCGTTCGCTGCGCGTTGACCGGATCGAGCGCGAAAGCAGCACCATAAATTCCTTCTACCTGACCGCCACTGACGGTTTGCCGCTCGAAGGCTATATAGCAGGTCAACACCTGCCCGTGCGCCACCCGTCTGTGCCCAAAACCATCCGCACCTACACGCTGTCAAAAGCACCGTGCGGATCACAGTACCGGCTATCAATCAAGCGCGAGGCGAACGGCAAATTCTCGCGCTTTATGCATGATGATTTGCGCGTGGGGACCACCGTTAGTGCGATGGCGCCGCGCGGCGTGTTTCATCTGCATGAAACGTCCAGCAAACCGTTGGTTCTTGTCTCGGCGGGCGTGGGAATCACACCGATGATCGCCATGCTGGAAGCAGCAGTGAATACCAGCGGCTGCACAAACGGCAAGAAAGCCGCCCACCCGATTGTGTTCATTCATGCGGCTCGAAACGGCGACGAACACCCCTTTAAAAACCATCCTATTCTGTCTAACCCATCGGATTTCGGCGTGACCCTATTGCTTGCTTACAGCCAACCGACGCCGCAGGACATCATCGACAACAAATTTCATATACGCGGGCGAATAACCGCACAGACAATTGCGGAATTGGTTCCCGCCAATGAAGTTCATGCATTTCTTTGCGGACCAGACCAGTTCATGACAGACATGCGCGCGCACCTTAGCGCTGCTGGCGTTGATGATAGCCATATAGAGCAGGAAACATTCGGCGGCCCGGTTGTCACGCGGGAACCGATGCCCAATGTTGAAATTCCCGTGCAGCTGAAATCTTCAAACAGGCAACTCACTTGGAACCCGTCCAAGACCACCTTGCTTGAAACCATCGAGGATGCTGGCGTTGACGCCCCCTTTGCTTGTCGCACCGGCAATTGCGGCACCTGCGTTACCAAAGTCCTGAAAGGAAAGTTGGGCCACCCGAAAACGGCGCAATATAAGCCCGATGACGACGAAGCGCTGATATGTTGCGCGGTGCCTGATGATAACCCCGATAAAAGAGAAAATCCCGTCGCCCTCGACATCTAAAAAGGCCCCGTTCTAATTCTCTTTGACATGATCTCAAAGCTGTCTCACTATCCCCATTCAGGGGAGGATTTATGGCGCACAGTGACGACGGAACTCTTTGGGTTGCTATCATCGGGGCTGGACCAGCTGGCTACTATACGGCAGAGGCTCTTACTGCGGGCGAGCGGGATGTCAGGGTTGATATTATCGACCGCCTCCCGACACCGTTCGGGCTGATAAGGGCCGGTGTTGCACCCGACCATCAATCGATCAAAAATGTGTCCCGGCGCTATGAAGCCACCAACCAACGCGATGACGTTCGCTTCGTTGGCAACCTTTCCCTGGGGCGCGACGTCACACTGAAAGAATTGCAGGAGTTATACGACGTTGTTGTGTTGGCGACCGGTGCCGCAAAGGACCGTCCGCTGGGCATTGACGGTGAAAACCTGCCAGGTGTAATCGGTTCTGGCCCCTTTGTTGGCTGGTACAACAGTCACCCGGACTATGCGAACCTTGATCCGGACTTGCGAATCGCCTCGGTCGCCGTAATCGGTAACGGCAACGTGGCAGTTGACGTGGCGCGTATTCTGGCAAAAACTGCAGACGAAATGGCGTCTTCTGATCTTGCCGCCCATGCAGCAGACACCATCCACAAATCATCAATCAGAGACATACACATCCTGGGTCGACGCGGCCCCCTGGAAGCTGCATTCACCCCCAAAGAACTCGGCGAGCTGAACCGCCTGGAAAACTGCGTTACGCTGGTGAACGGCAACCAACTGCCAGACCCGTCGGTAGACGAAACTTTGTCCGGGGCCAGCAAGAAAAACATGGTCACTTTGCGGGCGATGGCAGAAAATTCGCCGGGCGACAAACCCGTGCGCCTGCATATCCAGTTTTTTCGCCGCCCGATGGCGATCATCGGCGAAGACTGTGTCTGTGGCATCCGATTGGAAGAAACTTATGTCGAGGACGGTAAATGTTTCGGCACCGGCAAAACTGAAGTGTTGCCAACAGGCTTGGTGGTACCCTGTATCGGCTATCGTTCTAGCCCCCTGCCCGACATACCTTATGATGACAGGCGCGGTGTTTTCCAAAACGACGAAGGGCTGATTGCAGAAGGCCTTTACTGCGTAGGCTGGTGCCGGCGCGGCCCTACCGGCACCATCGGCACCAACAAACCGGACGGCAAAGGCATCGCCGAAAAAATTCTGGCCGAAGTGTCAGCTGGCGGAAAGGCAGGCCGCGATGGTCTGAATGCCATCGTCGACGAGCGCGACTTGCAGATTGTGACATTTCAGGATTGGAAAAAAATCGAAGCGGCAGAAATCGACGCCGCAAAGGGCGACGCCCCACGGGTAAAATTCGCCAATTTGGATGAAATGGTCTCTTTAGTTGAGGACTAAAAACCGGGCCCAATGACAGAAAGCCGTCTATTTGCATAGACTTGAGCGCTGTTACTCTGCCAGGGATATCCAGTATGAGCGGGACATTTTTGACATTTTAGCCACCTTTTTATTCAGCGCGCTAACCTCAGAGTGCTCCAAAAATTCATGCGGATCTTTCATATGCCACAACGAGATGATGTTCGGTGCCTCGGCTGGTGCAATATCACCCGCCAGGCCTGTATTGGCAAACTGCCCCACCACACGGTGAGTTTGGCGGGCACCGTGATGGGGCGCAATTGCCTCGACCTTATGATTAATTTCTGCGACCCGCCTTAAATTTTCACCTTCGTTTGAATTCAACCAATCCAACGACAACTGTGTATAGCCACCGTGAGTTTTCTCAGGAATGACCGGGCCGTCAACAAAGGTTACAAAATGTGCCTCGATAATACCGACCAACGTAGGGAAGGCTTTTTGAAAGTCAGTATTTTCAAAAAATGCCTGAAACGATTTTTGATCTTTTGCGGTGCCAAAGGTAATGAAGTCCACCGGCATTTTGGGGTCACTATTGTGGTCAACCTTATACACATCAAGCGTCATGCCCTGCGCGACCATCAAGGGTTTAATGATGCGGATATAGGCTTGAAACGCAGCAACATTGACTGCCTTATTGTCTGCCTTAAGGGTGTTAAAACCAATATAGCTGACTTGGGGCTTAAAGGGTTCTTCGGAGTTTTGTGCACTGGCTGTCAGCGCAAGCAGAGGTATTAAAAGAGCGAGTAGAATTTTCTTCATGGCTAGGGCCCTCATTTGTATTTGAGAATCTCCCTATGCCACTAATTATCATGCCGTCTAACCCCGCCATACGGCGAACCGTTGAATTGCGTGATTAAACCGCCTTTAACGGCGGCGAATCTTTTTAAGAATACCGCTAAAAGTAAGAATTGTGCTATCGCCGCAGAATATTTTGCCGCGCACAAATAACATTGACCCCGTCGCTTTGGTCACTTCGCCGCTTGCTTCAATTCGTTCGCCCGCCTCACCCCCAGAGACAAATTCACTATTGAAACCAACCGTAACCGCCGCCCCTTCCAAATGGTCTCTTGCAATCACAAACATGGCGAAGTCCGCGAAACTCATCAACAGCCCGCCGTGAAGCTTGCCGCCACCGTTCAGGTGCCTGTCTTCAGACACGAAAGCGCTGACAAACTCACCGTTATCCATCTTTTTATAGAAGAAAGGCCCGATCATATCCTCGAAGGCGTCCACCGCGCCCCAGGTTTGATAGCCTTCGCGAACAAGGTCTTCAGTGGTCGCTGGGTTGGTTTCTAACTCGTTTACTGGCATCGGCTTTTCCAATTGCTTTACTGGTATGACACGATGGTGCCTTCAATACCCCGGACACCCCTATCATCTGCAATATAGTACGCAACCAATATTCGTCCATCTTCCATAATACACGCCGACGGATATCCGGTGTCGGCGCTGGGGCTGTCGTCACGAATGATGATTTCCTCTGTCGATTCTAACTCGTCGAACGTCGAGGCAATGCGCGCCCGCACCCCCATGGGCTGGTGGCGGTAACCATATACCAGAAATAACCTGCCATCCGGCAACACAAGCGGGTCGTATGGATGACCTTTAATGTTCATCGTTTTCGGCTGACTAAAGATCAGATCCTCTTGTGAACTGGCGACCACCAACCTGTCATCGTTGTGTGTCGTGCGGTGAAATACCGAGAGTTGACCGCTGGGCCAAGCCGTTAATGAAGGTTCCTGAAGGTTAATACCATCCATTGACAGTCGCTGTGGGTGGCGCGACCATGTGAGACCGCGCGTATCAGAAACAAACATGCTGGTTTGCTGGTGTCTGGCACCATTTTCTCCGGCACCGTACCCCGCAACCACCAAACGCCCGTCAGGTAACTCTATCATGCGCCCGCGCAGGGCAACCGCGCCTTCGGCAAATGGCCCGCCAGCTACATCACCCTCTGCGTTAATTGGCAGCTCAATATAATCTGACCAGCTGGTGCCTTCGTCGTCGCTGAAACGCACATAACCGCCCCAAAACAAATAGCCAGCCCCAAGGTGTTCGGCGCTCAGGACTGACCGATCTTGCGTTTTCAGCGTTTCGGCGACGCCGTGGGTTACCGGATGCCAGAGAAAACCATGCTGCAACAAACGCCCGCTGGAGTGGAGAAACAAGTTTGCGTCCTGGTCTCCCGCCTCCGCATGCATGGGCATAGCAACAGCATCGCTGATTTCTTTGGCTCCACCGTCAAAGTGTTTCAACGCAATATGAGAGCGAAAATGCACATGATCGACCGAGCTCAAGTCCGCATCCGCGACTCCTCTTAGTAACCAGCGATGGTCGGGCGCGCGGCGAAATGCCAGCAGAATCTCACCGTTCGGCAACCGAACCACGCTTGGGAAGGCCGAAAAAAACCGGTCCGAACGGTACAAAACCATATGTTTGTCAATTCGAACGTTCACATAACACTCCGTCTGGTCGCAAATAATCTGTATTTCACTCGGTTCACCGACATTTTATTGGCCTGCATCTTGACGTGGCCTTATATCAGTCGCACCTTTAACAAAAGAGTAACAGCCCCCAACTGCAATAGTCAGCAACGTTCGGAATTCGGAGTTTTAAGTCATGAAGGGTTTATGGAACATCATCAAGGCGATGGGCAATTTCATCATTGGCCTTGGCGGATTTACCATTGGCATATTTGTCATAATCGGCTTGATCATTGCCTTGGGCGCACGCAACCCGCAACAATTGCCCAGCGTACCAGACGGCGCTGTGCTTGTTCTGTGGCCCGAGGGGCAGATTGTTGAGATCACCGAACTGCCGGACCCGTTTGCCGCCTTGTATGACGATTTTAATCGCCAACCCGCGCAAACCAGTATCCATGATATCACTGACGCTCTAAACCGGGCCAAAGACGATGACCGAATCAGCGCCCTGGCTCTGGTGACAGACAGCATGGCGGGCGCAGGCCCAAGCCACATCCACACCATTGCTGCGGCCGTTAAAGACTTCAAATCCAGCGGCAAGAAAGTCTATGCGCTATCGTCCGGCTACAGCCAGTCTGATTATTTGGTCGCAGCAGAAGCCGACAAAATATACATGAACCCACAAGGCAATGTTCTACTGACCGGCTATGGCAGTTACCCCATGTATTTCAAAAGCCTGTTGGATAAAATCGGCGCGACGGTGAATGTTTTTCGGGTTGGCACCTTCAAGTCAGCGGTAGAGCCATTTATCCGCAACGACATGTCCGACGCGGCCAAAGAAGCCAACAGCGAATTTCTGGGTACGCTTTGGCAACAGTATCAGACATCGGTCACTCAGGCGCGCAGTCTTAAGGCGGGGAAAATCAGTAGCGACATTGAAGATATTTCCGGCCAGCTAAAAACCGCAGGCGGCGACTTTGCGGTCCTTGCGCTGAACAGCGGATTGGTTGATGAACTTGCGCCACGCTCAAAATGGCGCGACGACTTGATGGAAGAATTTGGCGCCAACGATTACGGCAACTCCTTCAAGCAGATAGACTTTCAATCGTATTTAGCGGCGACGAGTGACCAGCAAAATGGCAGCAACCAAATCGCTGTCATTACCGCCCAGGGCGAAATTGTCATGGGTGATGGTCCGGTCTCGGTCGCAGCCGCTGAAACCATTGTTGGCTATATCCGCAGTGCGCGAAACAATTCCAGTACCTCAGCAATTGTGCTGCGCGTCGACAGCCCCGGTGGCTCATCCTTCGCATCCGAACTTATCCGCCAGGAATTGGTGGCCGCACAAAACCAGGGCATCAAAGTCATTGCCTCGTTTGGGCCGGTTGCCGCTTCAGGCGGGTATTGGATCGCTGCCACCGCCGATGAAATTTGGGCGGCACCAAGCTCAATCACTGGCTCAATCGGCATTTTCGGCATCATCCCAACCTATGAGAACACGCTCGATAAAATCGGTGTCCGCACCGACGGCGTTGGAACAACGCCGCTGGCGGGGGCCTTCAATGTTACCCGACCCTTGAGCGATCTGACCAAAGATGTGATCCAGCAAAGCATCGAGTCCGGTTACGGACAATTCCTGTCGCTGGTGGCCAAAGGCCGCAACATGACGGTTGAAAACGTAGACAAAATCGCCCAGGGCCGTGTTTGGGTAGGCACTAAAGCCAAAGAGCTTGGTTTGGTGGACCATTTAGGCGGCTTTGACGATGCTGTCGCTGCTGCCGCCCGCGCCGCCGGTGTTGAAGACAACCATTCAGTGGTTTTCTACCGCGAGCAACCTGACCAGTTTGATCAGATGATCGCCAATATTCTTAACTCGTCAGTTGGAAGTGATGAATTGAAGCGGTATAGCGCCCCTGCTCCGTCGCCCATTATCAAAGCCGCAATGAACCTGCTGGATGACAGCAAGTTTCTGGCAAACTTGAATGACCCGCTTGGGCGCTATCTCATCTGCTTCGAATGTAAGGTACGGTAACGGATATGACTAAGGAAAATACAATGCCAGTGTCAGACGACGAGTGGCGCGACAAACTCTCACCCGAACAATTCGCTGTTTGCCGCTGCGGCGGTACCGAGCCCGCTTTTACCGGTAAATACTGGGACACGAAAACCGCAGGCACTTACCGGTGCGCCGGCTGCGGCACTGCCCTGTTCGACAGCGACACCAAATACGACAGTGGTTCCGGTTGGCCCAGCTTTTGGGCGCCAGCAAACGGGCATTGCATTAACGAGCACACCGACACAAGCATGGGCATGGTTAGAACTGAAATCACCTGCGCCAAATGCGAAAGCCACGTGGGGCACGTATTCCCGAACGGACCGCAACCGACTGGCCTTCGTTATTGCACCAACTCGGCATCGCTTGATTTGCGGGAACGCGGCGACGGCTAACCCAGTGTTCGATATATCGCAACACAGGGTCGCATAATGAACCGCTAGCGATGTACATGCCCAAACATTAAATTCCTGTAATAGAATTTTACAGGAGCAATAACATGACATCTTCGGCCTCAACCATCCTTCGCATCGACAGCAGTGCGCGCGGCACAACGTCCAGTACCAGAACCCTCGCGGGCGAACTCATTACAGCCCTTAACCCCAGCGCGGCAATAATTGAACGCGATGTTGCGGCGGGCATCCCCTTCGTTGATGAAGACTGGGTCGATGCCAACTTCACACCAGCAGAAAACCGCACCGACGAACAGCGGCAAAAACTAGCCTACTCAGACAGCCTTGTTCAGGAACTGAAAGACGCGGACACAATTGTCATCGGTCTGCCCATATACAACTTTGGTATCCCGGCCAGCCTGAAAGCCTGGGTTGACATGATCGCCCGCGCCCGCCTGACCTTCCAATACACAGAAAATGGCCCCGAGGGACTGCTGACGGGCAAGAAAGCTTATCTGGTTGTCGCCTCAGGCGGCACACCAATCGGCAGCGATTTCGATTTTGCCACCAGCTACTTGCGCCAAGCACTTGGCTTCATCGGGATTACAGACGTCAGCATCATTAATGCTGCTGAATCAGGCAAAGGGGCTGACATCGCCTTGGCCCGCGCACGCCAACAGGTTGCCAAAATAGCGGCGTAATGGTTTTTGGGCTATTGTTGCGCCTCGGCCGGAAGCGACGACCTCGCCTGTTCAAGGTCGCTGGCTTCCTGCAACAAATCATATAGCTCGCTCAGGCTGGAATCGCTAATGCCCAAAAACATCACAATCGCCATGGTTACCATCATGAACCAGAAATAACTGACCCAAATAAATCCGGCTTTTAGAAATGCCCTGATCCAACCTTGGTCCTGGCCGACCTTTAGCGCGACAATCAGATAGAGCGAGGTGCCCCACCAGAAAATTCCAAAGGCATTTTCACCGCCGACCATGGGAACAATGAAGGCAAAAACAGTCATCATAACAAACAGGAAGCTGTGGAAATGCAGGGCAAACACAAGCTGGTTCAGATAATAACGGCGCTTGCCCCAATGGGTGAACCTCAGAATGCCTGCGAATACCGGCATCAAAATAACCAGCGCCCACGGCAACCACTCGTTGAAAAGCTTGTTAAACTCCCGCGGCGAGCGCAGCGCCTCCATAAAACCAATCGTCGCCTTTTTGGCAATTTCCGGCGTATTGGGGTCTTGCAGTACGAAATCAATATCCTCCTGCTTGATGCCCTCGCGTGTGTCGTTGCCATTATTAACAAACATTGCGACATCAAAGTTATAAGGCAGGTCCCCTAAACTGAAGCCCGGTTGGCCACCACTAGCCCCAGTGATAACTTCAACGTCTGACGGATCTAAAACCAACATTGCTTCAAGCGCCGCACGCGAGCCAGCTGTTAAGCTGCTATCCGGGTTATCAAGGAGCTCGCGCATCTTGCTCTTCACCTGGTCGATATCAACAGAGCCTTCACCGTCAGAGGCAACTACCTGTTCGGCGATGTCACCCAACAGACCCCTCAATTGTTCAGAGTCCGAGCCATTTGCAGCTTCAATTCTTTCGACCGTCTCCAGTATCTGGATAATTTGCGCTGCCGAGCGCTGACTTTGTTTGATCGAAGCAGCATCAACCTGCTCCTTGATCTGTTTGGCCAACTTGTCCGGGTCAGGCACGCCGTCAATCTGCAATTCAATTCCGGGAATTTCAGGGCTTTTAGGACTTTCTGGTAAATCACCGCTTTCACGGAGCCTGTCGCGTATTTCCTCTGCGGCCTCCCGTGCTTTTTCAGCCTCGGCCAATTGAGCCTCAATTTGCGCTTCGAACGCCTCGCGCGCGGCCACCTGCTCGGCCTTTGGTGTCACGTGAATATCAATGATCAGTATATTTGCGATACTGATCACGCCAAAAAACAAAAACAGCGACACCACATACAGTCTGAAAGGCGGCAGAAATCTCGCACGTTTTCCTTCCATGAAGGCGCGCGAAAGGCCGCCCGGCACCAGAACCAGCATCAAAATCGTTTTGATGATCTTGCTGTCGGTATCAAAAATTGCATCACACAGTTCGCGGAAAAACGTCCAGATGGGCCTGCGCAAATCATCGTCGCGCTGACCGCAAATGTGGCAAAACGGCCCGGTCAGCGGTGCCTTGCAGTTGTTACAGCGAACCCCGTCCCCGCGCGTATCTTCCTCGATAGACACATAGCGCTTCATCTGTTCGCGCTCTTTGCGAAGCCTGCGGCGTTTCAGTGCAATCGACCATTTGCGGAAATATTTTAGCATGGCTCCCCTTTAACCGCTTTATAGCAAAAGCTTTTTCGGCGCGCCAGTGAAGCGTTAATTCTTACGAGATACCGCAGTCTAACCCGCAGCCAGCACATGGCCCGCGACAAAAGGACTGGGTTGCCGCTCAACGTCATATGTTGACAACGGCCCGTGCCCTACAAGGGTTAATTCGCTGTCCAGCGGCCATAGCTGCTGCTGTTTTTAAACCGATAACGAATGAAATATCTTGGTGAAATTACAAGCAACGTCACAACTCGGTGTATTTCATCAAGTTAACGATAAGTTTACAGCTTTGCTTCTTTATTGGATGAGGGGGTGCTGGGGATAAAAACTTAATGCTACGTCAAATCATTGCGCCCGCCCTGCTGGCAATCATACTCTTGAGTGTGGTCCTGGGTTTCACTTTCAGCTTCGTGGCCCAACGGATGGATGCCGAAAGTATCGTCTATGAAAGCCGACTGCTTGCAGCCGAACTTGCGCCAAAACAACAAAATCTGGAACAAAACGCGCGCTTCAACGCCGAATGGGATGAAGCCTACACAAAAACTTTCCAGTCGTTTGACAAAACCTGGTTCGATGTGGCTGTCGGTGATATGGTCGAAACAATCACCCATATCGACGCTGTTTTGTTGATCCAAACCGGCGGCCAATTGCTCTACAGCCGTTACTCCAGCAGTGACAAGGCTTTAAACCCAAATTTGTACGGTCAGCTTGTCCGGAACTTGCAGCGTGACCTGTCGATACGTCCTGATGCTGTCCAGACCCTTCGAGGGTATCTCTCTTTTAACGGCGAGGTTTACCTTATCGGTGCCAGTACCATCTGGCCTCAAAGTGAACCGTTGATTGAGCAAGCAACGGGCGACCGCCAGCGGAATATACTGGTGGTTCTTGAAAAACTGGATCCTCCAAAGCTTTCTATGATCGAGAACAAACTGGAATTAAATACCCTGACCGTAACGTCAGATATTGGTCCGGATGTGGTCCATCTCGCAGTCGGCGACGGTGCTTATCTGACCTGGGAACCCAAAACGCCCGGGACCGACTTTCTTGCCAATTTGGCCTTGCCCTCGATCCTGTTCGCGGCAGCAATATTGCTCATTCTGGTGCTATTCTGGCGGCGCACCAACAGG
>JAJFIT010000009.1 GCA_021774775.1 Alphaproteobacteria bacterium | reverse complement strand
AATTTGGCGAATGATGCGTTCGTCGCTGACGATAACCCCGGATTCCAGTTCGGTGATCAGTCTGATCGACCGTTCGCGCGCGCTGGTTTCGATAATGCGAACCGATTCTGAAATCACTTCAACAGGGTCCATGGCCTCGGCAAAAACCTCCATTTTACCGGCATCCAGTTTTGAGATATTGAGAATGTCGTTGATGACGGTGAGCAAATGTTCACCGCTGGTGCGGATGATATCCAGATATTCCCTGTTTTTTTTGCCTTTAATTTCGCCGTGCAGTTCAAGCCGGAGGATTTCGGCGAAGCCGATAATTGCGTTTAGCGGCGTGCGCACCTCGTGGCTCATAGACGCCAGAAATGCCATTTTTGTTCGGTCTGCCTGTGCCAGATCGTCGACAAGTTTCTGCGCCCGTCGGACAAAACTAAAACCGGCTAAAAGAATCAAGCCAGAGAAGAATACAGAGGGCCATATTAATTGTTGCAATAGAACCGTGCCCGGGCGGGCGGGTGTCCAGGTGAAATAGCCAATGGACATACCATTAAGTCCGATTAGGACGACCGTTGCTTCCGGGTTGTCGGCGGTGCTTGCCTTGTCTTTGATTGTAAAGTGAAGTTCGCACAGTTCGCTTGATTGGGAAAATTCCTTAATTTGTTTTAGGTTTACCTCCCGGTAAAACACCAGGACGGGTCGACGCTGGGTACCGAGCGGAGGATCATAGACCTTGGACCCGGATGGTTGGACCATACTGATCCCCAGCGCGAAGACCCTACCCCCGCTGGTGGCATAGCCATATGTCGAAACCCCAACATCATCATCTACGGGTTGTAAGTTGTTGATAGCGATGCCGAGACCACTCAGTAGTAAATCGTCCAGGCCCGCAGGGCGGTCTTGCCGGTGGGCCGCAAAAAGCACACTGTTATCCGCCCTTAAAACAACGGTACCTTCAATTTCGCCGATTCCGTCAACGGTACCACCCATCGTTGCCGCCAACCATTCTAGATTTTCGGTCAAATAGATGTTTTCGACTGCTTCATCCCACCAACTATTATCTTCCGCCAGCACGGCCAGATTTCTCGGAACCCCGGAAATCAAACGAGACAATGTCCGCCGTTCTGCATCCAGGGAATTAGTGTCAAGGCGATCGGTAAAAAACACGGCTGTAGCCGACAGGGCCAGCAGACTCGCCGTTATGGCTACAATTACCGGTGATATAAGTCTAATTAGCTGCATTAACCACCTTTCCAGGTAGCCCCAATGTGCCTTAAAAGTGTAAAGTAAATACCAACAAGAACCGAATCTATTGTCGGTTTAGCGTGCTTCTGAAGTTACTTAGTGCGTTGAATACATTCGGTAATAGCAAAACACTACTATGGCGAGAATGCGAGATGTTGACCTGCGGCATAATTGCCGGTAAGTCCGGTGCCAGACGGTAGAGATGGTCCCGTAGCTCAGTTGGATAGAGCACCAGATTCCTAATCTGGGGGCCGGTGGTTCGAATCCACCCGGGATCACCATTTCTTATACGAAGACCTGAATTCATCCATTATCTTCCACAGAGAAAACACACCAGATATGACCGACCTGCCGCTCTGCCCCAAATGCCGCTCTGCCCCAAATGCCGATCGCTCTATGTTTACGCTGACCGCGGGCTGCTGGTGTGCCCCGAATGCGCGCATGAATGGTCAGCAAGCGCAGAAGCCGCCCTCCAGCAAGCCGACCCTGTCATAACCGATGCCAACGGTAACCCGCTTGCAGACGGTGATACGGTGACCGTGATTAAGGACCTGAAGGTGAAAGGGTCGTCTTTGGTGGTGAAAGTGGGTACCAGGGTCAAAAATATACGGCTGGTTGACGGCGACCATGACATTGATTGTAAAATCGATGGCATCGGTGCCATGAAGCTGAAATCCGAATTCGTCAAAAAAACATAGAAAAAGCAGTGCGTTTCATTCCGAATGGATATTCGTTCTGGCGGCGGCGGAAATTTCGTCTCCTGGCGGCAAAGTGCGGGCGTTGCTTGTCGCTGGAAAATTCCACGCAGCTCGAAACAATGTGAAAAAAGCCATTGCTGCTTTCGTTAAGGCCCGGGACACCGCGACGGAAATTGGGCTCGCGTCTTCAGCCCGCCGGGCGCAATCCAGCCTGGAAATTCTGTCCCGCGGGGCCTCTCAATCGAACTGACCACGCTCTGTCTTGTTGCAACATTCAGATTCCTGCTTTGCGGGGTCGCTGAATTGTTCTAGCCTTCCGCCTCAAGAAATCTTTGGGAGGGTTCTGTCATGAAATTCAATAGAAAACTGCGGCTGTTGGCCGGCGCATCGATTTTGGCTGCTGGTGTCGGCGCAAGCGCACCGCTTGCGGCCGACGACCACGAAATGCCAACCACAGTTGGCGGCCTGCCGGTCGACAAAATATCCAGCGAAGCCATTGCTGCGGCGACCACGGAGGAACGCTTTCTCAATGACTGGGTGTCGGTCATGCCCGACCATCCCAGCATCCCCAGTCCGCGAGATTTCCTCGGCCATATTGCAGGCAGTCCCGGCGAGATGACCAATGTGGCTGAAATCCACAGCTATATGCGGGCCATCGCTGCCGCAACAGACCGCGCGGAGGTGGTTAGCCTGGGAGAGACCGCTGAAGGCCGCGAAATGATCGCACTGATCATCGCAGACCCGGCCACGCTGGCGAACATTGATGATTATAAAGCCCGGTTAAACAGGTTGGCAGACCCGCGCGGTTTGAGCGACGGGGAAGCCGAAGCCATCATGGACGGTGCCAAACCCATTTACTGGATCACCGCAGGCCTGCATTCCACCGAATACGGCCCGCCGGAAACCGCGATGGAAATTGCCTACCGGGTCGCCGCCGAAGAGCGCGACCTGTTTAAGGACATTCGCAAAAATGTCATCACCATGATCACGCCGGTGTTTGAAGTAGATGGCCGTAACCGGTCTACCGAATGGTTCCTCAAGCACAATAAAGGCCGCACCGATTATTATGACCGGCCGCCAAGTGGCCCTCCGTTTTGGGGGAAATATACATTCCACGACAATAACCGTGACGGCATCGGCCTGACCCAGCCGATGACCAAAAATTTCCTGAAAGGCTTCATGGACTATAAACCAACCCTGTCGCTGGATTTGCACGAAAGCGTGCCCTACTTGTATGTGGCGACAGGCACTGGTCCCTATAACCCCGGCGTCAGCGCAACCACGGTTGCCGAGTGGGCCTCTATTGCAAACTATGAAGTTAGCCGCCTGACATCCAAGGGCATGCCGGGCGTGTGGACATGGGGTTTCTATACCGGCTGGTGGCCCGGCTATATGCTGTGGATGACCAACAACCGCAACTCCAATGGTCGTTTTTACGAGACCTTCGGCAACGGTGGCTCCGAGACCATGCTGCGCGATTTGGGCGATAGCCGCTTTGCTGGCGACAAAACCATTGAGAAAACATGGTATCGGCCCAGCCCTCCGGCGGAAGAAACCCTGTGGTCCATGCGCAATAATGTGAACTATATGTCCAGCGGGGTTTATGCGTCGCTTGAATATACCTCCAAAAATGCAGACCAACTGGTGCGCGGTTTTTACAGTAAATCCAAGAACGCTGTTGAGGCGGGTGTATCCGGTGACATGAAAGCGATAGTAATCAAACATGACCAGCGTGATAACGGCGCTGCGAGGGAGTTGATTGACCTTGTGATCGAGCAGGGCATAGAAGTTCACCGGGCGGAGGCAAAAGGCAAGTTTGGTAAAACCGAAGTTGAGAAGGGGGATGCACTCATACTGCTTAACCAGCCTTACGGCCCGTTTGCAAAAGCCTTGTTTGAAAAACAGAAGTTCCCTGAAAAGGTAGATGTGCCGCCTTACGACGATGTGGCCTGGACCCTGGGCCTGCTGCGCGGTGTCAAAACCTCCTTCATCAAGGACGCTGGCATTCTGGAGTTGAAAAACGAGAAAGCGGGCAGTGGAGCAGACCTTTACCAACCGTCATCATTGCCGAAACGCGCCAAATATTATGTGGTGCCGCACAAGGGTCAGGAAGGTATTGGTGAACTGCGTTTTGCTCTGGCCGGTGCCAGCATGCAAGCCACCAAAACCAGTGTGAAGGTTGGTCGTTATAACTTTCCGGCAGGCACGATTTTCATCGACGCCAGCACTGTGGATGAAGCAGTAATGGAAGAAGTTATTGGCCGTACCCTCCTCGAGGTGCGGGGCGTTGGCCGCTTGCCGGACAGTGAAATGGTCGAGCTGGATGTGCCGCGCATCGGCCTGCTGCACAGCTGGGTATCAACACAGGACCCGGGTTGGGTACGCTATACGCTCGACCAGTCGAAAGTGCCCTACAGCATCATTGAAAAAACCGAGCTGAA
>JAJFIT010000080.1 GCA_021774775.1 Alphaproteobacteria bacterium | reverse complement strand
TCCACCACCGTGAGCGCGGGCGTTTCAGTGATGTTGATCCAGCCACCTGAAGGTAATTCAATGCGCGGGCTAAGGGCTTCCTCAACCGCTTCATTCACGCCGTAACGTTCAAACGCGGTTTCGCTGTCTTTGTAAAGGCTTAGTTTTTCTGCCAGGTCAGGCCAATGTTGCCGCGCAACGGCTTTGGCCTCGGCGAAGGCTGTACCGCCTTCAATTCGAATGTCGGTGGTATCTATCGGTGTTGATAGCAGGGCCTTTTCCAGCGGCGAGCGAGCAAAAAGCCTGCCGATTTTCTCGAGGCTGGCAGCAAACACCGCGGCAAGTGTGTGGGCCTCTGCTGCCACAGCGCCAACTGCGACACCTGCAGCGCTGGAGCGTACAATAACAGCAACACCATCAGTCGTGCTTGCCAGCGTTGCGGTGAGTTTTTTTACAGTTTTCGGCGACAGATCTTTTGAGAAATTCAGGCGGCGGCTGCCCGCTTCAACCACCACATAACGGCCAAGAAGGCGCGGGCGCGGGGTGATGGTAAGCGCCTTGGCCTCCAGAGTGCTGGGTTCGGCCACAACCTGTACCAGCAGTCGTTGGCCTTCGGTCACGCAGTCGCTGATTGATGTCACGGTTCCCTTCACCAGCGATTTTGCCCGCCTGAGGTTCATGCAGCCGGTCAGTCCGCCACCCAGATCGGCAAATGCCAGGTCATTGGCGATATCGACAGTGGTGATGCGCGCGGCGAAAACCGCGTCCAAAGGACTAAGCGATGCGTCGTCATGGAAGCGCAAGTCGGTCGGCAGGCCATCACCGTCTATGTCAGCGCTACGCCAGCCACCGATGCCCGGCTCAATAATGGTAAGGTTTGCACTAGTCATCGGCTGGGACTTTCATATGCGCTGAAAGCCATCCCGCTACTTCAAACAGAGGCAGGCCAACCACGGTTGAGTAGGACCCCGAAATGAAGCGGATATATTGTGCGGCCAGCCCCTGAATGGCGTAACCCCCGGCTTTGCCGCTCCATTCGCCGGACGCGATATAGGCTGCTATATCGGCCTCTGAAAGCCGTTTGAACGCAACGGTGGTTGTGGCCGATTTCACCAGTTGGCGACCATCGGGCAGTACAAGCGATATGCCCGAGATAACCCGGTGCCGTCGCCCGGAAAGCAGTGCCAAACACTGCCGTGCAGTGTCCTCGTCTTCCGCCTTGGGCAGGATGCGCTTGCCGCAGGCGACCACCGTGTCAGCTGCAAGTGTTAGCTGGCTCGGGTAGCGCGCGGTGACAACGGCCGCTTTCTCGGTGGCCATGCGTTCGGCGTAGGCTTTCGGGGCTTCGCTTTTGTGTGGTGTCTCATTAATGTCTGCCGGTACAATTTTGGCCGGGGTCACATTGATTTGGGCAAGCAGTTCCAAACGGCGCGGCGATGCGGACGCAAGCACGAGCGCACCTGCGGGCACATGCTGGTCGCCGGGCGTGGAGCGAGAGGTGGTCATGGGCCACCGTCCCTTTTATTTAAAGCGGTAGGTAATGCGACCCTTGGTCAGGTCGTAGGGCGTCAGCTCAACCAGAACATCATCGCCCGCCAAAACACGAATGCGGTTCTTGCGCATTTTGCCGGCGGTATGGCCCAAAATTTCATGGTCGTTTTCAAGCTTTACTCGGAACATGGCGTTGGGCAACAGTTCGGTTACTGTGCCGCGCATTTCGAGAACTTCTTCTTTAGCCATTGTGTCTCCTTGTTATGGCTGCTCTTTTCAGGGCTGTGAATTTGCGCACATACATGACGAGGTTGATGCCAAAAAGCAACCGTTTTGCCGCGAAAACCCCGGATTACTACTCAATTTGCGAACTGAACCGGGGGTTTTTGCAACAGAATGGCCCAAAATGGGAATCGAAAGCCGTGTTTTAGGAATCGAAAGCCGGTTTATTTGGAACTGAAATCAAATTTGTCGGCGATGCGCACCTCCAATCGGTCGCGCACCAAACGGTAACTGTCGATCACCTGATTTCGGTTGCCCTCAGCATCAGACGGATCGGGCGTGGGCCAATATTCCAGTTCGAAATTTCCGCCCGCCCGGGTTTTTTCAATATGGTCCCGGCTTTCCGGTGTCAGCGCGATAATCAGGTCAAACAGGTTGGTGTCGACCGAACCGATGGGTTTGGGCTGATGCTCGGAAATGTCAAGGTCGTCTTCCTGCATGGCGGCGACCGAAAATGGGTCAAGATTACCGGCGATCAAACCAACCGATTCTACAAACACCCGGCGCTTGCAGTGGCGATTGGCCAAGGCTTCGGCCATCGGGCTGCGCACCGCGTTCTGGTTGCAGACAAACAGCACGCTTTGAATTTTGCAGCGGTTGTCGGAGTTTGTGGCCGTCATCGTGGGCCCCTGCCGTCTTTGAGGTGCAGCACACAAACGAGGGTGAACAGCCGCCGCGCTGTTTGCATGTCAATGTCCAGCTTGCCGTCAAGGCGTTCCATCAACAGGGTGCTGCCTTCGTTGTGCAGGCCGCGTCTGCCCATATCAATGGCTTCAATCTGTGACGGGGAAGACGATTTGATCGCTTCATAATAGCTGTCGCAGATGGCAAAATAGTCACGGATGATCCGGCGAAACGGTGTCATCGCCAGTCGAAAGCTCATTAAAATCTGGTCACCGGTATTTTTGACATCGAACTGCAGCCGCCCCTCAATGGTACCCAGATGCAGCTTGTAGGGGCCTTCATAGCCTTCGTCGGCAGATTTCAGCAGGTGGAAGCTGTTGTCCTCCAGCAGATCAAAAATCGCGATGCGGCGCTCATGCTCAACGTCCGCGCTCCAACGAACCACGGTCGATTGGTCAAGGGTGACATCGATAAGTTTACGGCTGGTCATACGGGTGCTTTGCTTCAGGCTTCACTTGCGTCTAGGTATCATCAAGCCGGATGGTAACAGAAAGCGCGTGAGCGCCAAGCCCTTCTTCGTCGGCCAGTGTCGCGGCGGCCGGGCCAACGCGGGCAAGGCTCTCGGCGTCGCACTGGACAAAGGTGGTGCGTTTCATGAAATCATAAACGCTCAGGCCGCTGGAAAAACGCGCGGTTCGGGCGGTGGGCAGCACGTGGTTGGGTCCGGCAACATAGTCGCCGACCGCTTCCGGCGTATGCCGACCCAAAAAGATAGCACCGGCGTTGTGAATTTTTCGGCGCATGTCTTCGGGGTTATCAACCGCCAGCTCCAGATGCTCCGGGGCTAACCGGTCGGTAAGCGCAACGGCTTCATCCAGACCAGCAACAACGATAACAGCACCGAAGTCACGCCAGCTGGCACCCGCGATATCGCGGCGCTCCAATCCGGCAAGATAATCTTCAACCGCACCCTCGACCATTTGGGCATAGACCGGATCATCGGTGATCAGAATGCTTTGCGCTACGCTGTCATGCTCGGCCTGCGACAACAGATCAGCCGCGATCCAGCGCGGGTCGGTTTTATTGTCAGCAATCACCAAAATCTCGCTGGGTCCCGCGATGCTGTCGATACCAACAGTGCCAAAGACCTGGCGTTTTGCTTCGGCTACATAGGCGTTGCCCGGGCCAACTATTTTGTCCACGCGCGCTATCGTTTCTGTACCGTAAGCCAACGCAGCCACCGCTTGCGCGCCGCCGACCCGGTATATTTCAGTGACACCAGCAATTTTCGCTGCCGCCAGCACCAAGGGGTTGAGCAGGCCGTCGGGGGTTGGTACCACCATGACAATGCGCGGGGCACCTGCCACCTGCGCGGGAACCGCGTTCATCAATACGGAAGACGGATAGCTGGCCAGCCCGCCGGGCACGTAAAGACCAACGGCTTCCACGCTTTTCCACGCCTGACCAAGCCGCACACCGGCGTCGTCGGTATAGTCAATGTCGTCGGGCAATTGCTTTTGGTGAAAGGCGCGAATGCGGTCAGCTGCGGTTTGCAGCGCTGCTTTAACGTCGTCGCTGACAAGGTCCCACGCGGTCGATATTTCCTCCTCGTCAATTGCAAGCCCATCGGTCCGAGGGTTAAAGCAATCAAATTTTTCCGTCAGGTCATAAACTGCTGCATCACCGCGAGACTTTACATCCGCCAGAATGCCTTCAACCGTCGCGCGCACATCGCCGGATGTTTCGCGTTTTTGGTCCAGCAGCCCCGCGAATTTTTCCTCAAAATCAGGGGAACGACTGTCAAGCCTCTGTGCCATCGGCGAGCACCTCTTTGAATTTGTCGATCCAATATGTCAGTTCACGTGGGCGGGTCTTGAAGGCAGGGCGGTTAACAACAAGGCGCGACGTAATTTCGGTCAAAACCTCAACTTCCCTAAGCTTGTTGGCCTTCAG
>JAJFIT010000079.1 GCA_021774775.1 Alphaproteobacteria bacterium | reverse complement strand
TGCTTGGCGCGGGTGATGCCCACATACGCTAACCGGCGTTCTTCCTCCAGACCCTTTGCCCCGGTTTCATCAAGGGCGCGCTGGTTGGGGAAAACGCCTTCCTCCCAGCCGGGTAGGAACACATGGTCAAACTCCAGTCCCTTGGCGGCGTGCAGGGTCATGATCGAGACTTTTTCAAGGCTGTCGTCACCCACATTTTCCATCACCAGCGCAATATGCTCCAGGAAACCGGTGAGATTTTCAAACTCGCCCATTCCAGACACCAGTTCTTTGAGGTTTTCGAGCTTTCCGGGCGCTTCGGGCGATTTGTCGTTCTGCCACATCTCGGTATAGCCGGATTCGTCAAGAACCATTTCCGCCAGTTCAATGTGGTTGGTATTGTTCAACGCCGCCCGCCAGCGATCAAAATTATCCAGCAATTGCGTAAGCGATTTCCGGGCGGCAGCGCGCAACTCGTCAAGTTCAAGAATTTGCCGCGCAGCACGGGTCATCGAAATGTCGTGACTGCGGGCCAAGTGGTGGATTTTCTGAATAGTGGTTTTACCCAGGCCACGCTTGGGCACATTGATAATGCGGTCAAATTTCAGGTCGTTGTCGGGCTGGGCAATAACTTGCAAGTAGGCCATGGCGTCACGGATTTCAGCGCGTTCGTAGAAGCGCGGTCCGCCAACCACGCGGTAAGGCATACCCAGTGTGATCATGCGTTCTTCAAACTCGCGGGTTTGAAATCCTGCGCGCACCAGCACCGCGATTTCACTTAACCGGCAGTCTTTTCGTTGCAGGTTTTCGATGTCATCACCGATCGAACGCGCTTCCTCGGGCGCATCCCAAACGCCTTTCACTTCAACCTTTTCGCCGTCTCCGCTATCAGTCCACAGGGTTTTGCCCAAACGGTCCTCATTGGCGGAAATTAGCGCTGACGCAGCCGCCAGAATATGGCCGGTCGAGCGGTAATTCTGTTCAAGGCGGACAATTTTGGCGCCAGGAAAGTCGTCTGAAAAACGCAGGATATTGCCAACCTCGGCGCCGCGCCAACCATAAATGCTTTGGTCGTCGTCACCGACACAGCATATATTACGGTGGGCCTGGGCCAGCAGGCGCAACCACAGATACTGCGCAACATTGGTGTCCTGGTATTCGTCCACCAATATATAGCGAAATTGATTGTGATACTCCTTCAGCACATCAGGGTGCGCCTGAAACAGCGTGATGACATGCAGCAGCAGATCACCAAAGTCGCAGGCATTTACGATTTGCAAGCGTTTTTGATATTTCGCGTACAGGTCGCCGCCCAGTCCGTTGGCAAAAGCATAACTTTCACCGTTTGGCACTTTGCCCGGCGTTAATGCGCGGTTTTTCCAGCGGTCGATCAAACCGGCGAGCGTGCGCGCTGGCCAGCGTTTGTCGTCAATATCTTCGGCCTGGATCAATTGCTTCAACAGTCTGATCTGGTCATCGGTGTCGAGGATTGAAAAATTGGTTTTCAGTCCCACCAGTTCCGCATGTTTGCGCAGTATTTTGACGCAGATCGAATGGAATGTCCCAATCCACATGCCTTCCACGGGTCTACCGATCACGCTTGCGACCCGGTTTTGCATTTCCTTGGCGGCTTTGTTGGTGAAGGTAACCGCGAGAATATTCCACGGGGCTGCCCGGCCGGTCGCCATCAAATGCCCAAGCCGTGTGGTCAAAACCCGGGTTTTGCCGGTGCCTGCACCCGCCAGAACCAGAATGGGACCATCGCTGGCCATAACCGCCTCGGTTTGCGGGGTGTTTAGCCCATCAAGATACGGCGGCGCGGCATTGGGCATGCCACCACCGTCCGCCGGTCCGTGGGCGGCAGGGTGTGGGGGTTCAGTTTCCAGATCGTCGAGGTCAAAAGGGTCGTTGGTCATGATGGTTTCATAACACCGATATTCGCCTTGGCAAACAGCTGGATTGCCATTCTGGCGCGCGGGTGGAAAATAGTTCAGGTGAGGCGGTTAAACGACTGTTTCTGGCCGTGGGATTCCAAAAGCGCGCGCGTGTATTCTTTCATGACATCGCGGTGACGGATGAGGCCGACAACAACATTGTCTTGCGACGGGGACACCACCGGCAGGGCTTCCTCACCTGTGCGGTCCAAATGATGCAGGGCAATTTCCAGCGGTTCCTGGGTTTTGATCAAATGGCCGGGTTCGCGGGTAAATTCGCCGACTGTATGGGCATGAGTTTTTCCGGGTTCAAAAATCTCGGGCGGCATCTGGTTCAGCGATAGTACGCCGGTGATTTTTCCGGTCTCATCGGTAACAACCAACAGGCCGCCACCTTGTGTTATCAGCAAATCCCGCGCTTTATGTACACTGTCAGTATCGCGGATGGTAAAGAAATCGCGGCTCATGTGTTCGCCGACTGTTGCTGACTTTAGCAGATAAGTGGCGCGGCCACCCTCCAGCTGAATGCCCTGGTTGGCAAGTTGCATGAAGAAGAAGGACCGCCGGTAAAACAGGCTGGTAACCATGCTGGCGATGGCGGAAGCAATCATCACAGCGATGGTTACATTATAGTCGCCGGTAATTTCAAACACGATCAACATGGTGGATATTGGTGCGCCCAGCACCGCAGACGCCACCGCTCCCATGCCGACTACAGCGTAAAGGCCGGGCGTAGAGGCGAGCTCGGGGAACAGACTGCCCGCCACAATGCCAAAACTGCCGCCAACCATTGCGCCGATAAACAGCGAGGGGCTGAAAACGCCGCCGCCAAACCGGCCCGCATAGGAAATTACAGTTGCGATTATTTTAGCAGCGATCAACGCCAGCAGCAGATTGAGTTCATAGTCCCCGTCGAGCGCACGGCTTGTTGCTTCGTAGCCGATGCTCAGAATTTCCGGGTACAATAGCGCCATCGATCCAATTAGGAAGCCCGCCAATGCAGGTTGAAGGGACGGCGGAATGATGGCCAGCTTTTCGCGAATTTTGTCGGCCCAATTAAGGCCAGCCATGAAAACAACTGCAACAATCGCGGAGGCAATCCCCAGTATGAAAAAGGCGGGAAATTCCCAAAAACTGGTGATGAAATACTGGGTTGTTTCAAAAGCGGGGAAATTGCCCAAATGAATGCGACTGACCACGGTGCCAGCGATGGCGGCAATCACAATCGGCGCGAATGTTTGTAGCGCGTAATGGCCGATGATGACTTCCAGTGCGAAAAAGACACCGGCGATTGGCGCATTGAACGAGGCAGCAACAGCCGCCGCAACGCCGCACCCCAGCAGGGTTCTGGCGGCGGCCGGGTTCAATCCCAACCCGCGCGTTACCGTTGACGCGAGCGATGCACCTATGTGAACAGCAGGTCCTTCGCGGCCCATAGAGGCACCGCTGCCAAGCGATACGATGGTTGCCGCGGCGCTGACCAAGCCATCTCTGGGTTCGATCTTGCTGTCGCGCAGGGCTGCCGCTTCAATGACATTGGCGACCCCGCTGGTTTGTTTGTCTTTATGCAGCCGAAGAATTTGCCCAACCACCAGGCCGCCTATAACCGGAACCAGCATTATGTGCCACCAGTCCAGATTACTGGCACCTGTTGCCAGCGTGGCTTCATCAACCCCGAACGTGAATTCAACCAGCCAGCTGATCGCCAGATAAAACCCGATGGAGGCATAGCCTGCAATGACGCCGACAATAATCGCGAGAAGGGTGATTGCGCCGAACCCATAACCGCCCGCACGGAACATCCGCGCACGAATGCGGCGGACCAGTATATTTAAGGGGCTACGGCTGCTGTTGGGCATTGTTGTCCTTGGATCATCCCTGGTTCGAAAGCCTCATTAGCCAGTATTTTGGCTGCTATGCCAAAGCTTTGCGGGCAGTTTAGCTATCATTATGGGAAAGGGTAAGGGTAAATCGGTCGTATATTTGCCAAATTCATCATGTTAACTTGCTGATCTGATATTCGAGTTACTGAACCATCCAGCGGAACCATTATCGGGACAGGCGGTTGAAGAAAAGAACCATCACTTTCTTCCTTTTTGGAGCCATCACCCTTATTTTAGGGACGGTATCGGTCACCCTGTATCTTGTTGACTGGAACCAATACCGTGACACGCTGGCGGGCCTTGCCAGCGAGCGGCTTGGTATGCGGGTTGAATTGGCGGGCGATCTGAACCTGGGGTTTCTGCCGCGCCCAACCGTTACCGCGCAGGCGGTTCGCCTTTCGCCGCAGCAGGATGGCTTCAATGATACGATTGCCACAGCTGACAAAATTGACATGCACCTGGGGATGTCGGCTTTGATGCGCGGCTCGATGCAGCTACAAAGCCTGGTGTTTGAGGGATTGTCAGCAGGATTGATTGAAACACCAGATGGCTGGACCATTGAGGGATGGCCAACAACGGACAATGCCAGTGCCCAGGAAGGGGATAGCAATTTGTTGTCTCTGGACCGTTTCAGGATCAAAAGCGGATCAATTTCGGTGCGCCCGCTGGGCTCGAAGCCCGTTGTCCTCGACGGGGTGGATGTTGCGCTGACCGGACAGCTGCCCGGCGGCCCGCTTGACCTTGAAGGCGCTGCATTTATCGATGGAACCGCTGTTGCTCTGTCCGGTAAGGTTGTTCCAACACGCACTGCGGGATCAACATCGGTGCGGGCGAATCTCTCGGTAGCTGACAGCCAGCTGGAATTTTCAGGAAGACTTGGCGAAAACGGCAAAACCAGTGGTCGTTTTCAGGCGTCTGGGAAGAATTTACAGGCGCTCGCCAGCTTTGTTTTGAAGGCAATTGGATCCGGCGATGAATCCCAGCAAGTGCCTGCATTGCCATTTGGCATCGACTTGCAGCTGGACCGAAGCAGCCGTGGTATTACTCGCCTGATTTCCCGGCAATTAACACTCGGTGATACACGCGGTGCTGTTGACCTGACAGTTGCAGAGCAAAATAACCTCTATCATGTGACGGGTACTGGGTCGCTTGGGATCATTGCGCTGGATAACTGGGTAAATGCGGCTGGACCGCAACCCAGCCGTGATCCGGATGCAGATACAGACCCAGACGCAGACCCAGGCCAAACGGTTCTACCGCTGGCGGGGAATATTGATGTTACCATTGAAGGCGTTGAATTTCGGGGCGGGCTGGCACAACAGATTGAGGCATCCGTAGCGTTCGATGGCCGTCAGGTCTCGCTTCAGCAACTACGAGCGACGTTGCCGGGTGCATCGCGGCTCGCCTATATAGCCGAAACGAAAAACAGCGGCGCTGTGAAGTTTCAGTCTGGCGGCCTTCAGGAAATTATTGACTGGGCCGGATTGCCGCTGTCAGACACCATTCCCGCTGGCCGACTGAGTACAGCAGACATTGAGGGACAGGTTGCATTTTCCGCCGATACATGGGTGCTCTCGGATGTGTCGGGCACGGTCGACACCTCCACAATAACTGCCGAGCTGTCCGGCGCGGTGGGTTCTTTTGTGCCCAACGCAATTCGGTTGGACGTTAATGAACTGAATTTGGACGCCTACTGGCCTGGTGGTCAGGCAAATACGCTGGCAGACGGCAGCCCATTGTCAGCAATTCAATTTGAATTGGACGTTGCCCGATTAAGGTGGTTGCAACAGACGTTTGACCAGGTTTCCGTCTCTGGCCGCACGAGCGCTGGCCTGATATCCATAACCAACCTGGCTGCCAGCCACCGCGGTGGCAGTTTAACCGGTAGCTTCAGTCGGCAGGAAACAGCTGGCCAACCCACCGATGTTGAAACATCGCTTTCATTTGCCCGGTGGCACCCGGCGGCATTGTCCAGGCTTTCTCCTGAAGTAGCGTCGTTTTTGTCCCGCTTTTCCGGCGGCGGGACTTTGACCGGAGTGGCCACCGCAACGGGACCCGTGATTGAACTGCAAAGCAGGTTGAATGCGGTGTCGGGTGATAATGCCCTGGATTTTGCAGGCACCGTTAATGCAACGGCTGCCCGCAGTGCGCGACTGCAGGGCTCGGTGCGTCATTCGGATATTGGCAGGGCCTTGGGACTGGATAAATATACCGGATCTATAGACCTTGTGGAAGCCAGCAGCGCCGATATGCGGGTTACCATTGACGGCACGCTCGATCAGTTTTCGTTCAGTGGTAACGGTACAATCGCTGGCGGCCAATCCAACCTTAGCGGCACCTATGATGGGGAAGCAGGCATCGATGCTGATGTTTCGCTAACCATCCAGGCAGGCGCTGCAAGCGGTTTTGATACGATTGCCAGGGCTTATGGTGTAAACTTGAACTCGTCGCTCCTGCGCAGGCTGCGTCTGAAATGGTCAACTGCCGCCGATGGTTGGCGCATAACAGAGCTGGACGTGCGAAACGGCGATGCGGCCCTGTCCGGTGATATCGCTGGTGAGGGTGACGCGCTGAACGGCATTATTTCAGCGTCAAATATTGATCTGGGAGCTCTGTTGGCCGGTGCGGGTGCATCAGGCGGAACGGCGTTTCCCAAAACAGGTATAATACAGGTCAATGCAGCCAACATTACCTTGTTGGGGCAGTCTGTTACCGCGCCGACAGCAACATTTGCCTTTACCGAAACCGGCAGCGAATTTGACGTTGGTCAGGCGGCGCAAATGAACGGCGGTGTGCTTGCGGCCAAGTTTGGTCTTGATAGCCAAACCGGCGATGTTTCAGTGGCACTGGCAGCCGCATCGCTTGATATGGGAACACTGGCGCGGCAATTGGTTGGCACCAGCGGGTTTACAGGCACCGTGTCAACCAATCTTAACCTTCGGGCGACAAAAGTGGGCGGAAAAGACCTGCTGTCGACGTTAAGCGGTGAAGGCAGTTTTGACGGCGGCGTGGGGTCGCTGCATTTTATCGCGGCCAATACAATTATATCAAGAATTACTGACAGCACCTCGAGCGTTAATTTTCTGCAGTCTTTGGGTGATCTTTTGAGGGCAGGGGAAAGCAATTTCACCGATTTCACCGGTTCCTTCCGCATGGACAACGGCGTCGCCTTGATTGATGAAGTTGTCGCCAGCGGGACCTGGGGTAATCTTGGTTTAGGCGGGCAGGTTAATGTCCCCGGCGACTTTATCAACATGGAGGGTCAGTTGTCGCTGTCCCGCCCATTGGACGCGCCTGCAATACCGGTGGTCTATGAGGGGCGTTTGTCGTCGCCCAATGCCCGTTGGACAAGCCGGGCACTGGAACAATTTGCCCTTGCAGGTTTGGAGCGGCGCTTGCGGTCGCGAATATTCGGGGAACTGGAGCGCGCAGGGGCTGGCCCGGCTGATACAGCTCAACAGAACCCCGGTGCAGCGGTGTTTGGGGCTGCCAGTTCATTGTTGGCAAAACTGCGGGCTCGTCAAATGGAGAAAAAGCGCCTTGAAGCTGAACAGCGTGCGCGCGAGCTGGTACCTAGCGGCGAGCCTGCTTCTCCAGGACCTGAAGGACAAATGCCCTGATCGCGCCCGAGAGGGAACCAGTGCGCGCCTCGTCCAATTGACGAACCAATTCGTTTATCGAGAGATTGCGGTCGGCAGCAATTGCCCTCAAGTGTCGCCAAAAACAAGCTTCCAGTGATATGGAAGTCCGGTGCCCTGCAATGGTCACTGAATGTTTTTTTAGTTTTGCATCCTCAATGTCATACATCACCCTTATGTGGCACCGGTTACGGTGAAGGTCAAGCTGTGCTGGATTAGCCGGAAATAAGCCTGATACTTAGCACTGACCGTTGGTTGTGGTTGACCCGGCTTCTGAATTCTCATAAGAACAAAAATAGAACATTTTGAAGGCACCATGGAACCGTTTAAAGAATTTATCAATCAGGATTTAATCGCCACTCTGGGGCGAATTTTTCAGCGCGTTTCGCCGGGATTCGATACAGAAATGTTTGTGGCAATTGCTTCCAAGGGCCTGGATAAACTGGAATTGAAACAGCGGGTTGTGCAAGTGCGCGATGCGCTGGATGCGACACTGCCGCCTACCTTTGATCAGCGCTGTAGGCTATTGCTCGCAAGCCTGCATCCCAGCGAAGATACCGACCGGGACGGTGTGAAATTCAGCGACGAAGGCGCTTGTGGCTTTGCCGTGTGGCCGCTCACGGAATTAGTGTCGCATTGCGGGCTGGACTATCCGGAGCAATCGCTGGACGTGTTGAAAGAAATGACCAAGCGGTTTTCCTCTGAATTCGCTGTGCGCCCCTTTCTGGTTCACCATGAAGCTGTTTCGTTGAACATCTTTCGGAAATGGGCGTCGGATGATAACCGCCATGTTCGTCGTTTGGCCAGCGAAGGCTCTCGCCCGCGTCTGCCTTGGGGCATGAGGCTGCACAAATTTGTCGATGACCCATCACCTTTAATGCCTTTGCTGGAGGCCTTGAAAAATGACCCCGAAGAGTATGTGCGCCGCTCGGTTGCCAACAATCTGAACGACATTGCAAAAGATCATCCCGAGGCTGTTGTCAGCCTGGCCAACAGGTGGATAGAAGAAGCGCCAAAACCTCGTGTGAGGTTGCTCAAACATGCCTGTCGGACCTTGATAAAGAACGGCGACACCGGCGCACTGGCAGTTTTTGGATACCATTCTGCCCAACATGTGGAAGCCGACATTCAAATCATAACGCCTACAGTACAATACGGCGAGCATCTGGAATTTTCACTGACTCTCAAGGGACTGAAACCCGGTGGTAACCTGATGGTCGACTATCGTATTCATTTTGTAAAAGCCAACGGCACAACATCGCCCAAGGTCTTTAAATGGCTGGATAAGCAGGCTGTTACGGCGTCGTCGCTACAGGCGGCCCGGCGTCATGCCATTAAACCGATTACGACACGGAAATACTATGCCGGTACGCACCGTCTGGAACTGTTGGTAAACGGGGTTTCGCTGGGAACGGCGGAGTTTGACTTGCTGATGCCGTGAAGGCGAGGGTTCGGTCAATCCGGGTCGGTCAATCGGGGTCGGTCAATCGGGGTCGGTCAATCCGGGTCTGGAACATTCTCTGGTGCCCACAGGCATAATCCTCTGGGATTATAGTCTATGCCCATGCGACGATACATATGGATGGTTCGAACATTGTTGGTGGTGATAGTCCACTTAACATGGACATTTTCCCGTTTTCCTTGCTGACCAATAGCCTGCAGCAGGCGTTTACCAATGCCGTGGCCGCGCGCAGAATGCCGGACAAACAAATCGTCAATTTCGATCAGGTTTTCGCCGAACCAAATGTGAAACCGGTGAAAATAGGTTACCACGCCGGCTATTTCGCCGTCGAGTTCTGCCACCAGAATTTCAAATTTGGGATCAGGGCCAAAGGCCGCATCGGTGAATGTGGCCTGATCAATTTGAAGATAGTCGCCCAGGCCTTCGTCCTGGGCTAATTCCCGCACCATTTGGTAGCAGCTAACTGCGTCACTTTCCTGTGCTGCCCGAAAAACATAGTCCATGTGATTGCCCCTGACTGCCCACCAACCAACTGCCGCATCATACCAATGTCAGCGACATTAACAGATCAAACGTCTTTGAAAAAGTCATTCCCTTTGTCGTCTACAACGATGAAGGCAGGGAAGTCTTTAACTTCAATTTTCCACACCGCTTCCATGCCCAGGTCTTCAAAATCCAGAACCTCTACCTTTGTGATGTTGTTTTTAGCGAGGATCGCTGCGGGTCCACCGATGGAGCCAAGGTAAAAGCCGCCATTTTCCTTGCAGGCCTTGGTGACGGCGCGCGAGCGGTTGCCTTTGGCAAGGCTGACCATGCTGGCACCCATTTCCTGAAACGGTGCCACATAGCCATCCATGCGGCCAGCTGTTGTAGGGCCAAAGCTGCCGGATGCATATCCTTCAGGCGTTTTGGCTGGGCCAGCGTAATAGATGATATGATCTTTAAAATAGGCAGGCATTTCCTCGCCGTCTTCAATCATTTTCTGGATGCGGGCATGCGCCAAATCGCGGGCAACCACAATCGTGCCTGACAGCGCCAACCGGGTTTTTATCGGGTGCTTGCTCAGGGCCGCCAAAATATCTGGCATTGGCTCATTCAAGTTAATTTTGACAACTTCTGCCGTCAGGTCATTGTCGTTGATTTCCGGCATATATTTGGCCGGGTCGCTTTCCAACTGTTCAAGGAAAACACCGTCTTTAGTGATTTTGGCTTTAACCTGCCTGTCGGCAGAGCAGGAGACGCCAATGCCGACAGGTAAGCTTGCGCCGTGGCGGGGCAGGCGAATAACCCGCACGTCGTGGCAGAAATATTTGCCACCAAATTGCGCGCCAATGCCCATGTTTTGGGTCATCTTGTGGACTTTTTCTTCCAAATCCAGATCGCGGAACGCGCGGCCTGTTTCGTCGCCCGTGGTTGGCAGCGTGTCCAGATATCTGGCAGACGCCTTTTTAACTGTGGCCAGATTTTGTTCGGCGGAAAGCCCGCCAATCACAATAGCCAAATGATAGGGCGGGCAGGCGGAGGTTCCCAGCGTTCTGATTTTTTCGTCCAGAAATGCCAGCATGCGGTCTTCACGCAGCGTCGCGGGGGTTTGCTGGAACAGGAATGTTTTATTGGCGCTGCCGCCGCCTTTTGCCAGAAAAAGGAAATGATATTCATTGCCTTTGTCGGCGTAAATGTCGATCTGCGCTGGCGTGTTGTTTTTGGTGTTAACTTCCTTGTACATGGATAAGGGAGCCATTTGGCTATAGCGCAGGTTGGTTTCCGTATAGGTGCGCATGACGCCCTTGGAAATCGGTGCAGCATCGTCGCCGTCAGTCCAGACATATTGACCTTTTTTACCGACCACGATTGCGGTGCCTGTGTCCTGGCATCCAGGCAGAATGCGTCCGGCAGCGATGTTGGCGTTTTTCAACAATTCAGTGGCAACAAAACGGTCGTTGTCGCTAGCTTCCTCGTCGTCCAGAATATTGGCAAGCTGCTGTAAATGGCCGGGCCGCAGCAGGTGAGCTATGTCAGACATGGCTTCGCGCGTTAACAGTTCAAGCGCGGTATCCTCTATTTTCAGAATCTGCTTTCCGTCCACATTTAGCATAGCGACATGGTCTGAAGTCAGTTTCCGGTAGGGGGTATCATCACCCGTAACCTGGAAAAGTTTTGAATAAGTCCATTCAGTCATGGTGCACTCTTTATTGGGCTGGGATTTGATCTATTTTTTGCGGAAGGCATCCAGGGTGACAACGTTGTCCTGAGGGGCTTCGTCATCCGGTGCTTCGACGTTGGTTTCGCCCGCATCATCCATAGCGACCGCCTCAGCGGCGCTAGGTTCGTCAACTATGAACATGCCGCTGTCATCGGCGGATATATCATTGTTCTGAACCGTTTCAGGGCTGGCCTCGGCGTCAGTGTCACCGCCGTCCTGTTCGTCGTGGAACTGCAAGGCAAACTGCACGCTAGGGTCAACGAAGCCGACAATGGCGTCAAACGGAACGATCAAATGCTCGGGCTTCTGGTTGAACGACAATCCAATTTCAAAACGATCATCATGAACCGCTAATCCCCAGAATTTATGCTGAAGAACAATTGTCATTTCGTCGGGGAACCGGCTCGCCAGGTGGGCTGGAATATCGACGCCCTCAGCCTGGGTTTTGAAAGCGACGTAAAAATGATGGTCGCCTTGCAAGCCGTCTTTTTCAGCGTCTTTCAACACTGTTTTAACCACGCTTCGAAGGGCATCCTGCACCTTGGCGTCATAGTCAATATAGCTGTCAGTCATTGCTGTCGCTCTGATGTTAGAAACTGTTGAATTGGTTATAAACGCTGCAATTGGTAACGGGAAGGCAAAAGATCACTTGCCAGCATATTAGATAAAATACGGCGTGTTTGGTTACGCGCTAATCGGGAATGATATTATATTACGTTTTGTCGTCGTCGGTGACCCGTTCACCGCATTTGAATTGTCCTGTTATGGCTCAGGCATATGGTCCGGTATGACGCATTTTGACAGGGTGAACCAGCATTCTGTGCACTTGGGCAGCGTCAGATAAATTCAATATCACGACGATAAGCAAGGGACATATAATGAAAATCAGGACCAAATTAATGGCAGCGGCTAGCTGCGTGGCACTTTTGGCGCCAACTGCTTTGGCGGGCGACGCAGAAGATGCGTTGATTGGAAAAATCGTTGCAGCCTACGGCGGTAACGCGCTGACCGAGGCAAAATCTTTAACTATCGAAAACCACAACCGGACGATCAACATTGGTCAAAGTGCGAGCTCAACCGAAACAAACATTGGAATCAATGATGCGCGACTGGTTATTGATTTCGAAAATCAACGAAAAAGCTTTGAAAATTGGAATAAGAACCGCGGGGGTACTTTTTTAAACCAGGCCATTTTTGACGGCGAAAGCGGCTATGCGATAAATCACGCAGCGCGAACAAGCGATGTGAATGCCAATTTGACTTTCGCGGGGATTGGCGGCGGCGCAATGCGCACACTGGATACGACCCTGGTGAGGGTCCTGTTGGAAAATAAAGATAACGCGGTGCGCGGCGATGATGTGAAATACAGAAATCGTTTACATGAAACTCTCACATTTCCGATGACGGGTAGTCCAAACCTGACTATTTTCGTCGATAAGGAAAGTGGGCTGATATCAAAGATGACCCGGGAAAATCCCACGGTAGGAACGCTGCAGTATGTTTTTACAAATCACAAAATGCATGACGGCGTAACATATGCCGGACAATCCAGCTTTTTGGTTGCAGGCCAACCCACGACCTTGACAATTGACCGTACAGTTCGCGTCAACGCAGATATCTCGGAGGACTTCGACCTGCCTGCGGGTTACCGCGCGCAGGGCGGCAATATAAATACATCCGAAATGTTGGTTCGGGAGTTGGCAGAGGGTGTTTATTACGCCGGGCAAAATGGAGGTTTTTCGATTTTTATCGATGCAGGTGATCATTTTGTTGCTGCTGGTGGATACGTAGCACTGACCGCGCGGTTTGAAGCAGTGAAGGAGGCTTCAGGCGTTGATAAGCCTCTCAGGCATCAGATTGTCACCCATCATCATTCTGACCATATTGGCGGAATGGCTGAAGCCGAGGCTCTGGGGGCAAATTTCGTTACCGTTGCAGAGCATATGTCGACAATTCAAGGGCAATTCCCGGAAGCCCTTCCCGAAGATAGATATGAGCTTGTCGACGGTGTGGGCTCGTTGGCTGATGGAAAAATACAGGTGTTCGATATCTCCACCGCCCATTCGGACCATTATTTGCTGGTTTATGTGCCAGCGATAGGGCTGGTGTTCAGTGCGGATCATTTCAGTACCAATCTGGAAGAAGGTCTGCCGACGCCTAACAATAATATGGTCACATTCAGAACGGCGGTTGAGGCCCTGGCCCTTGATATCAAAGGTTTTATTGGTGCCCACGGTACACGCCAGCTGACCATGGATGACCTGCGAACTGCGACGGATGGGTACCGGGAAGCCGAATGCCCCGGCGGTCGGGCAATCTGTTCCAACTAGAAACGTAGCAACAAAAAATTAAGGGCTTTTCGAAGCCCTTTTTTAACCACGTACCTTTTCTACTATTTCATCGTATAATTAAGTGTTGTTTTACTCCGGAAAGCAATTGTGGTTTCGGATTTTTTTAAGGATCAGGTAATCCATGCGCGTATTAAATCAGGCTATAATGGCAGCAATGATGTGCTTGCCTGGCACATTCTCAGCATTTGCTGGCCCTATTGAAGATGCCCTCATTGACAAGACGATTGAAGCTTACGGAGGTGAGCGGTTCCATGCAATGGAGCGCCTTGTCATCGCAGATCACTACAAGGGTTTTCGCTTCGGTCAAAGCAACGACCCAGCTTCAGTTGATGAGGCTGTTTATGATGCGTTGATCAGTATTGACTTCAAGGCAAAACGCAAAGCTCTCCAATGGGTCAGGGGGCGTAAAGGCGCGTTTTCAATCCAGCATCAAATATTTGATGGTTCGAAAGGCTACCGTCTTGATCATACGGATCAGACCATGTCGCAAGATGATGGCATTACATATGCGGGCGCGGATCGTCGGGTTTCCTATTTTCTGGATACGGTGCTGTTGAAATTGCTCGATGCAACGCGCGACAATGCAGCTTATCTTGGTGAAGCGATATATGGTGGCAGACTGCACCAGAAAATTTCGTTTCAGGCAGAAGGCTACCCGAAAATGACGCTTTACCTTGATAAGGAAAGCAGGCTGGTAAGTGCAATGGCGCGGGATCACTGGGTCGCTGGCCAGCACTATATGTATCAGTTTAAGGATCACGGTGCAGTAGACGGTGTTGTTTATGCTCAGGACACATATGTCACGCGCGGCGGACTGCCGTTTAATGTTTTGCTGTCGAGAACAGTTCAAGTGAATTCAGATATTGAGGCAGCTTTTAGTATTCCACAAGGGTACGGTGAAGAAGGCAGCGCGCTTGATTTTTCTGACATGCAGGTAAAAAAACTCGGCGACGGTGTTTTCCTCGCAGGCAAGGGCTGGGGTTTCTCCATTTTTATTGATGCCGGAGATTATTTCGTCGCCTCTGGTGGCTATACGGGGCTAAAAGAACGTTTTGCGGCAATGAAGGCTTATGCCGGTATTGAAAAGCCGTTGAAATTTCAAGTGGTAAGCCATCATCACATCGACCATTTGGGCGGGATGAAAGAAGCAGCCGAGCTCGGTGCCACCTTCATCACTGTGAAAGACCATATAGCATCTATCCGCGAACGTGCGGAATTGCCGCTGGCCGATGACAGGTTTCTACTGGTTGACACGGCAGGCAGCTTTGCTGATGGCAAAATACAGGTGTTTGATTTTCCAAATGCCCATGCCAGCCATCATTTGGTCAGCTACATTCCTGCTGTGAAAGCGGTATTTACCGCAGACTTGTTTTTATCGAGGCAGGAAAGCGGCGCGCCTGATGGCTATGAGGCGTTGATTGATCTGCGCGATATGCTAGGGAATCAAAATATCGACGCCGAATATTTTGCCGCTGCTCATAGCGGCAGAGTGTTGACGGCAGATGATCTGGCGACGTCTATCGCGAATATAAAACCCGAAAGTTGCCCTGCAAACTGGACACAATGCGCACACTGGATCCCCGACGACAGGTAAGTTTAACTCATTGTTAATCATGGAAAAAATGGGCCGTTCTGTTGCTAGGTGGCCCACCCCCCACCTGAAGTCGTCAAACCTCAGGAATTTATATAAATGTAGTTTACAGTGACAGCTTACGCTGCAACTGCGAACTCGACGTCATTGTCGTTAGCATTTATCAAATTTGGTCCTTTACGGCGGTAGCCTTACCGAGCGAAAAGCATACAACTTTCAATACACGTCGATCCTGGTTCGCCCCCATCAGAAAAAGTCACCCTATACATGAACACTTGCCTGTAGCATTTTGTTTTCAATAACTTTTTTTGGTGGAGGCGCCGGGCACTGCCCCCGGGTCCGCAATATATACTCACTGCGCCGTTTATCGCCATAGCTGGCAAGCCAGCCCCGTATATATAGGAATTTTTGCCGAGGTTGAGAAGGTTTTTCATCGTTTTTGGGCAAAAAAAACCGGGTTTTCGGAAAAAAAAGCTGAGTATTGCGGAAATAAAATCGGGTTTTCGGAATAAAAAGCCGGTTACTGGGAAAACAAAAACGGTTTTTCGGAATTTATCTTCGAAAAATTCTTTTCAATTTTGCCTCAATAGCGCTTGTAGGCTTTTCAATTCTCAGCGATAAAATAGCTGAAGCAGCGGCTTTTCGTTCCGACTTTTCGTTCCGGCATTTTTATCGGCATTTTTATCAGCAATTCAAACGAGATTTTATGCAACAATATCTGGACCTACTCAAACATGTACGAAACAACGGCACCTTCCGCGGTGACCGCACCGGCACCGGCACCTACAGCGTGTTTGGCTATCAAATGCGTTTCGACCTTGCCAAAGGCTTTCCGCTGGTCACCACCAAGAAGTTGCACCTGAAATCGATCATTCATGAATTGCTGTGGTTTGTCGCCGGAGATACCAATGTTAGGTACCTCAAGGATAACGGGGTTTCCATTTGGGACGAATGGGCTGACGAAAAGGGTGACCTGGGCCCGGTTTATGGCCATCAATGGCGTAGCTGGCCCACACCGGATGGGCAGAGCATTGACCAGATTGCGAACCTGATAGATCAGCTCAAGAATAATCCGAACAGCCGCAGACACATTGTATCCGCCTGGAACGTTGCCGATGTTGACCATATGGCACTGCCGCCCTGTCACTGCCTGTTTCAGTTTTACGTCTCGGAAAACCGTTTGTCTTGCCAGCTGTATCAACGCAGCGCAGATATTTTTCTGGGCGTACCGTTTAACATTGCGTCATACGCCTTGTTAACACACATGGTGGCGCAGGTGTGCGCGATGGAAGTTGGTGACTTTGTCCATACATTCGGCGATGCACATCTTTATTCCAACCACCTGGAACAAGCCGACAAGCAACTGTCCCGTGAGCCATTGCCGTTGCCAACATTATGGTTAAATCCTGATGTTAGTAATATCTTTGCTTTTGGCGGCGAAGATATCCGAATCGACGGTTACGAGGCACATGCACTGATAAAGGCTGTCGTGGCTGTCTAGTTCGCCCGCCTTGCGATAATTTGGCTGCGCGGATTTATGGCTTTGTTCTGGCGTGACGCGAAGGGATAATTAATTGCGCGAGAGGACGATGAATAATCGGCAGATTAGGCTGTTCAGCCTGGTGCTAATACTCGGGCTTTTTCTAACTGCATTCACCACCGCAGCAATATATCGAAATTCCGTAGACGAGGCCCATGGCAGGTTTCAGGATGTTGCATCCCGTTTTTTGAACGACCT
>JAJFIT010000078.1 GCA_021774775.1 Alphaproteobacteria bacterium | reverse complement strand
TACGCTTGGTCATGCGAATCGCTCCTTTTTGTAAGCGCCACGAGCGTGTGCAGACCGAAATCGATAAGGCACTATATTGCTCGCGCGGACAGGGTCACTATTGCCCTGACCATTCATTAACGTGCGGGAACTATAGGGGTGTGGGGCTGTTGTCAACTCAAAAGCGCATTAAGAGGCGATATTTGCCTAAATATGGTATTCGCCGGTGTAAGTAACGCCTGCCGCCAAATTGGCGGGAACGGCAACATCCATGAATTTGGGGTTGGCCAGCTTCAAATTACCCATCAACTCAATATACTCGGCTTTTTCGGCAACCTGAAGCCGCGGGTTGAAGCGCTTTTCCTCGCCGATGCGGCTTTCGGCCACACCCCGGTAATCATGCCCGGGGTAGACAATGGTTTCCTCCGGCAGGGTCAATAACTTATTGAAAATACTGTCATATTGCATACCGGCATCGCCATTCTGAAAGTCAGTGCGCCCACTGCCGCGAATAAGAAGGGTGTCGCCTGTGAACACTATGTTCCGCTCGCCGTCATTTAGCAGATAACTGAAGCTGTCATCGGTGTGGCCGGGCGTTGCAATCGCGGTCAGCGCGTGGCTTCCAAAGGTGATTTCCTCGCCGTCTTTGACAAAGCGGTCAACGCCCGTTGCGGTGGAACCAATGCCGTGAATCGACTGCGCGCCGTAAGTTTCGCGCAGAGCACCCAGCCCGGTGACATGGTCCGCATGCACATGGGTATCAATGCCGTATGCCAGTTTGAGGTCCAGCTCTTTCAGCAACCGCACATAAAGCGGCATCTGCTCAACCACAGGGTCGATCATCACCGCATCGCGGGTTGCTGCGTCACCGAGCAAATAGGTATAGGTCCAGGTTTCATGGTCAAATAATTGCCGGAATATCATGATGTTATCTCCATCGTTTTGGTCTGCGCAGCGTTCCACGGCATCCGCGCCAGCACCATGCCCATAGCACAGGTGTCGGTAACACCCGCAAATACAAGGCCTGCGCCGACAAACGCCGAAAGCCCGATATACCAGGGATGCACCAGCACCGCCAACAACACTCCGAGCACAACCAGCGACCCAGCAACAATCCGCACCTGCCGTTCAAGCGACATCACCTCCCGGCCTCGGTTGATAGGCATATCAAGCAGCGTGCAGGCGTCGGTGCCGCCCTCAACGACAAAAATCTTTTTGTCAGTGGATTTCGCCAATGTCTCAGCGGCCTTCTTGGCGCGGCCACCGCTTTTACACAGAACGAAAATCTGACCGCGCTCACCTGCCGAATTCAATACGTCATCAGCATTAAACTCTTGTAATGGATAGAGTTTTGCGCCGTCCACATGACACGCCGCATGTTCCGCGGCTGTGCGTACATCGATAACAAACAGATTTGGGTCGCGGGTTCGCGCATGATGAAAAGCATCTGCAGAAATATAATTGATATTCATATTTATTTACTCCTTACGCATATTTTGAAATCAACTTGCCAAGCTCGGCAGCCTCATCCGCCATACCAGACCGAATATGTTCCTCGATCATACAGGCCAGCATAGTGTGCCCGGCCTTATCAAGAGCCTTGCGCGCCGCACTCATTTGCTGGGCAACCATCTCGCAGTCCGGTGCCTCGGCGGCCATCATTTTTTGAATGCCGCGAAGCTGCCCTTCAATACGGGCAAGCCGATTTACCATGGCTGCCCTGTCTTTTTCGTTAATCAAGCTGATTTCCTTTATACTATACCCCCTATAGTATAATAGTCAGACTGTGCAATTACAAGGGAGAGGCGTCTATATCCTTTAGCCGTTGACGATAGCCTGAAACCAAGCAGGCCGTTATGAGGTTCCATCACCCGAAAGCTGATTATTTGCCGTAAAAATCCGAAAAAACAGGCTAAAAATGGAACCCAACAGGCGTTTTTGGGAATAAAACTGGCCACTTTCGGAATCAAACTCGGGTTTTTGCGAAAAAATCAACCGTTTCTACAGTCTCTCATACCGGCCGCGGTCGAATAGGAAGACACACTGTAGGGCACCAGATATGGTAGCATAATTTTCAGCCAGCCGATCGGAACGGTGCCATCCACAATTGCCTGCCACTGATTGATCAAACGCAGTAGAGTTCCCACCAAACCACCAACAAACAACGCGCGCTTTATTGTTGATGGTGCAAACCAATCGCTGAAAAAAGATGGTTTGTCTTCCATCATCCGCGAAATCTCCTGATCAGGCTGGAGGTGTCATTGCGGTTGCCGCCCATTTCCTGCACCTCGCGGTAAAATTCATCCACCTGCCCGGTGATCGGCAAGCTAATGCCCATGCGCCCCGCTTCTTCCAGTACAATGCCCAGATCCTTGCGCATCCAGTCTACCGCAAAGCCAAAATCAAACTTGCCGTCAATCATGGTCTCGGCTCGGTTGTCCATCTGCCAGCTTTGCGCAGCACCCTTGCTGATCACATCCACCACCGCTTTGGCATCCAGCCCGGCCTCCAGCGCAAAATGCAGCGCTTCTGACAGTCCCTGTACCACACCGGCGATACATATCTGGTT
>JAJFIT010000077.1 GCA_021774775.1 Alphaproteobacteria bacterium | reverse complement strand
TCGGTTACCCAGCCTGCACCGAAACTTTCCCACGCCATCATATCGACGCCGCGCTGGCCTAGCATGGACCACAGCGCCATTTCAACCGCGCCTGTGTCCGACCCCGGCACAATGCCGATCAGATAGTCATCAGGCACACCGAGAACTTCGCGTGTTTTATCAATAGCATACTGGAGTTTTTGCTTGCCCGGTTTCGACCGGTGAGAGCGCCCGAGAAGAGCGTCATTTAGAGCGTCCGATGTCCAACCCGGACGTTTTGCGCACGGCCCAGAGCTAAACTCTGGACGCAGAGGCGCCTTTAGTGGCTTCGTCATATGGCTATCCTTCCAGATAGTTGCGCCCCGTTGGGGAGGCGTGTCCCGAAAATAGTGCCGACCTCGCAGACGACTGCTTCCCGTTTGGGGGAAGTACCGGGGCCGATAAATAGACAAAGTCTGGTAATAGTCAATGAAGATATTCTCTGGCTGAGAAAAATTATTCTGTTTCGATGAAAATTATTCTGTTTCAACAAAGGAGACAAGCGTGCACTGTCGTAACAGCTTCAACATATGTTTCCAGGACCTGCCCATGAAAAATTCAGCAACTACCATTGCCTTGGCACTTATATCCGTTTGCCTATTGGCAGGTTGCGCCAATAACAGGGATGACCGCCGGGAGGTCCCGAAGCTATCGCCCGAGCGCAAGGCCCAGCTGTATGACCGCTTTGTTCGCCGCTGGGACATGAACGCCGACAAACAGGTAACGTGCGAGGATGTCAACTTGCAACGCCGTGCCCTGTTTGCGGTTCTCGACACAGATTCCGACCAGCAGCTCACGCCTAGCGAATATCGTTATGTAAATTTTGAAGACAAAAGCTTTCTGTTCCACCCTTTCGCGGAGGTAGACACCGACAAATCGGGTGCAATCATTTTAAGCGAACTCAACGACGTGAAACATAGCCAGTTCGTGAGCCTCGACAAAGACGGTGATTGTGCCATCAGCAAAATTGAGGCCGAAGTCGAGGCTCGGGAGCGTGCTCGCGACGGACGGGCCCGGCCTGAAGGCGGCGGGCGGGGTGAACGCGGGCGCCGGGACGGCAGGCGGCCAACTGGTTAGCATCTGATCAACGCGCTGCGACTGCGGCTTTCATATCTATCTGCTTAAACTGTTTTTGCCAAAACTCCGCGGTAAGGTCATCGACAATGCGGCTTTCCGCGTTCATCAAAATTACCAGACCCATACCCAGTTCCTGCGAAAAACTGACAATACTTCGGAATCCTGAAACACCACCTGCATGCATGATAATTTCATGGTCGCCGAAATCGTAAATACGCCAACCAAGGCCGTAATGCGCGTCAGCAAGATAGGGCCGCCACTGGCGTTTATACAGTTCCCGTTTGGTACGAATGCGTTTTTCGGTCACCAGATCAATAACGCCGGGGCTCAACACTTCCGGGTACCAGCCCAAATAACCCTCTACCCATTTAACCATATCGCTGATGCTGGCGTTTACACCCGCAGCAGGCGATAGCCTGTAATAATTGGGTTTCACTTTGGTTTTATACCAGCCACGGCGCGTGTTGACATGGGGCTCTGCCCGATCAGCCTTTGCCAGATATCCGTCAATGCCGATTGAGGCATTTTTCATACCCAATGGAGTTAGAAGCCGTTTCTCAATCAAGCTTTCGAAAGTGCTGTCTGACGTACTTTCAACAATCGGTTTTACCAGGCTGAAGGCAATATTTTGGTAGCCGTAGCAAGCACCGGGGCCGCATATCGGCGACAGCCGCCTAAAGCGCGGCAATATCTTCGGCAAGTCCCACCCGTCTTCGATCATATTGTCGTAAGCATTTGGCGTCAGGCCAACCGAATGGCTAAGTAAATGCCGTAGTTCCAGCCGTTCGGCATGGCCCTTTTTCTTGAGCTGAAACGCGGGCACAAAGGGCGATAATTTGGTATCGAGGCTAAGTTGGCCCTCTTCAACCAGCATGGCAACCAAGCTTGATGAGAATGTTTTCGAAACTGAGGCAAGACGAAACACTGTATCAGTGGTTACCGGCAGGTTTTTGCCCTTGGCCCGGGTGCCGTAAACACCAGTTTTCAGCGGCTCCCCCATCTCGATAATCGCATAGGCAGCGCCGGGGATTTTCTTGGCTTTCATGCCTGCCATGAACGTCTTGTCGTAGGTGCCAGTGTCGACAGCATGAGCCACCAAACTGCCCACCAAGACCGCCACGAGGCCACTGAAAAATATGCTGACTTTGCGCTGCATTATGCTGTTCGTTGCTCCAGAAAGTTTTTCACGCTACGCCCCACCATATCTGGTTTCTCAGCATGCAGCCAGTGGCCCGTTCCACCAATGGTCTTCACAGTTGCTGCCGGAAATAACGCCAAAATACGCTCGCGGTGCGATGCCTGAATATAGTCAGAATTGCCCCCGCGCAAGAATAATACTGGCCCAGCGTAAACGCCGTCTGCCATACCCGCCGCAATATCGCTGTATCGGCTCAATATAACATCCAAATTCATTCGCCAGCCCCATTTTTCGTCCGGTTGGCGACGCCAGTTGGTCATCAGAAAATTCAGGACGCCCGCCTCATCAACATACCCATCCAATATTACCTGCGCTCCGGCGCGCGCCGGCGGCGCAGCATCCGCTACAGCCTGCAAACCCTCAAGTATTCGGTCATGATGGCCAGTGTATGGCACCGGTGCAATATCACCGACCACCAACTTGCTCACCCTTGATGGTTTCGACAACGCCATGGTCATGGCCGCTTTTCCGCCCATTGAATGACCGAAGACATTGGCATGGGTGATGCCTTCTTTGTCCATCGCGGCAAAAACATCTTGTGCCATCTCAAGGTAAGTCATTGTAGGTGCGTGCGGGCTGCGACCATGATTGCGTTGGTCTACAAGTAAAATTCGGAAATCACGTTCCAATAAGCGCACAAGGCCGCCCAGGTTATCGCCCGAGCCAAACAAGCCGTGCAACATAACCAGCCAAGGGCCATTTTCACCGCGTACGCGTGTATAAAGATCAACCATCAGGCAGCATGACCTTGGCTCGTGCATGCCCGAGCGGACCGTGCCCAGCGCCGAACCCCGGTGCGGCAACAATTGCGGCCTGAACGAAGGCATGAGCAACCGGAAAGGCTTGGTGCAGGCCGTAGCCAGCTGCCAGTAAGCTTGCAAAAGCACTGGCATAGCTGCAGCCGGTGCCGTGGGTATGCCGGGTTTCCATCTTTGGTGCAGAAAGCTCGGTTATAGTGTCTTGAGTGATCAGAAAATCGGTTAAAAGGGCAGACTTCAGATGTCCACCTTTCACCAACACAGCAGGTGCGCCCATTTCCAGTATCGCCTGCCCGGCCTGCATCATTTCAGCGGGTGTGGTGACTTTTCGACCGGTTAGAACTTCTGCTTCCGGCAAGTTGGGTGTTACCAGTGCAGCCAATGGGATTAACCGGTCGCGAATAAGCGTCACGGCGGTGTCATCCAACAGCTGGTCGCCTGACGTTGCCACCATAACCGGGTCAACAACCACGGGCCCATCGAAGCCACTGTTCGATATGGTGTCCACTACAGCGTTAACAACGTCCGGCGAGTACAGCATACCGGTTTTGATAACGTCAGCACCCACATCCTCAAGCACTGCAGTTATTTGGTCTATGATGATGCGAGGCTCAACGCCGATAGCCTCTTTGACACCCATCGTATTTTGAACCGTAAGTGCGGTTATTGCCGTCGCAGCATATTGACCGAGTGCGGTCACCGTTTTGATATCCGCCTGAATGCCCGCCCCGCCTGACGGGTCAGACCCGGCAACAATCAGCACGCGCCCCATGGGTTTTTCGCCAGTCATTTTGGGCACCGGCGGCTCCATCAAGTTGCCGCCTCAACCTCAGCGCAAATGTTGCTTACGTATTGCTCGATCAGGTCTGCGTCATCACCCTCGGCCATAACCCGGAACAAGGGTTCGGTACCCGATTTGCGGATCACCAATCGCCCGGTCCCCGCCAGCGCAGCCTCCGCTGAATTGATCGCATCTTGCACTTGGGGCACTGTCATCGGGTCATCAACATTATAGCGAACACTTTTCAGCAGTTGCGGCACCGGCTCAAATTGCTGACAGACTTCAGATGCTGGTCGTCCCGACTGGACAATTTCGGTCATCACCTGCAACGCCGACACAAGGCCGTCACCGGTGGTGGAAAAATCAGATAACACAATGTGGCCTGATTGTTCACCGCCCACATTCATGCCGCGTTCGCGCATACGTTCCACCACATGGCGGTCACCCACCTGAGTGCGTTCCAGCCGCAGGTTCTTCTCGGTTAAAACCCGCTCCAAGCCAAGGTTAGACATCACTGTGGTTACCAGCCCATCGCCTTTCAATATGCCGCGCCGGGACCAATTACAGGCGATCAGCGCCATTATCTGGTCGCCGTCGACGATTTTGCCATTTTCGTCGCACAGGATCAAACGGTCGGCGTCTCCGTCCAGTGCAATACCCATATGGGCTTTTTCAGCGATCACACGCTCGCACATGGCTTCAGGATAGGTAGAGCCGCATCCATCATTGATGTTAAAACCGTTCGGGTTCACGCCCATAGCAATAACGTCAGCGCCCAGTTCCCACAGAACATCCGGCGCCACTTTGTAGGCAGCCCCGTTGGCGCAATCGAGCACAACTTTCAGCCCTTCAAGCGAAACACCTGCGGGCACGGTGGCCTTGGCAAATTCCACATAACGTCCGCGCGCGCTCTCAAGCCTGCTGGCTTTGCCCAGCGCGGTCGAATCCACGAGCACATCATTGCAGTTGCTTTCCAGCAACTGCTCAATTTCCTGCTCGGTCTGGTCAGATAGTTTGTAGCCGTCCGGGCCGAAAAATTTAAGGCCATTATCATAATGCGGATTATGGCTTGCCGATATCATTACACCCAAATCAGCGCGCAGCGATTTGACCAGCATGGCAACGGCGGGTGTCGGCATTGGCCCAACCATTATGACGTCCATGCCTGCGGCTACAAACCCGGAAGCCAAAGCAGGCTCGTACATATAGCCAGACCGGCGGGTGTCTTTGCCAATCACCACCCGGTGAACATGGTCACCGCGCTTGAAAACGCGCCCAGCCGCCAAGCCCACGCGCATGGCGACATCTGGTGTCATATGATTTTGATTAACCCGGCCCCGAATGCCATCGGTGCCAAAATATTTGCGGCTCATGAGCAGTTATTCCCCTTTTACTCACAATCGAACACGTTCGGGGGCATAGTAACGCGATCAAACAACCCCGTCCATCACCGATGCATCGGTAAATGCCTGCACCATTTTAACCGCCTCCACTGTTTGCGCCACATCGTGCACACGCAGGATATTCGCACCGTTTTCAATACCTTTTGCCGCCGCAACAATCGAGCCGATAACACGCTTTCTGGCGTCGCCAACACCTGTGACAGCGCCGATAAAACGCTTGCGCGACGCACCCAGAAGAACCGGGCAACCCAGTGTTTGAAAAAGTGCCAAACCGTTGATAAGAGCTATGTTGTCCTGCACAACTCGCTTGCCGAAACCGATGCCGGGATCAAGGATGATGCGGTCTGCGGCAATGCCCGCCGCGACGCAGGCATCAAACCGCGCCGAGAGATAGTCATAAACATCCAGCAATACATGATCGTAATCGGGGTTATCCTGCATGGTTTCAGGGTCGCCCTGAGCATGCATCAACACCACCAGCGCGCCCGATTTGGCAGCTACTGCCATGCTGTCCGGATCGTGCGACAGTGCGGACACATCGTTAATAATGCCAGCGCCAGCGCTCAGGGCTTTGTCCATAACAAAGCTATTGCGGGTGTCAACGGACAGGGCAACCGGTTCGTCCGCCATGGCTTCAATCACCGGAATAACCCGCTCCGCTTCTTCGCCCTCCCAAACAGGTGTGGCGCCGGGCCGGGTCGATTCTCCGCCAATATCAATAATATCCGCCCCGGCCGCCGCCATTGTGCGGGCGCGCCTAACCGCGCTTGTCGTGTCCAAAAATTGACCCCCGTCGGAAAAACTGTCTGGCGTGACATTCAGCACGCCCATCACCAAAGGCTTGGCAAAAGCCAGGGTTTTGCCAGAGTTCATCGTTAAGGGGGCTCGCGGAAGGGCAAACCCGTCAAGCTGTTTGCGGAGCGAGGTGGATACCTCCAGTGAGCAATTCTGCATCTGGGAGTATAGTGTTTCAAACGACAGATAGCCCGCACATACCCCCGCCGAGGGCGGACGAGCATACACCACAGCGCCGCTATAGCGTACGCCGGTTCCGGCAAATTCTAGCGATAGGTTAGAATCAAGGTGTCCCGCCGAAACGCGACCGACGGGCCGGAGATACACCTCAAACCCGTCGGGAATTTCTCTTAAATTTGTCAGCACACTTTAACCCCCGTACTGACTTTAACCCTCGGGCTGCGGCTCGCTTTGGCCAACACCTGTGGTTGGCACAGCACTTGTGCGCCGCGGCGGTGCCTTTGGTGTGTTGTCAGGTTTTTTGGGCTTAATCTTGATCGGTTCGCCCTTCAGCAAAGCATCAATCTCATCGCCGGACAATGTCTCATATTCCAACAGCGCCTTTGCCAAAGAGTGCAAATCATCGATATTATCATTAAGAATTTTTGTCGCGCGATCATTTGCACCGCCAACAAACGCTTTAATTTCTTTATCGATCAATTTTGACGTTTCGTCAGACATATTCTGCTGCTTCGCCACTGAATGACCAAGGAACACTTCTTCCTCATTAGCAGCATATTGCAGCGGCCCTAGCGTGTCAGACATGCCCCACTGGGTCACCATGCTACGGGCGAGGCCGGTCGCATATTGAATATCGCTGGCGGCACCTGACGTAACTGCATCATGACCAAAGATTATTTCTTCCGCCACACGCCCACCCATTGCAACCGCAAGGTTGTCATGCATTTTCTGTCGAGACTGCGAATATTGGTCGCGTTCCGGCAGACGCATCACCATACCAAGGGCGCGGCCACGCGGGATGATTGTTGCTTTATGAATCGGATCAGATGTGGGGCAATGCAATGCCACAAGCGCATGACCGCCCTCATGGTATGCCGTCAGTTTTTTCTCGTCGTCCGTCATAACCATTGAACGGCGCTCGGCGCCCATCATCACTTTGTCCTTGGCGTCTTCAAATTCTTGCATCGACACGATTTTTTTGCCGCGCCGCGCTGCCAAAAGCGCCGCTTCGTTAACCAAATTCATCAAGTCGGCACCGGAAAAGCCCGGTGTCCCGCGCGCAACTGTATTGATATCAACATCGGGTGCCAACGGAACCTTGCGGATATGTACGGCCAGAATTTTCTCACGGCCCTCGATGTCCGGGTTTGCAACAACAACCTGACGGTCAAACCGGCCCGGGCGCAGCAGCGCAGGGTCCAGCACATCAGGGCGGTTGGTAGCGGCAATAATGATAATGCCCTCGTTGGTCTCGAAACCATCCATCTCAACAAGCAGTTGATTAAGCGTTTGCTCGCGCTCGTCGTTGCCGCCGCCGAGACCCGCACCCCGATGACGCCCGACCGCGTCAATCTCATCGATGAAAATGATGCAGGGTGCATTTTTCTTGGCTTGCTCAAACATGTCGCGAACACGGCTGGCACCGACACCGACAAACATTTCAACAAAGTCAGAACCCGATATGGTGAAGAAAGGCACATTTGCCTCGCCTGCAATCGCGCGCGCTAGAAGCGTTTTACCGGTGCCCGGAGGACCAACCAAAAGCGCACCTTTTGGAATTTTACCGCCCAATTTCTGGAACTTTTGCGGGTCTTTCAAGAAGTCAACGATCTCTTCCAGTTCTTCCTTAGCTTCTTCGATGCCTGCGACATCTTCAAAGGTGACACGACCTTGTTTTTCCGTCAGCAATTTGGCTTTGGATTTACCGAAGCCCATCGCGCCGCCACCGCCACCTTTGCCTTGCATCTGGCGCATGAAGAAAACCCAGATGCCAATGATTAAAATGAACGGCAACCAGGAAAACAGCGCAGTCATGAACATGCCACTATCTTCTTTGACAACCTTGAAGTTCACGTTGTTGTCTTTGAGAATACTATAAAGATTCGGGTCGAAATTCGGCATCACCGCCTTGCGAACTTCTCCGCTGGTGTACGTGATGGTTATGTCCTGACCGGAAATCTCGGCATTGGCCACCTGGTTTTGCTCAACGTTATTCAAAAACTCAGAATAACTAACTTCTTGCTGACGAGCTGCGCCGCCTTGAAATACGTTGAAAAGCGCAAATAGCATGATGATAATAAATCCCCACACTAATGCGTTACGCATGAAACTGTTCACTCTACTGCCTTTCGATGCTGCGCCAACCGCGCCCGCACAATACCCAAATTGAAATTCGTCTTATGCTTTGAGATAAGCTCAATGCCGCGCGGTACAAGGGTTTATTGCATTCCGCGATATGTTTTTTTACCGATTTCTGACGAAGTGAGCCATTGATGCGACAAAATCGGTGTTTTTCTTTCGTCCGGTTTATAGCCCATATGCGGCACCGCAATCAATCTTTCACCCTCAAATATCGCCGGTAGTGTGGGCAGAGCCTGTTTCGGAATGGTAAATGCATCGCCACTCATATCCGCAAAGTGTTCGACAATAATTTTACGACCGGCGTCGCCGAGCGGACCAATCAACAAATTGTGTCCCGGCGCTTCTCCCATTTCACCTACAACAAATCGTCCATCCCACAGAACATCACTGGAGATGCTTTTGGCTTTTTCCATCGCCGATATTTCTCGAGTGACCAAGATTTTGCCGTCGGCGAAAGGCGCAAATTTTACACCACTTAAGGTATGACCACTAAAGCCATCGTCGGTCAGCGCACCGGCCAATCGCATCAGTTTCTCAAATCTTGGTGCATAACCGCCACCGCCTGAAAATTGAATAACGCTGTTCAGGGCACGCAGATAAATATCTTCCGGCACATCGTTGAACTTAGCTTTATCCAACACCGCATAGCCAGCACCGGAAAACTCCACAGCATCCGATAGCCACTGTCGCTGATAAAATTCCAGCGCCTCACGGGACCGTCGCATGCGCTGGGCCGTTGCTGCCAACCGGTCAGCCCGAAACCCTTCGAGCGGTGGGTCGGCCAGCAAGTTCCGAATTTTGACCCGGTCGAATATCTCATTTTGGTTGCTTGGGTCTTCCACCCATTTCAGATTTTTCATGTTCAGCGTCGCAATCAGGCGGTTTTTGGGAACACCCAATAGCGGTCGCACCAACGTAACACCCCGTCCCAGATCGCGCGTACCAGCCATACCGGCCAGACCATATACGCCGCTGCCTCGAGCCATCCGCAACATCATTGTTTCCGCCTGGTCGTCCATATGATGCGCCGTGCATAAAAACTCGATTTGGTTGGCATTGCACCACTCGCTCATCAACCCGTAACGAGCTTCCCGCGCTACAGCCTGAATGTTTGCGGTCGGCAGCTGGTCATATCGCCAAACAAGCACTTCGCTCTCAACACCCAGAGCTGCCAACCGGTCAGATGTCAACTGTGTTTCAGCCGCCGATGACGGTCGCAAACAGTGATCCACAACCAAGGCAACGACCGGCTGGACGTCTTTCAACAGTGCAGCAAGGCACAGGCTGTCTGCGCCCCCCGAAACCGCAACTGCAAGGCGCGCTGATGCAGGCACCCCGAGCTGGTTCAGGGAAAAACGCACGTCAGCTGGCGTTAACGGACCGTCAGACAAAGTCCCATCCATTCATCAAAAAACGTCGCATCTCGCGGTTTCAGAAACCCGGCGCGCCCGCGTCTTCAGTCGCTCAGACGCCTTGTCTTCAATGCGCCTGAATTCCGCTAGTGCATTACAGGCGTCATCCGCCGCACCAAGTGCAATCAACACATCAGACAAATCAACCAGCGCATCTACGCGCTTGTCATGATTGGGGTGATCCTCGATCAAACTTAAAAACAACTGAGCCGCCTCTGCGTTGCGCGACTGTTGCATGTTAATGCGCCCAAGCCAGAATTTGGCATTGGCAGTCTGCGGGTCAGCGGGGTGTGCCGCCATGAACTTTTCCATTGCAATCCGGCCGCTGTCCAGGTCGTTTTTGCGAATGAAAGCAAAGGCAAACGAATATTGTGCCGCTGCGTCCCCGTCAGGCAATTCAATCGTGACGGCTGCCGGTGGCGCCGCTGGCAACGCTTCACCCTGTGTTTCAACAGGCACACCAACGGGTGGGTTACCTGCAGCGGGCCTTTCATCGCCCTGCCCTTGTTGTCGCTGCCTTTGCACGTCAACCGCAGGCGCGCGCGCGCCTGCCTGCGTCAACATTTGTTCACGCTGTAGGGCCATTTGCTCTCGAATCTGCGTCAATGTCGCTGCCATTTCATTTTGGCGATATTCATATTCTTCCAGTCGACCATTCAACTGACGCATTTGCCGGTCCAGTGTTCCCATTTTCGCGAGCAAATCCGCAAGCACACGCCGATCAGATGGAGCGGGCTGCTCTTCCACTGCGGCATCAGCAGGCACGGCACCGCCATTCATACGACGTTGCAAAATGCGCAATTGGCGCTGGATGGCATCTATTTTGGCCTCCATGACTGCCGGGCTTGACTGTGCAGAGGCAGGCAACGCCAGTGCAGAAAAATTCAAAAGAGCAAATATTGTTAAGAAAACGCGCATGCTGCTTTCCCTATACGCAACGAAATACTGATTTTAGATCACCGCTTATAACATCCCATTCGGGCATAAAAAAGACGACCCCGCGCCGGATTTCCCTGCGCGAGGCCCATCAATCATTACAAGCGACCGGCTTATTTAACGGTCATGACCCCGCGGCGGTTCTGGCTACGGGCACCATCACTGCTGCCTGCAACTGCCAGGCGCTCTTTACCGTAGCTTATGGATTCCATGCGGCTGGACGGGACACCTAGCGCGATCAGATAACTACGTACTGCGCTGGCCCGGCGTTCACCGAGCGCAAGGTTATATTCACGTGTACCACGCTCATCGCAGTGACCTTCAATGTTAACCCGTGCACGGCTATGGTAACCGAGCCACTCGGCTTGCTTCGCCAAAGTGTCACGTGCTTCGTCAGTCAGTTCAGAACTGTCATAGGCGAAAAATACGCGGTCGCCAGCAAAGGCATCCAGCGCCGCCTGATTGGCGCTCGCGCCGAATTTGTCGCGTTCCAATGTAGCAAGCCGTTCAGCTTCAAGTCGCGCAGTCTCGACTGCACTCGGCCGACCACTATTGTCATCGGCGTCAGTTATTACCTCATCAGGCGTTTCCACCGTCTCTACCGGCGCCGAATCTTTCGAACAAGCCGCAAGCAAAAGGCCTGCTATTGAAACAAATAGTATTTTTTTACCCAGGTGCACGGATGTCATTATTGCTCCCTCCAATGAGTTGGGTTATCCCCGCTAAACATACATTAGTTAACCGCGTGCCGATATCCGCGCCGCAGATCACAAACTCGGGCGACTATAGAACGCGATTTCCTGATGATCAAGCAGTCAAAACGAGGCTGATGTTTGTTCTCACGTCAATTTTATCAAGAAAACGTCAAATACTGTAAATTTCCTTACAGGTTCCATCCACTTTGACACAAATTCTATCCTTCTCAGGACCGATTCACCCCTATTCAATCAAAATACCCCCAAATTGCCATCTCAGCATTTCGCCACCATGAAACGGCACAACAGACTTCTCCAATTGGTTCGCCACCAAAATGTCTTTCCGCTCCAGGACCACTTTCTCGTGGTTAAGCGGCAACCCATAAAAATTGGGACCATGCTCTGATGCAAAAGCCTCCAACTGGCCCAGTGCGCCCTCTTCTTCAAAAGTTTTTGTGTAGCTTTCCAACGCATGGGGTGCATTGAAGATGCCAGCACAGCCACAATCGGTTTCTTTATTTGCCCGACTGTGCGGCGCCGAATCAGTACCCAAGAAGAATTTTGCAGACCCCGACGTCGCTGCGCGCCTTAACGCAAGTCGGTGTTTTTCCCGCTTGGCAACGGGCAAGCAATAATAATGTGGCCTTATCCCGCCTTTAAACATTGCTGTACGATTAAATTCCAGGTGGTGCGGTGTAATAGTTGCCGCCAGGTTGGAACCGCCAGCCTCAACAAATGCCACGGCGTCTGCCGTCGTAATATGTTCAAACACGACTTTAAGGTCTGGAAAGTCAGCAACCACTTTTGATAAGGTTCGTTCAATAAAAACTGCCTCGCGGTCAAATATATCAATATCGTCGTCGGTGACTTCGCCGTGCACCAAAAGTGGCATGCCGATACGCTGCATGACTTCCAGAACCGGATAAATCAGGTTGATATCTGTGACGCCGTAGCTTGAATTTGTCGTCGCATTGGCAGGATATAATTTACAGGCGGCAAAAACACCTGCCTGAAAACCGTGTTCAACCTCGTCCGCGTCAATGT
>JAJFIT010000076.1 GCA_021774775.1 Alphaproteobacteria bacterium | reverse complement strand
AAAAAAAGTTCAAGTTTTGTCTTCCTGGGGGCACCAAAAGCTTTTTTGCAGATTTTTCGAATAGGGCAATTCATTCAATGGATTGCCTTTTTTCGTTTGTCGTCCGGTGTATATTTCCTCTATAGAGTTACAAACGAAACTAAATGGGGATTTCCATGTCTGCTATTGTACACCTCGCCATTCCGGCTGGCGATCTTGCAACCACCGTAAAGTTTTATACCGATGTTTTTGGTTGCACCCTTGGAAACCGGGAAGAGGGGCGCTGGGTTGATGTCAATTTTTGGGGTAATGAACTGACCCTGCATCAAAGTGAAGAACAACTGCCTGCTGTTCGTCATGATGTGGACATGGGCGCGGTGCTGGTTCCCCACTTCGGTATTCATCTGACGCAGGAAGATTTTGATGCTGTTAAAGAGCGTATCGCCGAAGCCGGATTAGACTATATCGATAAGCCCTACCGCCGATTCTCGGGCGATAAATACGAGCAGGAAACCTTTTTTATCGCTGATCCAAATAGCAATATTCTCGAGATCAAGACGATGAAGAACCCCGAGGTTTTATTCCCCAACATTTGATGGCTTTGCAGGAGCGCGTCAAATGACCTAGATGATGGCAGATCAGTGACATTCTGTTTGTGGTTTTCTCGCCGGGAGCATCAAAATCTCCAAACCCTGAGAAAAAAGCAATCGATTCTGTGGGTTGTTCTTTTTGTTGGTGAAGGCCCGGAAATCCGCACCTGTTGATATCAGCAGCTATTATTCGGTCTCGGGCAGGCCGTCTAACGCCCTGATACACTGCCATCTTGCCGCCGCCGGACAAACCAGCAACATAAACCCTCGCGGGGTCAATATTGTATATTCGCGCCATATTTTCCAGGGCGTGCAGGGCCAGAGGTGCCCGGCGAAGAATCGGGTTTCGGCGGTTCCCCGACAGGTTTGCGCCAATGTAAATCATATACTGATCGTCAAGGGCCGGTAAATACTGCGGGTGCGGTGCCCCGGTGTCGCGCGCGGGAATATAAACCATCAATCCAATTGGCTTGTCGGGGGTGTATGTGGGGGGCACATACACCTCGTAGGTTTCTTCGGTGAGGGTAACAGTGAACGTCTCATATTTATCAACGGTAATGCCGTCTTCTGCCATATTGGCATCCAGGTTTTTCAAGCCTCCTTCACCGGCGAACCGTTCGATCATTTCGCCGTAGGTGGCGAGCTTGGACGGGACAGAAAAAGCAGTTTGGAAACGACCAGTTTTGGCTTCGGTCTGAATTGGCGGTGTCGCCTGCGCGGATGAAAGGCTCGCGATCAGAAGGCTGGCAATCACTGCGTTACATGTTTTTAGCGTCTTCATGGGCTTATTTTAACACTCCTTTTTTGAAACGTGTTGCATTATCAGGCAACCTCACAGAATTTTGCGCCATGCGCTGGCTGGCTTCCATGTCAGGTTGCAGCTAACAGCCTGTGGTACCTTAAATCACGTTAATCACCCCTATAGTGCAACTCGAAGCTGGCTTCCGCCCGCAGTTTCTTTTATCAAGTGTGGTGAAGGCAGGTTTATAAGTGCCTTTCAGTGTTGATGGGGGACGGAATTGACACAGTCAGGCCAGGACAAAGACGGGCAAGAGGGCCGCATTGATGACGGCGCACCAGCTGGGCTGTCTGCTGGCAAAGAGGGCATCATAGATGAAGCTATCGAGGTGCCGCAAACTGACGTTCATCTCAGTCGTCCCTTCATTGACGAATTGCAGGAAAGCCTGAAAGAAGACGACGGCGAGCGTGTGCGGACACTTTTGGACGAAGTCCATGCGGCGGATGTGGCCGATATTCTCGAGGTTTTGCCGTCCGGTCGGCGTGTCAAGCTTATCGAACTGCTAGGCGACCAGCTCGACCCTGACGTGTTGACCGAGGTTGAGGGTGAAGCCCAGGACGACCTTTACGAGCACATGCCCAATGAGCAGATCGCTGAGGCTGTCACTGAGCTTGAAATAGACGATGCTGTTTATGTAATCGAGGAACTGGAAGCCGCAGACCGCAAAGAGGTTATGGACGCGCTGGACAGCGACGACCGTGCGGCGATTGAAGAAAATCTCAGCTACCCTGAGGATTCCGCTGGTCGCCTGATGCAGCGCGAGCTGGTGGCCTTGCCTGAATTCTGGACAGTCGGCCAAACCATCGACTTTCTGCGCTCGGATAAGGGCAATATTCCCGACGATTTCTACGATGTTTTTGTGGTCGATCCGTCGCACCGACCGGTCGGTACCTTACCAGTCTCGCGGTTAATGCGGACAAAAAGGCCAAAAACTATCGCAGAAATTATGGAAGCCGATCCCTATCTTATTAACGTGAATATGGACCAGGAAGAAGCGGCCTACCAGTTCACCAAATACCATCTGATTTCATCGGGTGTGGTCGATGAGAATGGCCGTCTGGTCGGTGTAATCACCGTGGACGATGTCGTTGACGTGATCGAAGAGGAAGCCGAAGAAGATATCCTTGCGCTGGCGGGTGTTGGGGAAGAGTCTGGCCTCAATGAAAATTTTCTCGAAATTACCCGCAGCCGTTTTGCCTGGCTGACCGTTAACCTGGGAACTGCAATTCTGGCGTCGACCATTATCGGGCTTTTTGATGCCACCATCGAACAAATGGTTGCCCTGGCGGTGTTGATGCCAATTGTGGCGTCCATGGGCGGCAACGCCGGAACACAAACCATGACTGTGGCTGTGCGTGCGATTGCGACCAAGGAACTCAGCTCCACCAACGCCGTACGGGTGATGATGCGCGAGTTAATGGCTGCAAGTCTGAATGGTCTTATTTTGGCACTTTTGTCCGGGGCGGTAGCCTATGTGTGGTTTGGCGGTGCAACGCTTGCACTGATTTTTGCGGCGGCAATGATTGTCAATATTTTTGTTGCCGGATTGTCCGGCATGGCGGTGCCCATGCTGCTGCATAAACTCAATATAGATCCGGCGATTGCTTCCAGCGTTTTTGTTACAACCATTACGGATGTGGTTGGTTTTTTTGCCTTTTTGGGGATGGCTTACGCCATTTTGTTGTAGGCAGATTTATGCGCAAGGGCCCCATACTTCTGGTCGACGACGAGCCTGTTGTTTTGCAGGTTCATGCAGCTGCCGTGAACCATTTCGGTTTCGAAACTATCATTGCGGAAACCGCGGAGCAGGGGATTGATTATGTTCGGTCTTACCGCCCCGCGATGATAATCAGCGATGTGCAAATGCCCGGCGACGGCGGGTTCGATTTTGTCTCCAACCTGGACCGGGCTGGCCTGAAGACTATGCCGGTTATTTTTCTGACGGGTTATAATGACATTGATATTGTACGCGGCGGCCTTAGATCTGGCGGTGATGATTTCATTATCAAGGGTGGCTCTATCGAGCGGCTCCGCCATAGAATTGCCTTTTGGATGGCGGGGGGGTTTACCGAGCTTCCGGCAGAGGTTCGGCGGCGTGCGCTTAGTGAAGCGAATGCCGAAATTGGTGATTCCATAGAAAATGTTGAGCAGCATCTGGAACTTAGCCAGACGACCCTCAGCCAGATTGAAGGCCGGATGGCGGCTGAGATAAGCGCCTTGCCTTCCTCCTACGGCAAACGTTTGGTAGAGCGTATTTGTTACGCGGGCCGCTTGTCCAAGATTACGCTTGAGGAAAGCAGGGGATTCGGTGACCTGGTGCGTTTTCCGGACTATGTTTTTAAGGTGAACCAGTCGCTGGATAGACCCTGGAGTAAGGAAATTTGGCCGCTGTTGAAACGGTTCGACGATTGGTCGTGTGACACCCGGTTTGTGTTGGCGGGAATGGAGCCGCTAAAACAGTTTTTTGACTATGAATGGTATACGGAAGGACTTGAATAAACCGATCATTCGCCGCACGGTAATGCCAACGAAAAGAAACAAACAAAAGACGGAGACAGTGATGAAACAATTTTTTGCAGCCGCTTTATGCGCGGTTTTACTCGCAGTACCAACAGGGGCACAGGAACCTGTTGACCTGGATGCGATCAATAAGATTCGCGATGAAGGTTTCAACCGGTCTGAGGTGATGGATACCCTGCGCCATTTGACAGACGCGATTGGGCCGCGCCTGACCGGATCTCCTGCCATGATTGAAGCCAATAACTGGACCAGGGACAAGTTAACTGAATGGGGTCTGGAGAATGCGCGCCTTGAAGGGTTTGAATTCGGCGCAGGTTGGACCGGGGAGCGGTCGGAGGTTTACATGACCGCGCCGCGCCGGACCCAGCTGTATGCCTTGCCGCTTACCTGGCACCCTGGCACCACCGGTGTTCTTGAGGGCGATGTGGTTCATGCACCGATCGGGTCGAAAAAGGATTTTGCTAAATGGCGCGGCAAGCTTGACGGCAAGATTGTGTTGGTCAGCAGTTTGCCCAAACAAAAAGCGCCGAGCAATAAGGTTTTCACCCGGCGCGATGAGGGAAACCTGACGAAAACCGCAGAATATTCAGTGCCGACCGGTGACCCGGCCAAGGCCAGCTTTGAGGGTTGGATAAAATACAAGAGTTTCTTCTACGAGCTGGAACAGTTTCTGGCCAAAGAAGGCGCGGTTGCCATGGTGCGCCGCTCGCCCCGGAAAGCCATGCTGA
>JAJFIT010000075.1 GCA_021774775.1 Alphaproteobacteria bacterium | reverse complement strand
CGGTTTTGCTGGCGTACATCCATCGGGCTTTTGCCCAGATGCTGCTTGAACAACCGCCTCAGGTGACGGTCGGTAACCCCCAGCTTGTCCGCAAGCTCTGTCAGGTTTTCCGGGCTGTCAGTACCAGCAAGCAGGCGCAGTGCCCTGCTGACGGTGGCCTTTGTTCCTTCCCATGCAGGGCTGCCAGGGCGGCTTTCCGGCCGACAGCGTTTACAGGCCCGAAACCCGGCGAGCGCCGTGGTTTTTGCATCGGCAAAATACAGTACGTTTTGGGGCTTGGGCTTGGGCGCAGGACAGATGGGTCTGCAGTAAATGCCTGTGCTGGTTACGGCGAAAAACAGCTTGCCGTCAAAACGCTCGTCGCGCTCAAGCAGGGCCTGATACAACAGGTGAGGGTTTGATTGCAGATTTGTATTTGTGTCTGTGTTCATGTCCAAAAGGATAATCGAAATCAGGACTAAACACTCGCTGTTTTCGGACCTTTTTCCGAAAGCACTGTTCTAGGCTGTGCCGAACGCCTGACCGGCAACGACAATTGTTACCGCAATCGCCAAAAAGGGCAGCAAGTCGACGGCTGGCATAATTGCCTTGCTCTGCATGGCTTTCAGGAACTTGTGCCCGGCGCGCGCCGACGCGAAAAATGTCATTATACTGGATACCAGTAGAACTATGGGCATTAACAGGCTGCCGCCCGATTGCTCAAGCAAGTAGGGCCAGAAGCTATAGGTGACGTAACAGAAAATGATCGCCCAAAGCGCCAGCGCAAAATAAAGTGCTGTCAGCGACCAACCACGAAAACGGGCAAGCTTCAAATCTCTCTGTCGGTTGTTATTTTTATCGTCCGGATGGTTATCTGGCACGCGCTATCCTCGTTTGAAGGCTTGATCATACACGCGCTTAAGCTGCGCGCTATCCACTTCCGTATATATTTGGGTGGCCTTCAGGTCCGAGTGCCCCAGCAATTCCTGAATGGTGCGCAAATCGCCGCCGCGCGAGAGCAAGTGGGTGGCAAAACTGTGTCGCAGCGCGTGCGGTGTTGCTGTGTCCGGCAATCCCAGGGCTATGCGCACCTTCTGCATCGCGCCCTGAATAATGCGTGGGTTTAGCCTGCCACCGCGTTTACCGACAAACAAGGGTCCGTCGGGCGCTAGCTGGTATGGGCATTTCCCGACGTAGTCATCAATCGCCGAGCGTACAGCTGGCAGCACCGGCACAATGCGTTCTTTGTTGCGCTTTCCCATAACCCTCATGCTGTCGCCTTTCGGTTGATCTGCCTTGTTTAGCGCCAATGCTTCGCCGATGCGGAGGCCGCAGCCATATAGTAGCGAAATAACAGCAACATCTCGCGCGGCGACCCAACCTTCGTCAGCAAATTCGGGCAATATTTCGACAACCGACCGTGCTGCTTCCTCGGAAAGTGGCCGCGGCACCCGGTGTGGTTTTTTTGGTGACTGGACCGCGTTAATTGCGTCATTTTCAACGCCCTCTGCCCGTGCCATATAGCGGTAGAAATTACGAATCGACGATAATATACGCCCGGTTGACTGGGGTGAAAGGCCGTCATTTCGCCGGGAGGCAAGAAAGGCGCGAAAATCCCGAACCTGAAGGCCGGACAGCAATTCAAGCCCAACGGTTGCGCCTTTGTAGTCGCCTAAAAAACTGATGAAAGTACCCACGTCCCTGCCGTAAGCATCCAGCGTATGATCTGATACCCGCCGCTCGGTTTCCAGATACCGGTGCCACCGGGTAAGCACACCGATGGTGTCGGCAGCAATGTTGGGCAATTGGCAAAGTTCGGTGAAAGAGGTTGGTTGTTTCTCCAAAACCACGCCTTACTCGCCCGGATAGCGCAGGCGGCCCAGAAACCGGGAAAGTGACGGGAAATTTGCGCTGGATTGACGCAGTTTATATTTGGCGGTTTCAATTTTCATCACGTCTTCAATGCGCCGGTCCAGGAACGCCCAGGTGTCTTCGTATCCGTCCGACTCGTCATTGAGCCAGAACAATAGTACAGCACTGTAGACCGCGCTTAGGGTGGCGCGTTTGGTATACCAGTTATGGTCGGTGGAGGTGTCGCCCGCAGCGCGCCACATGGTGTCGGCTGAGTTCCATAGTGCTTTTGAGCCAAGCGCCAGATTTTGCGGTAATGCCAGTGTAAACAGCCCGCGCCGTACAGTTTCACGGGCCTCACCGCTTTGCTCGAGCCGTGTGCGCACAGCAAGTGTGATGCGGTCTCGAATTTTCATCGACGGCAGATCAAGGGTCGCCAGTTTTTCCGTCAGAATATCATTTGCGTTGGACAGATGGACTTCCAGCATCTCGGTTGCGCCGCCGGGGAAACTAAGTTCCGCCATAGCGTTCGAGATGTGAAGGTCGGCAGCGGCATGTTCAACGGCCTTGGAAGTCCAGCCATCGAACGGAACGTGGGCGAGCACAGCATGCAAAAGTGGTATGCGCAGCTCTTCCGGTGTCAGCGCTGCAGTTTCGCTTTCTTTGGGGGGCATCCTTTGTGAGCTCTGTTTTTGGCTTTTGACCATTAGTCCTACCTTGGATATTCGCGAACAACTGATTCGCCTGACTTTGAGTTATTTACCATGGAACCAACGGCTGGGCGAGGGACATGTTGCCGCATTTTTGCGTCTGTAAGCCAAATATGTTAGGATATCCGCCAGTAAAGTGACGATCTGACAGCCAAATGGTTGCCAGGCAGGGTTTTTTGCGGTTTTGACTTGTGCGGGCATAAAGCCTTTGTTATACCGCGCCTGCCCTGTGGTTCACGCTTTAAGTGTGTCTCACAAATTATGGCTTTGAAAGGAGTGAAACCCATGGAGGTTTCCGTACGTGATAATAATGTAGATCAGGCTCTGCGTGCCTTGAAGAAAAAGCTGCAGCGCGAAGGCGTTTACCGCGAGATGAAAATGCGTCGCTTTTATGAAAAGCCATCTGAAAAGAGGGCTCGTGAGCAGGCGGCCGCAGTTCGCCGTGCTCGTAAGCTGGAGCGCAAGCGCCTTGAGCGTGATGGTGTAGTGTCGAACTAAATAGTTCTTCGGTAACCCGTTAAACTGCAAAGAATTTAAAAACCCTCAGAGTTTTCTCTGGGGGTTTTTTCTTGGCATACAAGTTCCCGCTCGAACGGACACCCTGTCTAGCAACACACAGGCTTCGTTTCGGGCATGGCCATTAGGGCTTGTGGTTGCCGTCCATCCAGCACTGATTTAAGCAGCGGGCCATACTGCTGTTCGACCATGAGTTGCTCGGGTGCGCATTCGTCGCGGGTGATTGTAAAAGCGAACCTGCCGGTTTTAATTCCTTCAATGGCTTCATCAATCGATATCTGCCAGCAATCGCCAGATGAAAGTTCGCCGCCAACGTGAGTGACGCTTTTGAAAGGTGGCAGGCTGCGGTCGCGGACCACATATTTAATGTCAAACTCAGATACCATTTTCGACCCCTAGTCATGGCTATTAGGAGTCACTAGAATAAATAACCTTTTGGCTGGCTGGAAACCCACTTGTATTTTTGCAGTAATGGTAAGGGGTTTAAAATTTGAGTAAAATTGGCCTCGAATTTGACTGTTCCGACTCGAAAAAAATGACATAAATGGCTGGTAGACGTGGGACTGGGAGATTTGGAGCGCAAATAAATATTGTGCCGCCGAATTTTCTTTTTACTGCTAACTGTATAGTTCAAGGCGCAAGCCCCGATGATTTGGCGATGATCGTACGCATCATTTCGCTGGTGCCAGCCCCGATGGTGAAGCCCTTGCAATCTCGCTCCAACCGCGCGACTGCGGTTTCCTCCATTAGCCCCATCCCACCAAATATCTGGCTGCAATCATGGGCAATTCTGTGGGCTAATTCGGTTGAAAACAGCTTCGCCATTGATATTTCGGCGTTCGCGGGTACACCTCTCACATACATATCAATCGCACGGTAAGTCAGTGTTTCAGCTGCAGTGATTCGTGTTAGCACATCTGCCAATCGGTGTTGCCACACCTGATACCCCAGCAATTTGTTGCCAAAAGCAGCTCGCTCCAACCCTTGCGTTTTTGCTGCTTCAAATAAAAGTCGCATTTGCGCGCACGCTATGATCGACAACACAAGTCGTTCTCCCTCAAAACCCTCCATTATCAGCCGAAAACCATCGCCTTCACTACCCAGCAGGTTTTCCGCCGGTACACGCACATCGGTGAAAAAAAGTTCGGCGGTGTCAGACGCATCGCACATGGTTTTTTTTAACCGCCGTCTTTCAATGCCAGAGCTGTCGAGCGGCACAACGATCAACGATATACCGCTATGGCCTTTCTCACCGGTTCTAACCGCAAGGGTGACAAAATCCGCGATTGTGCCATTGGTGATAAAAACTTTTGTGCCGTTAATGACGTATGCGTCACCGTCTCTGAGCGCTTTTGTGTTTATGGCGGCCACATCACTGCCGGCTCCTGGTTCGGTAATGCCCAAGGCACCAATTTTTTCGCCGGTGATAGCAGGCCGCACGAAACATTCTTTGAGGTGCGGCGAACCTGCCCGGTCGATAACTTTGCTGGCAAATTCTGCGTGCGCCATAATCGATACTGCTACTCCTACCGAACCACACCGCATCAGCTCTTCAAGGAGGATAGTCGTATAGAGAAAATCCTGTCCAGATCCGTCGTATTCCTTGCTGAGGCGGATGCCTAGATAACCAAGCGCGCCCAATTTTTTAAAAATATCGCGTGGCACTTCACCGTTACCCTCAAACTCGGCAACAAAGGGCGCAATTTCTTTCGCAACGAATGCAGCAACTGATCGGCGGAAAATGACATGGTCTTCAGTGAATGATGGCAACATGATTTTATCCCAACATGAGTAGAATGGAACTTGATGCAACTTTTTCCTGTAAGCTGGCTACATCAGATTGTTCAGTACTGTAGCCTATTCCGGCAATTGTTTCACGGTTGTCTACCAGATCACAAATTGAGATGTGTCCGTTGAATTCCAGAATATATATCTGGTGATTTCCGGGGGCATCGCTCCGAGCTTCCTTTTTGCGGCCCTCAATACCGGTCTCCGATGTGTTAACCTATTTCAGGGCAGGACAAAGACAATAAAAAAGGCCAACCACGAGGGTCGGCCTTTTTGAGAGTATTTTTTGAGTGATAATCAGTCTAAATCGAATTTTATGCCCTGGGCCAAAGGCAGTTCGCGGCTGTAATTCACAGTTGATGTTTGACGCCGCATATAGGCGCGCCAAGCGTCAGAACCACTTTCGCGGCCGCCACCGGTTTCTTTCTCGCCGCCGAAGGCACCGCCAATTTCCGCACCTGATGTGCCGATGTTCACGTTGGCAATGCCGCAATCAGAACCGCCTGCACTGATGAACTGCTCCGCTTCACGCACATCGGTTGTGAAAATCGAACTGGACAAGCCCTGCGGCACACCGTTTTGCAGGGTAATGGCGTCGTCGAGCGTGTCATATTTTACGATATAAAGAATAGGGGCGAAGGTTTCCTCGCACATGCTGGCGCTTTGGCCGGGCAATTCAACAATGGCAGGCTGGGCGTAGTAGGCGTCTGGATACTGGTCGGCGAGTACACGGCTACCACCGGTGACAACACCGCCCTCACTGCGGGCTGCATCCAGTGCTTTTTCCATACCATCGAACGATGTTTCATCAATTACGGGCCCAACAAGTGTACCGTCTACGAGCGGGTCGCCGATACGGATGCCTTCGTAGGCTTTCTTCAGGCGCGGCACCAAGCTAGCGTATACGCTTGAATGCACAATCAATCGCCGGGTGCTGGTGCAGCGCTGACCGGCTGTGCCGACAGCGCCGAAAACAATGCCGGGGATCGCCATGTCCAGGTCTGCACTGGGCGCGACGATGATCGCGTTGTTGCCGCCGAGCTCCAGCAGGCATTTGCCGAAGCGTGCCGCCACGCGGGGCCCGACTTCGCGGCCCATACGAGTGGAGCCGGTAGCCGATACCAGTGCGATGCGCGGATCGTCAACCATTTGCTCGCCCACGTCGCGCATGCCAATGATCACAGATGATAGACCGTCGGGCGCATCGTCGCCGAATTTGGCCCGAAAATTCGCAATGGCCCGCTCCATCAAAGCTTGGCACGCAAGCGCGGTCATCGGTGTTTTCTCTGATGGTTTCCAGATGCAGGGGTTGCCGCAGGCCAGCGCCAGCGCTGTGTTCCATGCCCAAACCGCAACCGGAAAATTAAACGCCGAGATGATGCCCACCGGGCCAAGCGGCTGCCAATATTCGCGCATATGATGGCCGGGTCGCTCGGACGCGATGGTCAGGCCGTGCAGTTGGCGCGAAATGCCGACGGCAAATTCGCAGATGTCGACCATCTCCTGAACTTCGCCTTTGCCTTCCTCGAGGATTTTCCCGCACTCGGCTGTAACCAGCGCACCCAGCGCATCTTTATGCTCGCGCAGTTCCTCGCCCAGCAAGCGCACAAGTTCGCCGCGCCGTGGGGCAGGCACCGCACGCCACTTCAGGAATGCCGATTGAGCATTAGTAATTTTGGTGTCAACCGACGCCCGGTCATCCATTTGAACACAGCCAATTTCGCTTCCGTCGATCGGCGAGTGAACTTTGAGGTTGCCATCTGAGAATTGAGCGGGGTCGATTTGCATCGATTTCAGGATGTCTGAGACGCGGGTTTTCATGAGTTTGATCTCCATTTTCGGCTTTTTGGTTCCGATTTTCGATTGTTTACTTCTGATTTTTAAGGCCAGAGAGTGTTGCGGTGGGTGCAATTGCTTCCGAATCTACCATAATTTCAATAAGAGCGGGCCGACTTGCGGCAAGTGCCTGTTCCAGCGCGCCCTCAAATTCGTCAGTTTTTTCGACCCGTAAACCCATCGCGCCGAAGCTTTCTGCCAGCACTACAAAATCCGGGTTCGTCAGGTCCGTACCGGAAACCCGGTCGGGGTAGGCACGTTCCTGGTGCATGCGAATGGTGCCGAACATGCTGTTGTTAAACACCAGGAAAATAACGTTTGCTTTGTAGCGAACTGCAGTTGCCAGCTCCATCACGCTCATCATGAAGCAACCGTCACCGGCGCAGGCAATGACCGTGTTTTCGGGCTGGGCGATTTTGGCAGCTATTGCTGCTGGCACGCCGTAACCCATAGCCCCGGACGTTGGCGCAAGCTGGGCGGGGTAGGCGCGGTATTGGTAAAAGCGGTGCAGCCAGGATGCATAGTTTCCGGCGCCGTTACAAAAGATCGTGTCGGCTGGAAGCGTTTCGCGCATATGTTTGTACAGGTCTGCCAGCTGAACATCGCCCGGGTTGGCAACGGGTTTAATCCAATCCAGGTAGGTTGCTCTTGCATCAGCGGTCTGTTTCGCCCACGCGGGATTTGGTTTTAGGCCGAGCGCAGTAAGTGCAAGGGCCATAGTGTCCGGCGCCGCGTTAATCGCCAAGGCGGGCTGGAACACCCGGCCCAGTTCTTCTGCGCCCTGATGGATATGGATAAGGGTTTGTTCCGGTACGGGCGCCTTGATGCGCACATATCCCCCGGTGGTCATTTCCCCTAGCCGCGCCCCCAGCACCACCAGCACATCAGCGTCTTGCATCTGTTTGATGAGTTTGGGGTTAGCACCGATACCCATATCGCCCACATAGTTTGGCAGGCGGTTGTCAAACCGGTCCTGACAGCGGAATGAAACTGTTACCGGCAAGCCGTTTGCTGCCGCAAATCCCTGAATAGTATCGACTGAGGTTTTGGACCAACCACTGCCACCGAGCATTATCAGCGGACGTTTGGCTGCTTCCAGCAATTGCTTCAGGTGCTGCATTTCGACCGGGCCAGGTGATGCCTTCGCGGGTTGGTAGGGAACAGTTTCCTGTCGGTCACACAGCGCTGTCAGCATGTCTTCGGGCAAGGCAAGTGCCACCGGCCCCGGCCTGCCGGACGTGGCAACACGGTAGGCACGGCCAACATATTCTGCGATGCGCGAGGGATCGTTAATTTCGGCGGTCCATTTGGTGACTTCCGAGAGGTAGCGCCGATAATCGATTTCCTGAAAAGCCTCGCGCTCAACCTGATCTGAGGCAACCTGACCGATCAGCATGATCATTGGCGTGCTGTCCTGAAAGGCGGTATGCAATCCGATGGAGGCATGAGTTGCACCGGGGCCGCGGGTAACGAAACAAATGCCCGGCTTGCCGGTTAATTTGCCGTGTGCTTCGGCCATGTTGGCGGCCCCCGCTTCATGGCGACAGGTGACAAAGCGAATGGCATCCTCGGCGTCATGCAACGCGTCAAGCGCGGCCAGATAGCTTTCGCCCGGTACACCAAAGGCCAAGTTTGACCCGTTGGCGACAAGCGCTTCGATCAGCGCCTGCCCGCCAGTGATTTGTTGGCTATCAGAATTTTCCGGCATTGTTTTTCCCAGTTCTCAGCCCCAATTGACGGGTCAGAGTAACCTCAGGCCCGCACCTCTACAGAACGGGCATAAGCGGAACCAAAGCGGTTTTCAATGAAATCGTTGAAATTGGTATCTTCCTGTCGCACGAAGCCCTTCCGGGGCAACTTTCCGTCAGCAACCAGGTCCAGCATGGTGCAAATGCCCGATGCGGTGGTGATCTGGATCGCGCTCCAGCGTTTGCCGCCGATGTCGCGGGCGTATACTTTGTGCGCGTAACTTTCCTGCATAAACCGGCCGTCTTTTTCGCCGGAAACATTGACAAAAACCAGAACCACATCTTGCAGCGTTATAGGCAGTGCATGCTCAAAAATATCTTTCATCAGGTCTTTGCGCTCGTTCAGGCGAAGGTCATGCAGCAACAGCTTGAGAATGTCGCGGTGACCAGGGTAGCGAACCGTGCGGTAATTCAGGTTGTTGACCTTGCCGTCCAGAGTTTCGCACAGGGTGCCCAGGCCGCCCGACGTGTTGAAGGCTTCATATTCGATGCCGTCGAGGCTGAAACGTTCCAGTTCCTCCAGCGGCAGCACTTCGATTTGGTCACCGCCAACAATAGCCTCGCAAGGGTTGCAATATTCGTTGATCAGGCCATCGGTGGACCATGTGAGGTTATATTTCAGCGAATTTGACGGATATTTGGGCAGCGCACCCACCCGCATATGCACATTGTGAAGCGTGTCGAAATTTTTGGCCAAGTCGTATGCGACGATGGAGATAAACCCGGGGGCCAGGCCACATTGCGGTACAAATGCACAGTCGCTGTCGACCGCCAGCGATTTGGTCAGGCGAGTGGATTCCACATCTTCGGTCAGGTCGAAATAATGCACGTTTGCTTTTTTAGCTGCTGGCGCTATCAGGCGGGTCATTTCATAGGGGCAGGCGGATAAAACCGCGAATTTGCCTTTGAGTGCTGCATCAAGTGCCGCGGAGTTGGTCACATCCAAGTGCAAAATGCTGACATGATCATGTTTCGGGATGCGTGCCAGGGCAGCGTCGTTATAGTCAGCCACGGTAACTTTATAGTCACCGGAACCGGCAAGCAAAGTCGCTATCATCTCGCCGATTTTGCCGGCTCCCATCAATAAAACGTCGTGCATTATAGTGTCCTTCCAGCCGTTATATTCTGTAAATTCTGAAATAAATTCTTGGTTCCCCGAGGACTGAAGCCCAATCCACTCCTCAATTGCGGGTAAAGATACCGACTATGATTGACCGATTTGAATAGCCAGAACATACAATATGCATTATATATTCGTGATTATTAACGAATAATCCGGTAAATTGTATGATGGATGCTACCGATAAACGGTTGATCGACGTGTTGCGGCAAAATGCGCGGATATCCATGAGCGCGCTGTCGCGGGTGATGGGCCTGTCTCGCTCGACAGTGCAGGACCGGTTAAGCAGGCTGGAGGTCAGCGGCGTTATTGCCGGATATACCGTTCGTTTGGGTAGCGATTATGCAGGCCGCGAGGTGCGGGCACAGGTGATGTTGAAAATCATGCCGCGCGCGCAAGACGAGATCGTTGCTTTCTGCAAACGCCATACGGCGGTCACCCGGCTTTACACCATTTCGGGCGAGTTTGATCTTATCGCAAGTTTGCGGGCTGATAGCACGGCGGCGCTGGATAATGCTCTCGATGAAATTGGCCGGATAAAGGGAGTTGAGCGAACCCAGACCAGCGTTGTCCTGTCGACAAAGTTTGAAAGGGCACCATAGGAGTGCCTCGGCGCGGAGCCGTCACCAAAGCGTGATGAGGGGTGAGTGGAAAAACACATGTTTCACCGTTAATTAGCGCTAGAGTGTTTTGTTAAATTTGATATGAGTAACCTGTGACTGACTGTAAAAATACACCAAACGATCTGGTTCCCAGCAATATTGCTGCCGAGGCGCTGCGCGCCAAAGCTGTGTACGGCGTGCCAATTTTTGTTGCAAATGGCATTGACGTGCTGCTTGCGGACAATTCAAAAGACTACACCGGCCCTGGCACCAATACCTATATTGTCGGCGATGAAGCCGTCTGGATTATTGATCCTGGCCCTGACGACGCCGAGCATATTGCCATTGTCACAGACGCCGTATCGGGCCGCCGTGTCGCCGGAATTCTGGTGACCCACTCCCATTTGGACCACAGCCCTGCCGCCAAGAAATTGCAGGCAAATATATCAGCGCCGATTTACGGCAATGGGGGGGTGTCGCCCGAGTTGCTGGCAGCCAGCCAAGAAGACATTGATACAGCTTTTACCCCGGATCACACCCTCAGGGGCGGCGAAACACTGGGCGACGGCCAATGGCGCATACAGGCGTTGCATACGCCGGGGCATTTCCCCAATCATCTTTGTTATTTGCTGCCCGAGAAAAATATTATGTTTTCCGGCGACCATGTTATGGGTTGGTCGACAACAGTGATCGTGCCGCCACTTGGCAATTTGGCAGATTATCTGGATAGCCTTGACGCCATGAAGCAGGTGGGTGCAAGCCGATTGTTGCCCAGTCACGGCGATCCGGTTGAAGACGCCGACGCCCGCATAGACGAAATTCTTGCCCATCGAATGATGCGGCAGGATCAAGTTGAAAACTTGATGCGCGAAGGCCAAAGTGATCCCGCAATAATTGTTGATATTCTCTACCAGGGACTGACACCTCGGCTGGTGCAGGCTGCCATGGGTTGTGTGCAGGCCCATATGGATTATTCCAACGTTCGAACCAGCATCGGTGATTCAGCAGCCAGTGATGCCCGCGCGGAGGGAAGCCAAACTGCTTACGCCTAGCGAAAAACCCTGAGGGCAATTATGGACCTGATTGGCACTGGCCTTCGCCGCTTTTTATCATCTGTTGATCTGCCAGCTT